>JBEIGU010000072.1:0-19808 GCA_040381765.1 Leptolyngbya sp.
ATTTTGACCTTCAGCGCCCGGATGGAACGACCGCCGCTCAGCGCCTCTTTGGCCATCTCTTTCCTGACCTCTTTGAGTCGGTATTCAGTACCTTTACGGAATTACCCAGGCCTAGACGGTCGTCTTCGTCACAACAGCCCAATCCCTGGAACAGTCAACCTGTCCCGGCTTAAGTTGATACCCTAAAAACTCTCCGGATTAATGGTTTATACAAGTGAAAACATAAGCTATCTGGGTTTGAACTTGACTTAAGCAGATTCAATGGGGAAAGAATTGTGGCTCAAAGACAATGTATTGCATGTTCTGGAACCGGGAAGCAGACTTGTAATAGCTGTAATGGTTCAGGCAGTGTAGCTTGTTATTACTGTGGTGGCAAAAGTCGACTTACATGTAGCTCTTGCGGAGGAAGTGGACAAAGATATGTAAGAGTAAGTGACTGGAATACCTCCGGTTATGAGCGGTGTTCTTCATGTTCTGGTGGCACTGTTTCATGTAGCTGGAACTGTAATGGAGGCAGGGTTACTTGCTCCTCTTGTACTTGGGGGAAAATTAATTGCAATACCTGTGGAGGTTCTGGACAAACTTGGGATTACTCAAACTAGTCTAAGAGGTTGTTTGAAAAGGGTTGTCCCAGGTATAGTTCGCTGCCACAGGGTCACCAAAATACTGAATTTTGCGGTGATCATCCTACTCCATAGGTATAGTTTGAGACTCTCTTTGGCTTTTCAAACAACCTCTAAGTTTGATTTGCTTAATAAGTTCGAATAAAAGCTTAAAAGCTTGGCTTTAAGAGTTCTTTGATTTGAGAATTACTATGTCTGAATTTGACAAAGATAAATACCCCTCATCTTGGGACATGTTTTGCAGGGGTATTTTTACTCTAATTTTTTTGGGGTTGGGAACCACTTTTCTAATCCTAGGGCTGGTTGCTTCTTTTACCACTTCTAATTCTGATCCTAGTTCAGCTTTAGTATACGAGAAACTAGAGGTTTATCAAGATGGCAATTCCGCAAGCGCTTGGCACCTTGGTTCTGCTGGGTTAGCCGCAATTTTCCTCCCCCTTTCGTTTACATATTTTTACTTAATGATGAAATGTGGAGATTTGCCTTAACTTCTTTAGTCAAATAGGCTCACCTGCCTACAGGAAACTGGGTAGACGGTAACATTGGTGGGTTACCAGTAAACACCTTTGGTTTTGCCGCCAATGCCCATCTCCCAAATTGTGATTGACACAAATGTCGTTGTTGCTGGGCTACGATCTAGAAACGGGAGTGCTTTTCGTCTACTGGCACTGGTTGGTAGCGAGCAGTTTAAGATCAATCTTTCTGTACCGCTAGTTCTGGAGTATGAAGAGGTTTTATTGCGGGAACTGCCGAATCTAGCCATTAATGCCTCAGATATACAAGATTTCTTGGATTTTCACTGCGCTGTTGCGACCCATCACCAGATTTTCTTCCTTTGGCGGCCTTTCTTACCTGATCCAAAAGATGACATGGTACTGGAACTAGCGGTTAAGGCGGGGTGTGATAGCGTAGTGACATACAATATCCGCGATTTTGCAGGCATTGAGCGATTTGGAGTTAGTGCCGTTACCCCGGCCAGTTTCCTGGAATCTATTGGAGGACTGTCATGAGCACGTTAAGCATCCAGCTACCCGACTCCTTATATAAAAGCTTGCAGAGCCTTGCCGAGCAGGACGGGGTTTCGCTCGACCAGTTTATCGCCCTAGCAGTTGCCGAGAAAATTTCAGCATTAACGACTGAAGGATATTTGCAGGAGCGTGCCAGCCGTGGCGATCGAGCAAAATATGAGGCTGTACTAGCTAAAGTCGCTGATGTTGAGCCAGAGTTGTATGACCAGTTGCCGCCAGCATAACAACCCGCTTGCACCCGACCGCCAGGAGGTTATTGCCTTGGATCGAGAGGTTATCTGCTGCGGGTGATGGGCAACGTTGTGCCGCTTAGATTATCTGTTGGGATGGTGCTTGAGGACTTCTGGTTGGTATTGAAAATTCAGGGTGTGGGTATTGTTAAAACTGCATTTCATGGTTCTCGTTAGGGCAACGGGTAGCGTTTAGCCAATTGAAAACCTGCCGGATATGATTGATTACATCAGCCCAAAATCCTGCTCTGTATAAAACCCATGTCCAGTATTTACGACAATATCGAGCAACCTATCCTGCCGGAGTTGCAGCATTACCTGAAGCAGGCCTACCGGGCTGATTTTTGTGTCGGCTATTTCAACTTGCGGGGATGGCGACAAATTGATGCCGATATTGAGCAATTTGAGGGAGGTGAGGGGCAGGCTTGTCGATTGCTGGTGGGGATGTACCGTTTGCCGAAGGAGGAATTACGGCAGGCGTTAGCAATCGGGGTTGAGCCAGAGCGGATTGATCAGGGGCAGGCGATTCGGTTACAAACTTTGATGGCACAGGAGTTTCGTCAGCAACTAACCTATGGTGCCCCCAGTGCTGCCGATGAGGAGGGGTTGCGGCGGTTGCGATCGCAACTCCTCGCCCACAAATTGCAGGTCAAGTTGTTTTTACGCCATCCTCTCCATGCCAAGCTGTATCTGATTTATCGCCGCGATCGAGCCACGCCCATCATTGGCTATGTGGGCAGCAGCAATCTGACCCTTTCTGGACTGAGATCCCAGGGTGAGCTCAATGTGGAAGTGGTGGATCGGGATGATACCAGTAAGTTGGAGCAGTGGTTTGAGGAGCGCTGGGACGATCGCTTTTGCTTGGATATTACGGCGCAATTAGCGGAAATTATCGACGAAAGCTGGGCGGGGCGATCGCTCAAGCCCTATTTTGTCTACCTAAAAATGGCCTATCACCTGTCTCAGGAAGCGCGGGATGGGTTGAGTCAGTATCGTGCTCCTGCTAATTTTGGACTGTTGCCCTTTCAGGAAGCAGCGGTGCAAATTGCCGCGCACCATGTCAGCAAGCGCAATGGGGTGATCATTGGCGATGTAGTGGGGCTGGGCAAAACCTTGGTGGGAACTGCGATCGCCCATCTCTGCGAGGAAGACTACGGCACCAGTACCCTGATTATCTGCCCAAAAAACCTGGAAAAAATGTGGCAGGGTTATATCGACCGCTACGGCTTGCGGGGCAAGGTGGTTCCGATTAGCCGAGCGATTCAGGAATTGCCCAATGTCCCAGCGCGGTTTCGGTTGGTGCTGATTGATGAAAGTCACAACCTGCGAAACAAGGAGGGTAAGCGGTATCAAGCGATTAAAGACTACATTGAGCAGAGCGGCAGTCGGTGTATTTTGTTAACGGCAACACCTTATAACAAGACCTATCTGGACTTGTCGGCTCAGTTGCAGTTGTTTTTGCGCCCTGATGAAGACTTGGGAATCAAGCCAGAAGCCTATATTCGCAGCATTGGTGGTGAGATGCAGTTTCGGCGCAGGCACAGCACTAGCCCGGTGCGATCGCTCTTGGCATTTGAGCAAAGCCCTGAACCGGAAGACTGGCAGCAGTTGATGAGTCGCTACATGGTGCGGCGGACGCGCAGTTTTATCAAAAATACCTACGCCAGACAGGATGGGGAACGTTACTATTTGGAATTTGCCGATGGGCGGCGATCCTATTTTCCGATCCGTCGTCCTCAGACTGTTCGATTCACCATGGTCGAACCCCACGATCCCTATGCTCGGTTGTATGCCGATCGCGTGGTGGATGTGATCAATGCCCTCAATTTGCCTCGGTATGGCTTGGGGTTATACATTGCGCCCCAGCCCAGCCCTATTGCTAACGCTGAGGAAGAACAGTTGTTAGCCAATCTTTCCCATGCAGGGCAGCGGTTGATGGGGTTTTGCCGTACCAATTTGTTTAAGCGATTGGAGAGTAGCGGTGCGGCCTTTATCCAGTCGTTGGAGCGACATATTCTGCGGAATTATGTGTATCTCCATGCGATCGCCCACGATCTCCTCCTACCCATTGGCACTCAGGATGCCGCTTTGCTGGATGAAGTGGGCAACGATGAAGACGAGGATTCGCTCTTGAGTCAGGACTGGGAAAGTTCCGACGAGACAACTGAGGCTGTGGATGAAGAAGATATTGACCCGCAGCAGGATGCTACGCCTGAAGGGCATGCCAACCAACATATGGCTCAACGGGCAGCGGAGATCTATCGCTTGTACCGAGAGCAATACCCCCGTCGGTTTAAGTGGATACGCGCCAATCTATTCCGCCCAGAGTTGCGGCAGAACCTTCAGCAAGATGCCACCGCGTTGATCGGTATTTTGCAACTGGCGGGAAATTGGAACCCGCTTGAGGATGGAAAGCTGGTAGCACTGGTGGATTTGCTACAACAGCAACACCCTACGGAAAAGGTGCTGATTTTTACTCAATTCGCTGATACGGCTCGGTATCTAGCGACGGAGTTGCAAGCGCAGGGTATCACTGAGATTGGGTTGGCGACCGGACAATCGGCTGACCCGACTGCTCTGGCTTGGCGATTTAGCCCCATTAGTAATCAAAAACCCATCCCAGAAGCCGAGCAATTACGGGTTCTGGTGGCGACGGATGTGTTGAGTGAGGGGCAAAACCTGCAAGATTGCGCCATCATTCTCAATTACGATTTGCCCTGGGCAATTATCCGCCTGATTCAGCGGGCGGGGCGGGTAGACCGGATTGGGCAGCAGGCAGAGGAGATTCTCTGCTACTCGTTTTTGCCTGCGGAGGGGGTGGAGCGGTTGATTAACCTGCGGGGACGGTTGCGCGATCGCCTCAACGAAAATCAAGAGGTCGTGGGCACCGATGAAGCCTTTTTTGAGGATGAGCAAACGCGGGAAATGCTGCTGAATCTCTACAATGAGCGATCGGGGGTGTTGGATGAAGCCGATGAAGGCGATGTGGATTTGACCTCTGAAGCATTGCAGATCTGGCAAAGTGCAATCGATGCCAACCCGGCGCTGAAGGGCATGATCGAGAAATTACCGGACGTGGTGTATTCCACAAAGGAGCATGAACCCACCGGATCTGATCCAGAGGGTGTATTGCTGTACCTCCGCACGGATGGCGGCACCGATGCCCTGGCCTGGGTAGACAAGGATGGCAACAGCGTCACTCAGTCTCAAATGCGAATTTTACGTATGGCACGGTGCAGCATGGATACGCCTCCCTTGCTGCGCCACCCCCAGCACCATGAGTTGGTGACACGCGGTGCAGAACTGATCGCTGACCAAACCAAGACGGTAGCAGGCACCTTGGGCAATAAGCGCAGTGCAGCGGCTCGAACTTACGATCGCCTGATGGCATATACGCAATACGTCCGAGAAACCACGCCTTTACTGGCAATGGGGACGGAGTGGGAAAATCTGGAACGGGCGATCGAGGAGATTAACCAGCACCCCATGAAGCAAAATGCGATCGCCCGCCTGAACCGGGAATTCAAAGCGGGCATCAGCGATGAGCAGTTGGCAAAACTGGTTACATTTCTGCGAGAGCATGATGCGCTGTGTGTGATCAACCCAGCGGAACGGCGAGACGGGGCACAGATCATCTGTTCGATGGGGTTATTTAGAGGCTAGATTAGAGTCAAGCCAAGGGAGGACACAATGTCAGCCAATCTCTACGAAACCGATTTCTATGCCTGGACGCTAGAACAGTCGAAGTTGCTCAAAGAGGGTGATTTCAAGCATCTTGATAGTATCAATTTGGTGGAGGAAATTGAGTCTTTGGGAAAGCAGGAACGCCGAGAACTGGAAAATCGCCTAGGGATTTTAATTGGGCATTTGCTCAAGTGGGATTGCCAACCCGAAAAGCGCAGTAAAAGCTGGAGAGCAACGATTCGTGAGCAACGGCGGGCAGTACAGAAACTCGTCGGCCAGAACCCTAGCCTCAAACCCTATCTGACAGAATTGATCGCCGATGCCTATGAATCCGGCTTGGACTTAGTAGTAAAGGAAACCCCTTTAGATTATGAAGACTTGCCCGAAAATTGTCCTTACACCTCCGAGGAACTCTTCGATCCTGACTTTCCCCCTACCCTGAACATGGCTTGATATAGCTTTTTTACGTTTGCCTTATCATGCTCCATCGCCAACGCGCCCAAAAGTATCTCCAGACCTTTGATTTTGAGTCCCTGTTCATTGAAGAACTGGGCTGGGATACGGTCGATCACGTCACCTTACCCTTTGAGGTAGATGGCGAACCGTTTGAGGTGATGTCTATCGCTCAAAAGCGAGGCTTTACGGTGTTCAAGTGCATCACCCCAGAGATTCCAGCCCGTCCAATCCGGGTGAAGCTCGATCGCCAACTGACGGACTATAGCAAATCCCACCTGTTGGTGTTTGGGGATGGGGGTAAAACCCAGCAAACCTGGATGTGGGTGCGGCAGGAGCCGGGGAAACCGTTGGCCCCCCGATTTGAACAGTATCAGGTGGGGCAGTCTGCCGAGCGATTGTTGCAGAAGTTAGAGGCATTGGCGATCGCCTTTGCCGAAGAAGAAAAGCTCACCCTGGTGGAAGTTTCTCGACGAGTCAAAAAAGCCTTTGATGTCGAAAAAGTCACCAAGAAGTTCTTTACCCGATTTGAAAAGGAACATGGGCAGTTCCTCAAGTTTATTGATGGCATTCAGTCAGAGTTTGACCGCACCTGGTATGCCTCGCTGATGCTGAACCGCTTGATGTTTGTTTATTTCATCCAAAAGAAAAATTTTTTGGATGGGGATGTTCATTACCTGCGAAATCGGCTCAAACGCTGCCAAGCCGAATGGGGCACGGATACGTTTCATTCGTTCTATCAGCAGTTTTTGCTAAAGCTGTTCCATGAGGGGTTGGGCAAGCCGGGGCGCAATGCCGAGCTAGACAAACTGTTGGGCAAGGTGCCCTACCTGAATGGCGGCTTATTTGAGGTGCATCAGTTAGAGGAAAAGTACGAGGAGACGATTCAAATTCCCGATGCGGCGTTTGAGACGGTGTTCAATTTCTTTGATGAATATGACTGGCATCTGGACGATCGCCCCCTCCGTGACCAAAACGAAATTAACCCGGATGTGTTGGGCTACATCTTTGAGAAGTACATCAACCAAAAGCAAATGGGGGCGTACTACACCAAGGAAGACATCACTGAGTACATCAGCAAGAATACGATTCTGCCCTTTTTGTTTGATGCCGCCAAAAAACGCTGTCCTGCCGCCTTTCGCCCTCATCCCCTAACCCCTGCTTCGCACGCCCTTCGGTCTACTCCCAAGGGGGGAGAAGGGGAACCGGAGAATTCTCATGCCCCCCTCTCCCGTTCTGGGAGAGGGGCTGGGGGTGAGGGTTCCATCTGGCAACTTCTGCGGGAAAATCCTGACCATTACATTTATCCGGCGGTTCGTCATGGGGTGGATCTGGAACTCCCGACTGAGATTGCCGCTGGCATTGAGGATGTTTCGCAACGGGGCGAATGGAACAAACCTGCCGCTGAGGGGTTTGCTCTGCCCACTGAAACCTGGCGAGAGCACGTAGCGCGGCGCCAGCGGTGTTTAGAACTGCGGCAAAAGCTGGCAGCAGGGGAAGTCACCCAGATCAATGACCTGATCACCTACAACCTGGATATTCGCCAATTTGCCCAGGATGTAATCACCAGTTGCGAAAGCTCGGATTTGCTGAAGGCATTGTATCAAGCCATTGAGCAGGTTTCGGTGCTAGACCCCACCTGTGGATCGGGGGCGTTTTTATTTGCGGCGTTGAATATTCTGGAGCCACTCTATACAGCTTGTTTGGAACGGATGCAGGGGTTTGTCGATGAAGACGATGCGCGTTTCCCTCATCCCCTAACCCCTTCTCCCCAAGGAGAAGGAGAACAAGAAGACGGATCGGCTCCCCTCTCCCGCTCTGGGAGAGGGGCTGGGGGTGAGGGCAAGCCCCGTTATGAATACTTCCGCAAGGTACTGGCGGAGATGGCGAAGCACCCCAACCCCCGCTACTTCGTGCTGAAGTCGATCATGCTCAACAACCTCTATGGCGTAGACATCATGGAGGAGGCCACAGAAATCTGTAAGCTGCGGCTATTCCTGAAGCTGGTGGCCCAGATGGAACCCCAACCCAAAAAAGATAACCTTGGGCTAGAACCCTTACCCGATATTGACTTCAACATTCGCGCCGGAAATACCCTGGTGGGCTTTGCCGGTTTGGAGGAGGTACGGAAGGCGATTTCCCAGGAGGAAGTTAAAAGTAAAAAGACAAAGGGCAAAGGTAGGGATGTAGAAGCAGATCAGTTTAAGCTCGACCTGCAGGACGACGCCAGCCGCATTAACGAAAAAGCCGAACTGGCAGACCGGGCCTTTCAACGGTTCCGGCAGATGCAAACGGAATTTGGCATGGATGCAGGAGACTTTCGCACGGCTAAACAGGAACTACGGCGACGGTTGGCGGAGTTAAATGGGGAGTTGAATCGCTACCTGGCTAGAGAATACGGCGTTGATGTTGAAGTAAAAAGTAAAAAGGCAAAAGGTAAAAGTGAAGAGGTCACGGACTATGAACGGTGGCTAGCCAGCCATCAGCCGTTTCATTGGTTTGTGGAGTTTTACAGCATCATTGATCGGGGTGGCTTTGATGTGATTATTGGCAATCCACCATATTTAGAGAAATCAAAGCTTTCTGGCTATTCAGTCCTTTACTGTAAAACAATTGCCTGTCCAGATATTTATGCTTGGGTTGTTGAAAGAGCACTAAAAATTAAAAGTTCTAAATCACGCATAGGACTCATCATACCCATCTCTATTGCTGTATCAGGAAAATTTCAATCACTAAGACAAATCATTTTAAAAGAAGGTTTAACTAGTTGGTTTTCACACTTTGCTAATCGCCCAGGTCAGCTATTTGAAGGGGCACAAAATCGCCTAACTATTCTTAATGTTAGCAGTCAAAAACAATATCAAATTTTTTCTAGTCGATACTATCGATGGGATGCAAAAGGAGGAGAGCGAGACTCTCTCTTTGAGACGCTCAATTACTCAAGTCTTGATATATCTCTTCAGAAAATTCATGGACTAATATCAAAATCTGGTTCAGAACAATCAGTTTCCATATTGAAAAAAACCATCAATGCATCTCCGCTAAACAAATTCATTATCAAGAACTCAAGCTATCCAATTTACTGGGTAAGAGTACCAGGGTACTTTTGTTATTTTTTCCTAAAGCCGCCAATGGCAAAGCCTGAGAATGGTGGCATAGAAAGAGTTCGTGGTGAAGTTAATAGTATTTATGCCATCAATGAGTTTCAAAGGAGAATAATACATTGCGTTCTTAATAGTACAAGTTACTATCACTTCTTTTCTGCATATACAGATTGCCGTCATATCAACCCTTCTGACGTTAAAGATTTCCCACTGAATATTGACTCATTTTCAGAAGAGGTCTCTCAAAAGTTAACTTCTCTATCAGAAAGACTTGAAGAATGCATGTTAAAAAATACGAAATATCACCGGAAAAGTGGATTATTGATTGAGTCTATAGAATCTGAGCCAGTAAAACCCATCATCGACGAAATCGATCGCGTCCTCGCCCACCACTACGGTTTCACCGACGAAGAACTCGACTTCATCATCAACTACGACATCAAATACCGCATGGGCAGAGACTCTGGAGGGGATGATTGATGAGTAAATTTGAAATTCTCACTCCCCTCAACTTCACCGTTCGCACCTCAGAAGAATACTGGGAAAAACTGATTGTCAAACATCCCGACATTGCGGATTTAGAACTAGAGATTCAGCAAGCTCTGGCTAATCCCGATGAAATCCGCCGCAGTAGCCGCGATCCCAACGTGTTGCTATTTTACCTTGTCCTCAAAGAAAGACGCTGGGTGGTTGCCGTTGCCCGCCGATTAAACAGTGATGGATCTCTGATCACAGCCTATCAAACTGATGCAATCAAAGAAGGAGAATCCCTATGGCACAAGTAAAAATCTACTACGAACCTGAAATGCAACTGCTCACTGTTTTCTGGCAACCGCCCCGAAAAAATCAAATTGCCACAGAACTTGGGGATGGCGTGATATTAATCAAAGATGAAACGACAGGCGAACCGATTGGCATGGAACTTTTATCCTATCGTCCTAGCGATAACCGATTTGATGCCGTCAGCGTTGAGATGGGTCGATTGGCGGGTATTTCATAAATGCGTCCTTGCTCAACCCTACGGCTTCACCGACGAAGAACTCGACGACCTCATCAACTACGACATCAAATACCGCATGGGTCGAGATAACGGAGGAGAGGATTAGGATCTATGCCAGCCAAAGATATTTATCACGACAACTGCAAACAAGCTCTGATTAAGGATGGTTGGATCATCACCCACGATCCCTACAATCTAAAAATTGGCAGAAAAGATCTGTTCATTGATCTGGCAGGTGAAAAACTCATCACTGCTGAAAAAGATACCCAGAAGATCGCTGTCGAAATCAAAAGCTTTATCAGTCCTTCTGAAATTCGCGATCTTGAAACGGCTCTCGGTCAGTACGTCTTATATCAAAACATTCTGAGCCGAATTGACCCTGAACGTACCCTCTATCTAGCCATCCGTGATGCCAGCTTCTTAAAGTTATTTGAACAAGAAATTGGACAAATTCTTTTAGAGAATCAAGTTTTAAAGCTGTTTACATTTAACCCTGATCAGGAGGTTATCACTCGATGGATCGCTTAAATACTTATCGGCAAATTATCCGTAATGTTCTCAAACCTTACGCTGACATTACCTATGCCAATGTCAACGTCAAAAATCGTGCTGCCTTTGATCCTGAAACTGACCAGTATATTATTTTGTCTGAAGGTTGGGATCACCAGCGCCATTTGCATAGCATTTTACTGCACCTTGAAATTGCCAATGGAAAAGTTTGGGTGCAATATGATGGCACCGAGGATGGTATTACCGATGAACTCCTTAAAGCAGGCATTCCCAAAGAAGATATCGTGCTTGGTTTCCATGAACCCGAAGTTCGACTTCATACGGGGTTTGCAATTGCCTAAACTTAGAATAGATCGCATCCTTGCCCAACACTACGGCTTCACCGACGAAGAACTCGACGACCTCATCAACTACGACATCAAATACCGCATGGGCAGAGACTCAGGGGGTGATGACTGATGAACTTCAGGTTTTCAAATCACGCCCTGGAAGAGATGGAAAAACGGAAAGTCCCGATTTCCTTTGTAGAAGCCATCTTAGAAAATCCACAGCAAACTCTTCAACAAGACCAAGAGATCACCATTTATCAATCTCAGAGGTTGTTTGAAAAGGGTTGTCCCAGGTATAGTTCGCTGCCACAGGGTCACCAAAATACTGAATTTTGCGGTGATCATCCTACTCCATAGGTATAGTTTGAGACTCTCTTTGGCTTTTCAAACAACCTCTCAAATGGATTTTGGCACAGGCAAACTCTACTTAATTCGAGTCTTTATCAACACCACCCTTGACCCCGCAATCGTTGTAACCGTTGATCGCACAAGCCAAATTAAAAAACATTGGAGGAACCCATGAAAATCAAATATGACCCCGAAGTCGATGTGATCCGGATTACCCTCAAGGATGTGGAGATTGACGAAAGTGATGAAGAGACCCCCGGCATTATCCTGGACTTTGACTCTAATCGAAATGTCGTTGGCATCGAAATTCTTCAGGCTTCCAAACGGATTGATAACCCCCAAGCCATTGAGTATATGATTGCTCAAGCGGTGATCGTCTCCTGACATAGTTTACCGAACCGATCCCCTACATGCGCTCCTTCTCTGGCTATGCGATCGCCTAACACAGAAGATTTGCAACTCATTCTCCCCGAGCATCCAGGCTATCCCCCTGGACTCAAAACCTGCATTGCCTTCAAAAGCGCACCGACCCTAACCGCGATCGGTAATCTCAGCCTGCTTCAAAAACCTGCAATCGCCCTCTTCTGCTCCATTAAATGCCCCGGTGATCTGATCCTCAAAGCCTATGACCTCGCTCAAGCCCTGCGAGAGGCAGAAATTCTCGTCATCAGCGGGTTCCACACCCCGATCGAACAAGACTGCCTGAAAATTCTACTACGGGGTACCCAACCCATCATCCACTGTCCTGCCCGCAGCCTTCACAACCTCCGCCTTTCCTCAGAACAAACACAGGCAGTTAACGAAAATTGCTTACTGCTAATCTCGCCCTTTAGCGCCAGCTATCCTCGGGTCACGGCTGAACTGGCGGGCAAGCGAAATGCCATGATTGGGGCACTTTCCCACAGCACCTTTATTGCCTACGCTGCCGCCAACAGCAAAACCCTAGCCTTTGCCCAAAGCTTGATTTTGGCAGGAAAATCTGTGGTTACCTTTGATAGCCCTAGTAACCCATTATTACAAACGCAAGGCATCGTTGGTTTGGGTATAGATGCGATCGTGGGACGTTGCTTAGATGCTCAAATATCACACATCCAAAAAGCTGCAAGCATTGATCATGAAAGATGATCTTTATCAAGCCCTCCATTGGGTAAAGGACACCACCAATTCCTACAAATACCTCTTCTGCCTCTCCCTCCTAGACATCCTCCGTCGTCACCACTTCCAGCCCACCAGCCCCATTCCCTTTTTCGACCTCATCGTCGAAATGCTGGCCAATGCCTGGTTTCCCCATAGTTACACACCATCACCCACCTGTGCCGCTACGTCCCCTTCCGCCTGATCATCCCCTTCCTCGAAGCCGACCTGGGGACCGTCAGCCGGGGCAAGGGCAACCAACTAGATGTGGCCATGCCCGCCATTGCAGACCGCCACTTTGACAGTCGCCGCCCCCTTTACCGCTTCGACAGCACCGAGTACAAAACCTGCCAGGGCATCATCCCCCACCCCGACTGGCTCCACTACCTGCAACAGCACGACCCCATCGTTCGCCGCTGGGCCGCCTGGGAATGGCTCACCTATATGCAAAAACGCAACCCCAGCACCCCAGCGATCGCCAGCAAACTCTTCATGCCCAGCAAACGCGACTCCCTCAAACAACAAACCGCCTACTGGGCCGTGGTGCTAGCCCACCAGAGTATCCCCTGCATCTACTCAGGCCAACCCATCCCCCCCCAAGGCTTCTCCCTTGACCACTACTTGCCCTGGTCCTTCGTCGCCCACGACCAACTCTGGAACCTGATTCCCACCCTGCCGGAGGTCAACTCCGCCAAATCCAACAAAATCCCCGCCCCCCGCCACCTGGCCCATTTTCATCGCCTCCAACACCAAGGCCTCACCATCACCCACGCCACCCTACCCCCCGCCCAGTGGAGCAAACAGGTCGAACCCTACCTCCACCACCTTCACCTGGCCAACCCCCACGACCTGCTCAACCTGGAACACCTGCGCAATGCCTACGACAAAACCCTGCCCCCCCTGATCACCCTGGCCGCTAACCAGGGCTTTCTCACCGACTGGCGCTATGCCGCTTAGAGAGAGGTTGGCTAGGGATCTAAGCTCGGCTCTACTCCCAGAGGTATTAGGTACTATTTCCTAGGTCAATCCCCCGACTTACAGCGCACCCGGCTACCCTCGCCGATCGCACCGGTGGGGTAAGCTTCAAAAATACGGTTCACCGCCAAGGCGTAGCCTTCGTAGGTGTGGGCTGTGGCGGTGCTGAGCAGGGCCTCGATCAGTTTCTGGGTGAAGAAGGGGGAGAGGGTAAACAACCGCAGGGCCCTGACCACCATGCCGGGCCAGTCGGTCAAGATTACGGTCAGGGCTAAATGAACTTCGGGGTTGGCCCGGAAGCCATCAAAGTCGGGTAGGCCCTGGGGGTCAAAGCGAGCCAGGTGGAAGGGGCATTCATGCCAGGGCAGCAGCAGGCGGGCAGACTGGGGTTGGCCAAAGCCTTTGGTTGAGGTGACTTCAAAGATCCGAAAGCAGACGAAGGGGAGGTGGTCGATAACATTCAGGCCGATCTCAAATACCCCCCGTTGTACGCCCCTGATCTCCTCCGGTTTGAGGTTGTCCAGGCTGATGATCAGTTGACATTGGTTGTCGATCCAATTGAGTAGGGAGCCTGGGGCGTCGTGGCGGCGGTTGAGGCGATCTCCAATGTGGATAGCTTCCAGGTAGCCTGTCATGGTTTCAGGAAAAGTGGCAGTAGTAGCCTAGCATTTTGCTGGGGCGGGGTTGGGTATCTTGAGGGAAAGAAACCTATCCCTCAAGGGATCGCGATCGCTGGAGGTTTTTTTATTCAGTCCCTACCCAGCCCCGAAGAAGGGATGGGTATCGAGAAGGATGATTTGCTCACGACGGTTTCTGGATGGATCCGTGATTACTTCACCGGCATAGGTGCTGGGCTGGGTAGGGTCATCAGGTTGGGCACTCGGGGCTAACCTGAAGTCAAGACATTGACCCTGGGGGCCACCAGGATGGAGGGGGCAGGGGCCAGCCCTGTTACCCTGCGGGGCCAGCTACCCTATGTGCTGAACCTATGGGAGGGCAGCTTTACCACCCCCATTGCCCGGGCCCGTAATGCGGCTGTTCTGGGGACCTTGGCCAGAGTGTTGAAAGAAATGGATCCTAAGGCCCGTTATGAAGTGGTGCGGGCGGATGTGCTGAGTTTTGATTACTGTTTGAGCGATCATCGCCTGCAGCCCAACCTGGTGATCGCGGAAACCATTGGGCGCACAGAGGGGCTATTGCTCCATCAAGAGCTGATGCGCATTGATCCAGGCAATCGGGTGCGGTATTCGGTGTGTCACTATGGCGTAGATCGGGCTAGACTCGTGGCTCAAGAACGCCATCAGGACTGGGATGCCATGACCGAAGATGAGCGAGAAGCTTTTATTGACGAAGTTGTGCACGAAGATTAGGGCAGCTTGCCATTGTTAGGGCGACTGAGTTTGTCTTGTTACTGGCCCAGGTTTGACAGTGCCAGCCAGGTTATTGAGCTGGAGTAGGTGAGGGTCGGTGATCTGGCCTGTATTTGGGTGGCGGCGGGCCCTGGCTAAGGAGGTGGGGCATATTACCTGGGTATGTTCCTGAAAATCCAGGGGTTCCCTGCGGCGACTACGGTGGCGGTGGGGAACTTTCCTTTTGGCCTATCGTTGAGGCCCCTGCTGCGAAAGTAGGGCGTCTCTGATAAAACAGCACGCGGGCATTTCTATTATCGCGCCCGGGGCCTGTCAAGGGCTTCGCGAGCTGTGTCGGTCTAGCCGGCTGATCCGGTGATAGGGGTCCTGGTGGCCCTGGCCAGACCCGCAGCCCTTGCCAGGGGGTTCTCGCGGGTTGGCTTCAGGCAGGGGCGCGGGGCACTGCCGTTGCGTTCTGTTTTCGGCTATGGTGACCTTTTCTGCTGCCCAGTTTGATGCCGTGGCGGGTGTAAGCATTCCCCTGGCGTGGCGTAAGACTCGCTTTACAGCTTTGCGCGATCGCAAGCAGTTCATCCTGTCAGGCTATCCCCGTCAGGCCCATCAGGTTATCCTACGGCGGCTAACTGAGCTGGGGTGTGAGATTACCGATCACTCGGTGTCTACGATGCTGGGCTATGGCTCGGTGACCTTTAAGGGGTCTCCTGAGGTCATAGCCCGACTGGCCCTGATCCTCCCGGCCCCCCCTGAGGCCCAATCCCTGGTGATTACCGCTAAGGTCACCCTGGGCAGACGTCAAGCGGGCCGGTCGGTGTTATAGGCGGTGGCTTAGGTTCTTACCTGGCAGGGGCTGCGGCCCTTGTCAGGTTTTTTTATGGGTGCAAAGTCTCTGGTTGAATGGTTTGGGGTTAGGAGTGTGTCGATGGGGCTTCAGGGATCAGGCCGGGCGATCGCCCAGTCTTTTGGTTTACTCTTCGGAGGGGTTAAGTGAGGTAGCGGGTAGGCCCGGCTGCGCCCGGCTACCCTTAAGAGCTGAGCTGTCAAAGTTAGCCCTTCGGGCGGAAGTAACTCTCACAGTAAGAACTGCTGAGAAAATACTAAATTACAAGACATCCAGAACATCGGGTGTTTAGACTGAAATTTTTTACCTAAGATCCCGTATACGAATATTTAGATAGAACTTCTCTCTACACTAGTTGGTTGGACGGCATGAACCCCACCGTATCCAATACTTTCGCTACGACAATGAACATTGCTGATCTGTGGAGCTCTTCTGAATCCGAAGCCTGGGAACATGCACTTCAGCGCTACTGGAAATTTGTTCAGCCGCAAAACCTCGAACTTGAGCAAGCACTGGATGTGCTGGATTTGGATAGACTTCGCAATCTCACACCTCAGGGTTGGTACAACTTCCTTCACGACGAATACTTCCGATGGAAATATACTGCGCCTAATCGGTACGCGACTACCACCATGCAGCTAAAAAAGTACCTAGATGGCGACAAACTCAGCGAATTGGAAAGTTTACGGCAACAATTACTCAGCCTTAATCTCAATCAGACTCGGAAAGGGTTAATAACAGCAAAGAAAATTCGCGGATTGGGGACAGCCGGTGCATCTGGTTTACTCTCGCTGATGTATCCCAAGAACTTCGCAACGGTTGATCAGTTCGTCGTAAAAGCGCTCCGGTTGGTTTCCGACCTCCCCGAAGCAGCCGCTCTTGCCAAAATAAATCCCGAAAACTTGAGTATCTCGGATGGTGTCCTGCTAATTGACATCCTGACTCGAAAGGCGAACGAGAACAACGAATTATTTGGTGTTTCTTCATGGACGCCAAGAAAAATCGATATGGTGCTCTGGACCTATGGACGATGAAATAAGGACACGCCGCTCAATCTGTCAGTAGGCCCGGCTACGCCCAACTATCCTCAGAAGTTCTGTAGTGGCTTATTTGTTCCAGAGAGAGTACCTTAGTCACGCCAGGTGATGGTCAACCAGGATCGCGAAGGAGTTGACAGTAAACCTAAACCAAAGCAGTCATGAAGAATCGTTGAATCAACACGCATTTCAGCAGATTAGCCTCTACGCTAAGCGTATCTACCCTTGGTGGTACGGAAACCGGTTCAGCCTCCTGGTAAGCAGGGGTACTAGGGCATCGAAGCCCCTAATGTAGTTGAAACCTACCTGATTTTCAATCAGGAGTAGGGTTGAGAATGACTGACTTACGGGTTTTAGAACTTTTTCCGCGCCACTAAGCTGCAAGCCTTTTAAGGTTTAAGTCAACCTAATTTAAAGAGGTAGCTGCTATGGCTATTGATTTACACAATTTCATTTGGGAAGAGGTCCGTCTGGTGCAGGTGGAATCCCAGCCTCACCATATCGCTGGGGTATTGGCTAACATTCGAGACACCCTGGAGAACTCAGATTGCGAATGGGAAGATGTTTACTCGGCCTACTATGACTGCGAAGACGACGGGACGGTGACCTTCTACGAAGGAGAGAGTGCGGAGGCAGGAAATCCAGGAATTTGGACCTACATGGTGTATGACTGTACCGCCGCAGAGGAAGAGGTGGTGACCAACGTAACCATCAACACCTTTGATCCAGTCCTAGAACTGCGCAAGCTGGCGGGGGTTTAGGGCAACTGCATTACAGTTGAAGCTGTCATTGACAGTCCGAATTGCAATCAACTATCATGGATTCATGGACAGGTTGCAACAAATTGCCCGGCAACAGCCCGAGATGGTCCTGGATCGCTTCGTTGAGGTGACCAACGACCTGTTAGCTCAGTTTTTGCCCAGCCAGGGTTCTGGCGGTCGGGGGCAGGAGCCGGTTAACCCTCGACTGGTGCGCTACTACACCACCCAGGGATGGCTAGATCGGCCCCTTAAGCAGGGGCGTGAAGCCCGGTACACCTACCGGCATCTACTGCAATTGCTCGTCCTCCGTCGGCTGTTGGCGGAGGGCTACAGCGCCAGCTCCATCGGCGGCCTGATCGGCGGCCAGGGGGAAGGGGTGCTGGAGGATATTCTGCAGGGGGGTGCCCACCTGAGGGTGGAGGCGGCCAATCCGGCCCTGGCCTTTTTGACCCAGATTCGCGATCGCGCTGTCTCCCCCAACCTGGAGGCCTCCCCCACCGCTGCTGTTCCCCCCTCCCCAGCCACCTGGACCCGTCTACCCCTGATGGAGGGTCTGGAGCTGCATCTCCGCTCAGACTTTCGACCGCCGTCGACCCCCGCCCAGCGCGATCGCCTGTTGCAATCCATCGCTGACCACCTCGCCCACCTTCAATCCCAGAGGCCACCATGACCCAACCCCTGCTTCCCACCCTTGACCTGATTCCCCTGCACGGGGCCATCGTGGCCCAGCAGCCCCTCACCCTGGATGTGCTGGTGCGCATCACCCCACCCCCGGTTACCCTGGCGGCGGACCGGCTGCCCCTCAACCTCAGCCTGGTGATTGACCGCTCCGGCTCCATGCGGGGCCAGAAGATGCACTACGCTCGGCAGGCGGCCCGCTTGGCGGTGGAGAACCTGCTGCCCTGCGATCGCCTCAGCGTGGTGCTCTTCGATGACCGCATCGAAACCCTGGTACCCAGCACCCTGGCCACGGACAAGGCTACCCTGCTAGAAAAACTGCGCCATGTCCATTCCTGCGGCTCCACCAACCTCCACGCCGGTTGGGTGGAGGGGGGCATGCAGGTCAGCCAGTACCTCAACCCCGACCAGCTCAACCGGGTGATTGTGCTCTCCGATGGGCTGGCCAATGAGGGGGAAACCCGACTGGATGCGATCGCCACCGATGTCCACGGTCTGGCCCAGCGGGGGGTGAGCACCAGCACCCTGGGCATGGGCGATGACTACAGTGAAGACCTGCTGGCGGCCATGGCCCGCAGTGGTGACGGCAACTTTTTCCACATCGAATCCGCCGACCAATTGCCCAGCTTCTTTGAGACCGAACTGTCGGGGCTAGCGGGCACCCTGGGCCAGCGGGTCAGCCTGGGGCTGGAGGCGGGTAAGGAGGTGCGGGTGATGGCGGTGCTGAATGATTTGGACCTGACCCAGACGGGCCGCTACAAGCTACCTAACCTGACGGTGGGGGCACCGATCCAGGCGGTGGTGCGGCTGCAGGTCCCCGCCCTGGACCAGCCCCAGGAGCTGCTGCAGGTGCGTCTGGCCTGGGATGACCCCGCCCTGAATACCCGGCAGGTGCTGCGGGCGGGGCTGGATCTGCCCCTAGTCAGCCCCGAGCAGTTCAGCGACTTTCCCGCCGATGCCACGGTTCAAGAGCAGGTGGCCCTGTTGATGGCGGCCCGGGCCCGGCGGGAGGCGGTCATGTACTCAGACCAGGGGGATTTTGCGTCGGCGCAACAATCCCTGGCCGATGCCCGCCTCACCATGGCTAGCATGGCCCCCAACCCCATGCTGATGGAGGAACAGCAAATTCTAGAGGAGCTGGAGGCGGACTACCGCCAGGGGAATCTGAGCAGCGCCCGTAAGAAGGCCTTTTCCGAGTCCTTTAACCTGTCCCGCAGTGGCCGCTCCAGGCCCCGGCGATCTATGGATTCTCAGTAAGTAGAGGTGATGAGGGTGGCTAGTCCGATCTGGCCACCCCCATGGTGGTCTCCCGTTCTTTAGCCTGTTAAGCCAAAATGATTCCCACAGCGGCAAGTGCTGAAGAAACGTGAAGTCACAGAGCAGTCAGGGAATGGGGGGATTTATACTGAAATCTTTCACCTAGGATCCCCTATGCGGCGTTTAGGCTGAACTTTTTTCACCTAAGATCCCTCCAGGGGTGTTTAGGCGGACAGATTTCTACCTAAGATTCCCTATAGGGGTATTAGACAGAAAATTTCGGCTCTTCAGGTCTGACCATGCGACATTAAGGCTCGAGAAACTTAAAACCCTATCATACCAATGCTTACAAGCCTTAAGTCCTGCAAAAAGAACTCTAAAGACTTATTTTTTCGCTAAAAGCCTTGCATAGCAGTACTTTTAGGTCGTCCTAGGGCAATTAAGCATAC
>JBEIGU010000073.1:0-19778 GCA_040381765.1 Leptolyngbya sp.
TCTCCGAGAAAGTGAGATTTCATCAGGGTTTCAGGCTTCGGACTGCCAACAAAGACGGAAACTACTCAAGTGCCTATGGTAGAAGGGTTTCAGGCTTCTTCAAGCCCCGGATTTTGGGAGAACTTCCGACTCTCCAGTTATTATAGTTATGTATACCTAAACCCTAATTTTAGGTATACGTTTTGTTTGCGATGCAAGAGTTTGTAGATGGCTTAGAGGGGTTATCCGTAACTCAGGATCAGGTTATTGATTACCTGAGGTGCAATCGGAAGTTAAAGGATTTGTATCGTGAAATTTTGATCGATCAAATTATTGATAGGGTTAGTGACGAGCAAAATGTTAAGGTGGCGGCTGAAGAGATACAAGCCGCATCGGATCAATTCCGCTATGGCCAAAAATTAGAGAGCGCCACCCAGACCCTTGCCTGGCTAAAGGACCAACTGTTGACTCCTGAAGACTGGGAGCGCGGTATCAGGGCGAGCTTGCTCAAACAAAAGCTGGCTAATCACCTGTTCGGTGATCAGGTGGGGGTTTATTTCGCTCAGCATAAGGTTCAGTATCAAGTCGCTATTGTCTACCGTATTGTTGTGGCCGAACAGGTTCTGGCTCAAGAATTGCTCTATCAAGTCGAAGAAAAGGAAATCAGCTTCTTTGAGGCCTCTCACCGCTATGATGTCGATCAGCGAAGACGGATCACCTGTGGATTAGAAGGTCCGTTATCTCGCTGGCAGCTCAAACCTGATCGGGCGGCGATGATTTTTGGAGCAAAGCCTAGGGAGGTTTTGGGTCCTATCCAATCCGAGCTAGGCTTCGAGTTGTTATACGTGGATGAGTTTATTCAACCTGAGCTAACGGCCGCCATCAGGCAGGAAATTTTAGACCGACTGTTTAATGAATGGTTGGAAAGTGAGCTTAATTATATGGTTTACAACCGCTGAATCCTGGGTTAGGCAGAGGAGTCAAAGCCTGTTATGGCGGTTGTCGCCGGCGTGAGGTAGGTTTGCATGGTCAACTGTCAAACCAGGGTGAAGGGCTCAATTACCCTTGACGCTAGTTCCGGAAATTCCTGGAGATCTGCCAAAGTAACAGAAGATGGATGGACTACTACTCGCCAGCGTAAATGAGGCGACCCTTTAAGGGGAGCCAGGGACTCCTTTCTGGGCCCCTGGTACAGGGGATGGGAGCAGCGTTACCATGCTTATAGGGAGATTAGGATAAAGTCAACTAAATATAAGATTCTCTCCCCTCTATACCCGTGCATGACCTCGCTACCCCCTTAACGGTTGAAACCCCGGTTTCCCCGGTGCCTGTCAATCCCTTGCAGAGCTGGCTCAACCGTTTCCAATCTAGCCCGGATACGGTTCTGCTACTGCTGGCGGTGGTGATTGGTAGCGGTACCGGGCTGGGGGTGGTGCTGTTTCGGGCCCTGATTCAGGGGACGTACCACCTGATGTTTAACCAGGTGATGGGCGGGCTGTCGGGGTGGGGACACTGGACCCTGGCCCTGATTCCCCTGGTGGGCGGGGTGGGGGTAGGGCTGATGCGCTGGCGGCTGCAGGACTTTGGGCCCGGCTGGGCGGACCTGCTGGCGGCGGTCAAGGAGGGTCGGCGGATTAAACCCCTACAGCCCCTCAGCAAAATGGTGACGGCGGCGATCTCCCTGGGTAGTGGGGCCTCCCTGGGGCCGGAAGGGCCCAGTGTGGAAATTGGCTCTAACTTTAGTCTGTGGTTGGGGCAGGTGCTGCAGGTCTCCCAGGAACGGCAGCACCTATTGCTGGCGGCGGGGGCGGCGGCGGGATTGGCGGCGGGTTTTAATGCCCCCATTGCCGGCGTATTTTTTGCCCTTGAGGTGGTGCTAGGGGCAGCTTCCGTGGCCTCCGCCGCCAGTGTGGTGTTGCTGGCGGCGGTGGTGGCAGCCTGGATTACCCAGATTAGTTTGGGGGCTACCCCCGCCTTTACCCTGCCCGCTTACGAGGCCCGTAGCCTGCTCGAGTTACCCCTCTACGTGGGGCTGGGGCTATTGGCGAGCCTGGTTTCCGTGATCTTTAAACGCTCCCTGATTTGGGCAGAACAGGCTTTCCAGGGCAAGGTCAAGGGGGTGACCGGGTTGGCCCAGATTCCCGTACCCCTGCGGCCGCTGCTGGGGGCCTTGGGGCTGGGGGCGATCGCCCTGGTCTACCCCCAGGTCCTGGGGGTGGGCTACGAAACCGTGGAGTCCATCCTGCAGGATGTGCAACTATCCCTACAATTTGTCGCTGCCTTACTGGTGATCAAACTGATGGTCACCGCCCTCAGCGCTAGCTGTGGCTTCGTCGGCGGTATCTTTGCCCCAGCCCTGTTTCTCGGGGCCTCCCTGGGGTCGGCCTACGGTAAGCTGGTGCCCCTGGTCCTGCCCATTTTGCAACCCCACATTGCCTCCCCCCCGGCCTATGCCATGGTGGGCATGGCGGCGGTGTTGGCGGCCACGGCCCGGGCCCCCCTGACGGCGATTCTCCTGTTGTTTGAGCTCACCCGTGACTATCGGATTGTCTTGCCCCTGATGGCAGCGGTAGGGCTCAGCACCTGGCTGGCGGAACGATTGCCGGGCTGGTCTACCGCCGCCAGTGATGCCTGGCAAACTACGGCGGTGACCACCCTGGCTAAACCCGAGGCGGAGGCTAGTTTAGTGGTGGCGGATGCCCTGCTGCCGGTGCCCCTAAGGTTAGATGGCCACACCAGCCTGGCGATCGCTGCCCAAGCCCTGCTCCAGCAGCGTTGCCGCTGTGCCCTGGTCACCGATCAGCAACAACTGGTGGGGATTTTGACCCTACAGGACGTGCTGCGTCTCCTGCGTCAGGTGAAATTTGGGGAGGCCCCGCCATCCCTGCTGCAAGAGTCAATCCAGGGGCTGTGTTCGCCGGATCTACAGCAAACCTACCCTGAGGAGCCCCTGGCGGAGGCGATCGCCCGCATGTCAACCCGTGGCCTGCAACAGCTGCCGGTGGTGACCCAAGGGGAACCCTACCCACTGGTGGGCCTGTTGACCCAGGAGGGGATTAACCTGGCCGACCGGCTTAACCAAATCAAAACCCTGCTGCAAACCCTGGAGACAACTCCTCTCCCCAGCAAGATCAACCCACCCTTACCAAGCCCTGAGGTAACCCCAGTGCCCTCCCTCAGGGCCGATCCGGATGCCGCCGCCTGGTCTCCAGCTGCAACAGGATTTCCTGATGGACCTGCCGGGTGATCGGGTAAAAGCGCGCCAGGATCAAGGCCAGGATCAGCAGAACCATGGGGACGGGGCCGATGAAAATGCGAATCGCCAGTAGGGCGGAGGCGGGCTGCTGGCTGGCGGCGGAGCTGAAGCCCGAATACTCCAGGGCAAAGCCCACCACCAGCAGCCCCAGGGCCAGCCCCACCTTTTGCAGCAGGGTCATAAAGGCGTAAAATATGCCCTCCCGCCGCTGGCCAGTTTGCAACTCGTCCAGTTCAATCACGTCGGGCAGCATTGCCCAAGGCACCACGTAGGCCGCCGCCACCCCAAAACTGACCACGACACAGAGCAGGTAGAGGGCGGCGGTCTGCCCCGGCTGGATGAAAAACAGTGCCGCCTGGGCGATGATCCAACTGCCTAGCCCCAGGGCAAAGGCCTCCTGCTTGCCCCAGCGCTGGCTGAGCCGGTTAATGCCGTACATCATCAGAATGGCACTGCCCTGCACCAACAGGGCCGCTAGAAAGTAGGATTCTAGCCCCATCCAGAAGGTGGCGTAGAAGGGAATAATACTGGCGGTCATCTGCAGGGCCAGCCAGGCAAACAGGTAAATACCCACCACAAAGAGGAAGGCGCGGTTACGCAGCACCAGCCGCACCTGCTGAGGAAAGGAGAGGGTGGGGCTGTCCAGGGCCTGGCTACGGGGTTGGAGGGCGCCCCGGCGGCGGGCGGTGGGGTAGGTGCCCAGCACACACCAGAACAGGGGCAGCACCGACAGGACACTGCACAACCCCGCCAACACCTGATATTGCTGGCGAGGTTCCGACACCCACCGGGACACCAGCAGGCCCAGGGCCAGGGCCGAAATCGCCCCCAGCAGGGAGGCCCCCAGGCGAAAGGCGGTGAGTTCCGTCCGTTCGTCGTAGTCCTGGGTGAGTTCGGCGGTGAGGGTGGTGTAGGGCAAATTCACCACGGTGTAGAACACCTGAAACACCAGGGAGATCACCACGTAGTACCAAAACCGGGCGCTACCGCTGGCCCAGTCCGGCACTATCCAGGTGAAGAAGAAGGTCAGGCCAAAGGGCACCGCCCCCAGGGCAATCCAGGGGTAGCGGCGGCCCCAGGGACTCTGGCTGCGATCGCTGAGGTAGCCAATCAACGGATCATTGACCGCATCCCACACCCGCCCAATGGCCAGCACCGAGCCTGCTGCCGCCGGGCTCAACCCCGCCGTGGTGGTGAGGAAAATTAGGAAGGAAAAGGCCAGCAGGTTGGCGGTCATGCCGGGGCCAAAGTCTCCGGCGCCAAAGGCCAGCTTAGCGGCCAGGGAAAAGGGACGGCGGTCAGGGGTAGGCGGAAGGTCGACCATGGGCAGGGTGAGGTGAGGAAACAGCGTCCCCAGTGTATTATTTTTCCATCGTCAGTTGTTCGAGCCAGGGTTTGGGGCAGGGTCAAGCGATAAGCTTGGTAGACCCAGCCCCCTGCCCGAGATGTTCCCATTCAAGCTATACACCAGACAGGCGACCATGGCAGATTTCTACGTCAGTTGGGAGGACTACCACCGGGATATTGAAAAGCTGGCGGTGCAGATCTACGAGTCGGACTGGGAGTTTAACCAGATTGTCTGCCTGGCCAAGGGGGGGCTGCGGGTGGGGGATGTGCTCTCCCGCCTGTTTGATCAGCCCCTGGCCATCCTTTCCGCCAGTTCCTACGGCGGCCTGGGGGGCCGTCGCCGGGGACGCATCACCTTCTCCCGAGACCTGAGCATGACCACGGCGGATCTGGGTAGTCACATCCTGCTGGTGGACGACCTGGCGGACTCCGGCTATAGCCTGGACCGAGCGGTTGCCTGGCTCAACCACCGCTACGGCTTTGGCATCGAGGAAATTCGCACCGCCGTGCTCTGGTATAAAGCCTCCTCCTTTGTTCGGCCTGACTACTACGTCCTCCATCTGCCGGACAACCCCTGGATTCACCAGCCCTTTGAACAGTACGAAGACCTCTCCCCAGCGGATCTGGTGGCCCGCCATCGGGTCCTGAAGGCCTAAATAGCTCTCGAGCAAAGGTTTTTCAGCCCAGGCAGCCACGCCTCCGGGGGATAACCTGGGGGAGGAAGGGGTTCGCCTGGGCTGTTATGGCCCTAGCCCCCTTGCAGGTGGCTAGGCAGAGCGATCGCAGGCAAAACCTATGGTGATAATCGGGATGGCGGGATTCGAACCCACGGCCCCTTCGTCCCGAACGAAGTGCGCTACCAAGCTGCGCTACATCCCGTTTTTCATCTTCAGGGTATCACAGTCTGCCATGGAGATGGGCAACCGCTTAGCCGGTCAGGCTGTTGCTGTCGCCTGGGGTCTGGTGGCGATGGGCGAATCCAGCATTGGCTGGAGGAGCCGTAAACATCACTGACTCCGCCCGTCGAGGGCTCTGCCCGGGGCTGAATCGAGACTAGATAGGCCAGAGATACCCCAACCCAGATGTGGACTAACTCGTGGGCCAGGGTAAACATCTGGGCTGCTTTTGTTGCCTATTCTATGGCGGAGTTTGCTAACTTCACCTTCCTGGCAAGGCCCAACATCTGCAGTAGACGAATGGTTGCCCAGGTGATGTCTAGCTCCCACCACCTCAGACCATGGCGAGCTGAATATTGGAAAGCATGGTGGTTATTGTGCCAGCCCTCACCGTAGGTTAAAACCGCTACCCACCAGCAATTGGTAGATTTATCAGGGGTTTGATAGGTGCGATAACCAAACTTGTGGGTGGCGCTGTTGACCAGCCAAGTACAGTGGTATACCGCCACCATGCGCACAAAAATTCCCCAAAGGACGAAAGACCATCCCCCCAGAGCATAGAGAATAACCCCTAGCAAAATCTGGATAACCAGGAAATATTTCTCAAAGAAAAGATAGACCGGATCCTCTGCAATGTCACGGGTGAAACGAGCAATTTCTTGCTTAGCTGGCACCTCCCGTAGCATCCACCCCAGGTGACTCCACCAAAACCCCTTATTGGAATCGTGGTGATCATTGGCTTGGTCAGAGTAGGCGTGGTGATGACGGTGTAGACCAACCCACATAATTGGACCATGCTGGCAGGCTAAAGTACCGCAAAAGACAAAAAAGTATTCTAACCATTTGGGCACCTGAAAGCTGCGGTGGGAGATCAAACGGTGCCAACCCAGGGTGATCCCTAGACAGCCAGTGAACCAGTGCAGAACTAAAGCCACCCCCAGGGCGGACCAGGAAAAATTACCCGGCAAAAAGGCTAACAGGGCGATCCCATGGACGACGGCCATGAAACCTAGGGTGACCCAATCGCGGGGCAGGCGGGTGGTGATTACAGCAGTCATGAAAAAGTCTCAACGTTTTGGACAGTCAACAAAAAGTAGGGGAAAATAGGCTTCTACTGGTTCAAATGCTTTAAATCAAATATTCTTTAGGGAAAATTTACCTCTGCAGTGATAGTCCAGTATGACGCCCCTAGAATCATCTCTGCTACCGATCTTTTACGGAATTGATGCCCAGGTCAAGGACAATCTTGAACGGGTATTAGCAGCCTTTCGTCATCATCGAGTCGGTAGTCATCATTTCACTAGTGTATCGGGCTATGGTCATGATGACCTCGGTCGCGACACCTTAGATCAGGTATTTGCCGAAATTGTTCAGGCGGAGGCTGCTCTAGTGCGATCGCAGTTTGTGTCCGGCACCCATGCGATCGCCTGTGCTCTCTACGGGGTACTACGGCCGGGAGATGAATGTCTAGCGGTGGCCGGCCCTCCCTACGACACCCTAGAAGAGGTAATTGGATTGCGATCCTCGGCACAGGGCTCCTTAGCAGAATTTGGCATTTCCTATCGAGAATTACCCTTGAACGCGGCTGGAGCCATTGACTGGCCAGCTTTAAGTACAGCCATTGGACCTAATACACGCCTGGTGCACATTCAACGATCCTGTGGCTATAGCTGGCGTTTAAGCTTAACCATAGCGGAAATTGAAAGGATTGTGCAGGTGGTGAAGGGACAGAATCCTCACCTGGTCTGTTTCGTTGACAACTGCTATGGAGAGTTCTTAGAAGATCGGGAGCCCACCGCCGTTGGTGCGGATCTGATGGCTGGATCCTTAATTAAAAATCCTGGGGGCACCCTGGCCACCACCGGGGGCTATGTGGCGGGCCGGGCCGACCTGGTGGAGGCCGCCGCCTGTCGATTAACGGCCCCAGGAATTGGCTCTAAGGGAGGATCCAGCTTGAATCAAAATCGCCTCATGTACCAGGGCTTGTTCCTGGCTCCCCAGATGGTCGGTGAGGCCATGAAGGGCAACTATTTGTTGGCCCGCAGCTTCGCTGCCCTGGGCTATCCGGTGAATCCCCCCCCGGAGGCAAGCCAGCGAGATGTGATTCAGGCCATCCAACTAGGGTCGGCGGAGAAGCTAATTGCCTTCTGCCGGGCCGTACAGCGCCATTCTCCGGTGGAGGCCTACCTTGACCCAGTGCCCGCCACCACCCCAGGCTACGATTGTCCCCTGGTGATGGCGGGCGGCACCTTTGTGGAGGGTAGCACGGCGGAACTATCCGCCGATGGTCCTCTGCGAGAACCCTACACCGTCTATTGCCAGGGTGGCACCCATTGGGGCCATGTCGCCCTGGTGGCAGAGGCCGCCGCCGCCGCCGTTGGGTCTGCCGCAGCGGTCCTATCAACAGGGTAAGATGGCGAAAGCTACCTCCACCCCCCCCATGCTGACTATTGCCTTACCCAAGGGTGCCCTTCTTACAGACAGCATCCGCCTGTTTCAATCCGTTGGTCTTGATTTCAGCCTGTTTCTAGACAAGGCGAATCGGCAACTACAAATTACCGATCCCACAGGCCTTGCCCAGGCCCTACTGGTGCGAGCCCAGGATGTACCGGTCTACGTCCAGTACGGTCAGGCCCAGCTAGGTATTGTTGGTTACGATGTGCTGCGGGAGAAACAGCCCGTAGTAGCCAACCTGGCGAACCTGGGCTTTGGCGGTTGCCGGCTTTCCGTGGCGGTACAATCTGCTAGCCCCTATCGCTCGGCCCTTGACCTCCCTGCCCACTGCCGGGTGGCCTCTAAATTTGTCCACTGTGCCCGGGCTTATTTTCAGTCCATTGACCTGCCAGTCGACATTGTGCCCCTCTCCGGTTCGGTGGAGTTGGGGCCAATTACCGGCATGTCGGAGGCGATCGTCGATTTGGTCTCTACGGGCACCACCCTGCGGGAAAATCACTTGATGGAGCTGGAGGTATTGTTCCACAGCACCGCTCGCCTGATTGCCCATCCGGTCAGTTATCGGGTTAACCCCTACGACTTAAAGCAATGGAGCGATCGCCTCAGAAACGAGGCTAGCCCTAGGGTTACCAGGACCACCGTACTCAGCCCAGGCTAGACCATCTGACCTCTACCCCCCGCCGAACCGCAATCTCAGAGATTGGTGGCGATCGCCTGCACCGGACAGGTGGGAATACACTGCTCACAGACGATGCAACGGCTGCGGTTAAAGGCTAACCGGGCGCTGTCTGGATCAAGGGTAAGGGCCCGGGTGGGGCAAACCCCCGTACAGAGCCCGCAGTGGACACAGAGCTGATCGTCGATGACAATTTCCCCACTGGCGACGGATACCTGGATATCTTGAGTCTCCAGCCAGTCAATACCATCGTTGAGCTGGTCAATATCGCCGGACAGTTCCACCACCAGGGTGCCCACCTGGTTAGGGGCGACCTGGGCTCGAATAATATTGGCGGCAATGTTAAAGTCCTTGGCCAGGCGATAGGTGATCGGTATGTGTACAGCCCGCTTAGGAAAGGTCAGCTTGACCCGTTTCTTCATAGCGCTTCCTCCAGGTCTAATAAACAACCCACAGGGCCTCAGGGTGGGGGACTGTCGCCTCGGCCCTGCCCCAGACCGCTATCCCAGCCTATAGTATTAACTATGGCAACAGCATAGCCCTGGTCACCCAGGCTGGAGCGGCCAGTCGGGGCCTCTGAAAAGCCTCTACCTGGCGCCGGTCCATTCCCTGGCCGGGCTGACCCCAGACCTGATGCCCCGAAGACGCCATCCCGACCGGCCTGGGTCTTCCCCCTGCCTGTCCACTATCCGGTGATTAAGATCATAACCATGGCGAGTTCCCCCCCCAGCACCCTACGTAATCTGATTATTGCCACGGTGGCGATCGCCCTGACGGTGGCCCTATTTCTGGGACTCCAGAGTCAGTCGGGGAGACCCTCCCTGGCCACCCTGGCGGCCCAGGCTACCCCCTACGAGGTGGCCCAGGGTAACGGTAAACCCTCCCTGGTGGAATTCTATGCTGACTGGTGCACCACCTGTCAGGCCATGGCCCCCACCATGGACCAGCTCCGTCACCACTACGGGGAACAGATTAACTTTGTCATGCTTAACGTTGATAACCACAAGTGGTTACCGGAGATGGTGCAATACCGAGTCGATGGCATTCCCCACTTCCTCTACCTCGACAACGCTGGAGAATTGCTGGCCAGCGCCATTGGGGAGCAACCCCAGCAAATCTTAGCGGATAATTTGCTGGCTCTCCAGTCGGGGCTGCCCTTGCCCCACCAGCAAACCCTGGCAGGCCAGCGATCGCCGACCCAGGGCGGCTAGGGTGTAGCACCACAATCTGAATGCAGTGCCCCCTGCCGACAGAGGTAAGGTAGTTGGCTTGGATCTAAGTTAAGCACCTTAGAGAGGTCTACCCCAGCCAGATCATCACCGGACTCCTGGGCCAAAATAGTGGTAATAAAACTACCGGGTTGGCGCTGCTCCCTCAGGAAGAAATAAGCTCCCGCCAGGTCGGCTCCGTTGAGGTTGGCTCCCCCCAGACGGGCTCCTTGCAAATTGGCCCCCTGCAGGTTGACCCCCTGCAGGTTAGCCTGGCGTAGATCGGTATCCACCAGGCGAGCCCGGCTGAGATTAGCCTGGCTCAAGTTAGCCCCCCGTAGGTGGGTAGCGGTCAGATCCGCCCCGGTTAGGTCGCTGCCCTGCAGGTTAGCAGCCTCCAGGTTGGCCTCTGCGAATACCGCCCGGCGCAGCCGGGTTTCAACCAAGCTAGCCTGGGGTAACTGGGCCTGGGTGAAATCCGCCCCCACCAAGCTGGCCCGGTCAAAACGACTTTGCCTGGCCTGGCTAGCGATCCAGCGAGCACTGCTGGCATTCACACCGGAGAAGTCGGCATGGTCTGCCTGGGCGCGGCTGAGGTCGGCCTTCAACAAACTGCCACCCCGAAAAAGGGCATAGCTGATCTGGGCGGCGGCCAGGTTAGCGGCGGTCAGGTCCGAACCGCTAAAGTCAGTGACCCCGTCATCAAAGGTGTGGGCATGGCCATCTCTGCCCGGGTCAAAGAAGATCGCCCCCCCGAGCTGAGCCCCATTCAGGCGGGCATCACGCCAGCGCAAACCCGCCAGGTGAGCCTGGTCAAGCACCAGGGTAAAGGGCTCTGGGCCCTCTAAATCTTGGGCCAGGTTGGTGCCCCCCAGGTCCAGCCCCTGCAGGCTGCCGCTGTGGATCACCAGGATCTTCATCAGGGTGCGCTGGACGGCTTGCAAACGGGCCCGGACCAGGTCGCTGCCATCTCGATGGCGGGTGAGGTCGCTGGTGAGGCTGCGGTTCAGGCGCTGCAGGGGGGGAATCGCCCTGGGCCCGGCGGTGGTCAGGGCCTGTTGCAGGGTGCCCAGCAGCTCGGGGCTTTGGGTTTGGGCTAGTAAATCGACTAAAAAGGTAATGGCGCGGGGGTCGTCACTACTGGCCAGGGCCAGGGCGGCAGCCTGCTGATCGGCAAAGCTGGTGGCGTGCAAACTGATGTTTTCCACCAGGGCGAGGAATAGTTGATCGTGGCGACCGACCTCCGCCTGACGTCGCCAGCCCACCATCAAGCCCCCCAACCCCATCAGGCTGAGCAACCCGATCGCCCCCAGGGCGGCGATCGCAGAAAAACGGCGAGTGCCGGTGGGGCTAAACACCATGGACCGCAGGCCACCCTGCTCGGCATACACCTGCACGGGCCGGAGGAGCCGGCCCAATCGATACCGGTGGAACAGCAGCGGTCGGGAGAACCTAGGGCGCTGGTGGGCCAGCAAAAATTGGCCCTCCTCCAGGGGCCGCACCCGGGTACGGGCCAGGCGATCGTGGATAGCTCGTCCCTGAGGATCGAGGAGGGCGGTCAACCCCCCGGCCAGACTGGTGGTCAGGCTCAGCCCCGCCAGGGCCACCAGGCTAGGGAAGGCGCCACTGCTCAACCAGACCAGGTAAGCTAAACCCAGGGGTAGGCCCAGGCGCCCTACCCCCTCCCGCAGCAGGGCGGCGGCATAGCCCGGCTGGGGTTGGTGGGGGGCCACCACCTGCAGCCCTAGCCAGCCCTTGGGCAAGGTTTTACCCCTGGTGGCTAGACCATGGAGGTGGTACAGCCCCAGGCCCAGGGGTAGGGCCAGGGCGGTAAACCAGAGCAGGTTGGTCAAGGGGGGCACCTGGGTGACCAGGGACTGGCGCGATCGCCCCAGGGGGGCCGCCGTTACCTCTTGCACCAGGCTAGACACCGGATTCAGGGGCACAAGATGATCCTGAACCTGGTGGCGAACCCAGGCTCCGGCGGCCCAGGGTAGGGTGGTGCTGGCGGTGAGTAAACTGACCTCCAGGCTCCAGGCCAGTAAGCGGCGTAGGGTTAACCTCCAGGGGGCTGACCAACCTCTCCGCACCGTGGTAGCTGACACCTCAGCGGTAATGGGTTGGGAGTCGGAGGGCAGGGCCATAGCTAGGGATTACCGGCTACAAATAGAATTGGGTAGGCCCCATTGTAGCCAAAACTCCTCCCGCCGCTACGGATTTGTTCCGAGCCTCAGCCCGTGGCCAGGGCCGGGCTTTGCCATGCGTTGAGCAGGGTCAGGATGTAATGGTGTAAGGGGGTCTGCCCCTGGAGGTGGGCACAGTGGGCGGCCTGTTGTAGATCCGCCAGGCCGCCGGCATAGTCCCCCAGGGAACGCCGCAGCAGGCCTCGCTTTAGATAGGTGCGGGCATGGTCAGGATCAATGCGGAGTAGGTGATTCAGGTCTACGAGGGCCGCCTCGGTGCGGCCCAATTGGTGGCAGGCGCAACTGTGGTTGAAGAGGGTGCGCACATCCCCCTCAGCCAGGGCCAGGGCCTGGTCAAAGTCCGCCAGGGCCTGCTCTGGTTGGGCCGCCATCAGCTTGGCCAGGCCCCGATCATCGTAGATCTCCACCAGGGCTTCAGGGGTGGCGGCCCAGACCAGGGCCTGATCAAAGTCGGCAATGGCGGCACCAAAGTCGTGCAGGGCCACGTATACCAACCCCCGGTTATAGTAGGCTCGAAAGTTTTCTGGAGCCAGACTAAGGGCCTGGGTGTCGTCCACCAGGGCCTGGCTGAAGTCCCCCCCATGGTAACGGGCCAGGCCACGGCTGAGCCAGTAATCTGGGTTCTGGTCGGCGATCTCCAGGGCTTGACTACAGAGGGTAATGGCCTGGTCGTAGCCTTGCTGCTGCACCGCCAGCAGGCAGCGATCGCCCAGATCGGTCTCAAGATCCTGGCCGTTAGCCAGGGTGGGCCAGCCCAGCAGGACCAGCAGCACCAGCCCTACCCTAAGCAGCCAGGCGGGCCATGGGATGTTTGTTGCCACCATAGATGATCGGTTCATGGGGAAGTCGTTCGGTATTATCCCGGCAGACCGCCAGGGAGGCAAATGACCACCGGTCAAATATTACGACCTGTAATCATGGGAGCTGGCGAAATTAGCCCCATCCCTTACACTGGGGATACCCTATCACCCCATCACCATGGCTCCCCTGCCCCGCCATCGCCCCCACCAGCTTTCCCTGGGGCCCCTAGAACGTGAGATTTTAGAAATTATCTGGGCTCAGGGCGGCGCTACGGTGAAGGAAATTCACGATCAGATCCTGGCGGATCCGGATCGCGACCTTAGTCAGGCGTCGGTGACCACGGTGCTGCAGCGGCTGGTGAAAAAGGGCTGGCTACAGCGGCAATCTCAGGGCAAGGGGGAGCAGGGTAGGGGGCGATCGGTATACCGGTGGCAGCCTAGGGTTTCCCAGGATGAGGCCAGGGTGTTGGCGGCCCATGACCAGCTCAAACAGTTTTTGGCCCTGGGCCAGCCCGATCTGGTGGCGTCCTTCGCCGACAGCCTGGATCGGGCGGATCTCGAACAACTGGAGGAGATTGCAGCTCGCCTGCGCCATCTGCGGCAGACCCAGACCCCTCCCCAGACCAGCCAGGAGGACTAATGCACAGTGGACTACTCCTACTCACCCTGAGCCTGGCCCTGATCGGGCGGTGGTGCAGCCAGGGCTTACTCCAGGCCCTGCCCTACGATCCCTGGCCACGCCGCTGGATGGTGACCCTATGGGTCTTTTGCCTACCGCCCTTAATGTTGCTGGTGGCCGCCGCCACCGTGCTGGTCATGGGGCACCATGGCACCATGATGGGTCGGCAGGTCAGCCCCCTGGGGTGCTGGCTGGGGCTGGCAATTCTGGCCTGGGGGGTGACGGTGGTGGCGGAAGCGGTGGGACGGGCCCTATACAGCCAATGGTGCTGGCGACAGTATGACCTGATCGAACTCCCAGATGGGGGGCTGGCCCGGTGTTTAGAGACCCCTTTACCCGTGGTGGCCCAGGTGGGGCTGGGCCAATCATCCCTGATAGTCAGCCGCGGCTGGCTAGATCAGCTCACCCCCTCAGAACAACGGGCCACCCTGGCCCACGAACAGGCCCATGCGGATCACCATGATCCCCTGGGGTTTTTGATCCTGGGGATGGTGCGCCGCTTTAGTCTCTGGCTGCCCCACACCCAAAGCCTCTGGGAGGATCTGCTGCTGTTGCGGGAAATTCGAGCTGACCAGGCGGCGGCCCGCCACAGTGACCCCCTACTGCTGGCGGAGCTGCTGGTGAAGCTATCGCGCCAGATCAGTCTGGCCTGCCAGGAGCCCGACCCAGAGGCCTGGGTCAGCTTTAACCCTGGGTCCTCTCCCCAACGGTTGGAGCTACGGGTCAAGGCGTTAGTTAACCCAAACCCCCCCACCCCCCCGGTCACCCCAGGGCTAAGTTTGATGGTTTGGTTGACGGTCGCCACCCTTCCCCTGGCTACCCTGGGGCTGCATTCCTAAACTAGAGGTCAGCAACTAGAGGTCAGCGCAGCACCGGTCACCTCCTCGGGTCGCTACCGATGGGAGAGAGACAGGGGAGCAGGTTCAGGATAATTCACCTGGACTGCATTGCCCATGTAGGCCTTCCAGAGCTCTGAAAGATTTTCAGCCTGGAGGCGCCAGTCTGGGTTAAGGCGGTACATCCGTCGGGGCCGCCCTCGTCCTTCCACCTTTTTCCAGTAGCCGTCGACCATTTTTTCGTCTTCCAGAAACTTGAGAGCGCCGTAGAGGACGGTGTCAGAAAGACGGTAGTGGCTATACTGCTGACTGAGGCGGTGGATCAGCTCGGTGCCGTAGGAGTCTTGTTGCAACAGAACCGTGAGCACGTAGCAAACGGCTAGCTCTTTGTTGAGATAGATGGGCGGTGGATCCTCGAAAAACTGATGGATATCCTCAAACTTCATGGGATCACTCCAGCTAAATAGGGGGCCATCGGAAAAGGTAGATCTATTGTAGGACCAGGTGATCCCCCTGGGGATCACCGTCCCTCAGATAGTAACTATCCGCAAATGTTTTTAGCTAATATTAAATATTCGCCACCGGAGGATTATAGCCATAGCCACCTGCAAGGGGAGACAGACAGAGATTTATGGATCAGGAGGATCCTGATAACCTGCCAGGCTAAGGGAACCCTCCGGCTCTGCTAGAACAGGGAACCGGTCAAGCTGGGGATGCAGCACCTGTTGGTACAGAGCCTGTCGGAAACCTGGACTTAAATAGCGAAGGCGGGTTCCCTCCCAGTCGGTGAGGGCGCCTTGACGCTTCTCCGCTATCACCGCATGGAGTTGGGAAAGGGTAGTGGTGGCATCGGATTGATTCGCCAGTAAACCGGTCAGAACGTAGGTATCCTGGACCTTGCCCAGGTTATCCTGCCAGGTTTTCAACTCCTTAACCCAGGCTCGAAAGTCAGGTCCATAGAAGTTGCTGAAGAATTCCGCCTGGTATCGCACGGATTTAAATACCTTACGGAGATCGTGGAGAGTCTGGCGATTAGCAGGGCTGACCGTGTCCCCGGTGACTAACCAACCAGGATGGAGGAGCAGTTTGGCAATCAGGGGATTGAGCAAATCGGGCAACACCAGGCTGAGGGGCAGCTGGGCCATGGGGCGGAACTGGGGCGATCGCAGCCAGTCCTCGTAGGCCTGCTGGAGATGGGTGTAAAGGGGCTGGCTGAGCATGGCCTCAACCTCGGCAAACACCTGTCGGCGTTGCTTTCTGAGCAGGCTGAGGAGTTTTTGCAGCGCCTTCAGCTGAGCTCTATGGACCATGTGCTGCCCGTAATCCTGCTCAAGGTCGGCGATCTGGACATCCAAATCCCGCAGGCGTCCCAGGGTTTGACTGATTTCCCGAATGGGACCAATCCTGGCGGCCTTGGGCAGCTTAACCAACTGGTCAAACACCTGCAGAGCAGTGCGTAGCCGCCGGGACCCCACTCGCATTTGATGGACATACTCCGGATCGCGGTCCTCCCGTACCCCCCCCTCTTGGTCTACCATGTGGCGGTACTGCTGGGTAATGATGCTGTAGGCATAGGAACCCACCTCCAGGTCAGAACCTTGATCCGCCGCGGTGACGGGCAAAGGGAGTGAGGGTTGCGTCGTGATCATTCTCTCCACCTCCTACCCCAGGGTTAGGGGAGGGCCATGCTGAGCCAGGTATCTGCCGGGCAGTGGGCGAGGGTGCTTGGGTTCCTAGCCTCCCACCCCACCTACTTCTAGCCTAAATCATCCAATCCTGGGGATTGGCGGATCACTATAATTATTTATAACTTTGGCCCCCCTCGGCGAGACCCCCATGGCCCCCAGTGCTGCTGCCCCTACCGCCGTCGGTCGGCCCCTGACCCTGGGCCTGGTCGGTACCGGCTTTGCCGCTGATTTGCGGGCCCAGGCCCTGCTGGCCGATGGCCGATCGCGATTGGTGGCGGTGACCGGTCGCCAGCCCCAAAGAACTGAGGCCTTTGCACGTCGCTACGGTGCCGCCGCCCGGGGGCACTGGAGCGATCTGATCGGTGATCCCCAGATCGATGGGGTGGTGGTTTGCCATGCCAATGCCCACCACGCCGAGGTGATCACCGCCGCCCTGGCCGCCCACCAGTCGGTGATAGCAGAGTATCCCCTGGCCCTGGCGTTAGGTCCGGCCACCCAGATACTCCATCTCGCGAAAACCAAGGGGATCCACCTCCATGTCGGCCATATCGAGCTATTCACTGGAGCCCACCAGGCCCTGGGGCAGTATTTGCCGATGCTTGGCCGACCCTGCTACGCCCGCTATGCCACCCTGAGTCCCAAATCTCCCGCCCCCACCCGCTGGACCTACTGTCCTGAGCTATTTGGCTTCCCCCTGGTGGGGGCCCTATCCCGCCTGCATCGGCTGGTGGATAGCTTTGGCCCGGTTGATCGGGTTTACTGTCGCAACATTTACAGCGATCGCTATACCGGTGAGGATGGCCTGGAGTACTACCGATCCTGCCTGTGTGTGGCTCAGCTCAGTTTTGGCCATGGCCTGCAGGCGGAGGTGGTCTACGGCAAGGGGGAGGGGATAGGGGTAGCACAACGGCGGCTAGAGGTGATGGGGGAGCAGGGCCAGATTATTCTAGACGGGGAGCAGGGCCAGCTACTGGGCCCGGCCGGGGCCCAGCCCATCGCCATTGGCTCCCGGCGAGGGCTATTTGCCCAGGATACCGCCCTAGCCCTGGACCAGGTGATCCTGGGGTCGCCCCTCTACGATCAGGCCGAAGCCAGTGTCTATACTCTAGCGGTGGCCATGGCGGCCCAGCAGTCAGCCCAGACCGGAGGATCCGTGGCGGTTTCTGCCCGGTTTCCAGAGCTGACTCGACAATGATTGACCCAGATAGGCTGGTTGGCAATAGTTAGATAAGTGCAGCCTGTAACCCTATTCCCATCCCCCTAGAACTGCCCATGAGGATAACTCTTACCCAGAAGACTCAGGGCATACCCACCGGTTCAGGCATTGGCATTACGATTGTTTACGATCCGCCAGTGAACCCTAGGGTTCAGCGTGTAGAGTAACGATGACCAACTTCGAACAAATGTCAAGGGAACATCCGCTATGCAGGCTCGCTCAATTTTGACCTATTCCGCCTTAGCCGCCGCCTTAGCCGCCGGCATCGCTGTCAAAGCGATGGCCACCTCACCATTGGTCGAGTCAAAGGTGCCGGTGCCACCCTCAACAGTGGTGGCCCAACAGGCTAACCTGAGCCTGGTAGGAGAAGGAGAGGGCACCCTATCCATCGGCAACCGCCCCGCTCAAACCGTTACCTTCGCCACCGTAACCAGTTTTTCTAACCAGCAAGTTGAGATTTCCCTACGCTTAGCCGATGGCAACCTGCAACGGTGGGGTGGTCAACTGGTCAGTCGCAGTGCTAGCGAAGCTCAGATCCGGCTCACCAGTGCCGGATCAGCTACCGCGACAGGAACCCTCACCGTCCGTTACCAGGGCAGCACCCTGGTCTCTCTGATCGGCAATGGTACCCTGGATGGCCAGCCCCTGTCCCTTCGTTTTACCATTGCTGATGACAGCGTCAACCGTCCTCCCGCCGCCAACGCGGTCATCCTAACCCAAGCAGGTCAGGGGGTATTTGGTGTTAAAGGGCGTCCGAACCAGACTCTTACCTTTGCCTCGGTAACTGTCCAACCCGATAACAGCGCCGAGCTAACAATTCGTCTGACCGATGGCACTAACATCAGGTTCGCAGGGCAACAAACCCAAAGAACCGCCGAAGATATTGTGCTTAATCTCACCTCCTCCGGTGCAGCATCAGCCCAAGGAATTGCCAATATTCGCTATGGTGCCAACAACTCCATTATTAGTATCTCCTCGAATGGCACCTTGGATGGCCAATCCTTCTTTATCCAATTCAACGCTCAACGGTAATCCAAAGATAGCTTTAATCTAAAGATAGCTTTGGTCAACAATATAGTTCCGGGCACACTGCATGTAGAGGTGCCCAATCTTCTAATCCCTGACTTCTGTTCTGATAAAGTGTCCCCCATTGCCCTATTCCCCTTTATCCCCAGGCGAAAGGCCCGTTGAATAGGCTAACCCAAGGGCGGTTGTGGTTGATTGGTGGCACTGGTGAGGCGGTGGCCTTAGCCCATTCCCTGGCCACCAAGAAAATTTTCTGTCTGGTGACGGTTACCACGGCGGCGGCCCAGGCTAGTTATGCTCAGGGGTTGGGCCTGGAGGTAGAAGTGGGCCGTTTGTCCGTCGATGCCCTACCGACCTTTATCCAGACCAGGGGCATAGGGGCGATTTTGGATGCTTCCCATCCCTTTGCTGTGGTGATTTCTCAGGGGGCGATCGCCGCCGCCCAGAGTCTGGCCATTCCCTACTGGCGGTACGAGCGCCCCCCGGTAACGGACCTGGGGAGTCAAATTGCACCAGGCCGCGTTAGCGATCTCAACTCGGTGCTCAGGACTAATGTCCTGGGGGGGCAACGGATTTTACTCACCCTGGGTTACCGCTGGCTAGCCGCGTTCCAACCCTGGCAGAGCCAGGCCACCCTGTTTGCCCGCATCCTGCCTTCCTCTGAAGCCTTGACAATGGCCCTGGCGGCCGGCTTTAGCCCCGATCGCCTGATCGCCCTGCGTCCGCCCATTGGGGCCGAACTAGAAACTGCCCTCTGGCGACAGTGGCGAATTACCACGGTGATTACCAAGGCCTCTGGTCAGGCCGGAGGGGAGGATGTTAAGCAAAGGGTGGCTCAGGCCCTGGGGATTCCGCTGATTATCATTAACCGGCCGCCTATCCGGTACCCTTTAGTCAGGCATAGGCTGGAAGAGTTAGTGGCTCTGGCAGAAACTTGGTGGAAATCTCTGAATTAATTTAATCAATTTAGAATTCATCCGTTAAAATAACCGCAGCCATGGGGCTGCCATCTACATTTGGCCATGGCAACCTCAGCCAGCGTTCCATCGATCGGGGTTTTATCGTTCTCCATGCCCGCCGTTCCCATTCCTCCAGGATCCTCCCCCTCCTTCGACGCCTCGGCTAGCGCGGGGCTGGCCGATGGCACGCCGGTGTTTGCACTAAGGGAACTGGTGGCTCGTCTGCAGCGGGAACAGGCTAAGATTCAGGACCTGCTCAGTTCCTTAGGGTTTGCTCTGCGTAGCTTAAACAATTTGAACCAGCTGCTAGAGTTGATTCCCATGATTGCCACCCGGGTTACCGATGCCAGTGGCGGTGCCCTGGTGGTGTTTCGGACGGATGGCCAGGTGAAGCTAGAGCAGCTTCACTGCCAGAGCCCAGACCAGCGTCAAAATGTTCTATCAGCCCTAGAGGCAGCGACCCGCCAGGTCACCGCCAGCTTCCAATCCGCTCCTGATTCCAGCCTGATCACTATGGCCCGCAGTGCCATGCTCTCTCTGGATCGTCAGGTGAA
>JBEIGU010000074.1:0-19481 GCA_040381765.1 Leptolyngbya sp.
ATGGTCTACGGCAACAGTCGGGATGCGAGTGGTTCCCCCGCGGTCAAATTCCCCGACCTTGACTGCCACTTTGGCATCAATCGAAATGCGTAACGTATGGGGGTCAGCATCCGCTTGCTGATTCACCTGATGCATCTGCTCCCCCAATACATTACCTATCCCTGCCTGGTTGTTGAGGTCTTGTCAGCGGGTACGGAAGCCTATGATCGGGGGGGCAAGTTCAGGCTCTATCGTCAAAACCCAGTCCTACAGGATTACTTGTTGATCAGCTCCACCAAAATCGAGATGGATTCGTACCATAAAACTCAGGCCGATGATTGGGTGATTATCAATTATCAACCCGGCGACACCATTGAGTTAAGCAGTATTGGCTTGAGTTTTGCGATCGAGCATGTCTACCGCGGGCTAACCCTCACCCCAGACTCCCAAAGGACGATTTGAGCATCCGACAAAACAGCCGATTCCCTTGAACTCTGGAACGATACCCACGGTGCCATTGATATTCTGATGGCTGGGGTGGGCACCGTGGGCACCATCACTGGGGTGGCGGAGGTGATCAAATACCGTAAGCCCTCCTTTCAGGCGATCGCCAGTCATGGCCCAAGGCCGTCGCCCTATTCACCTCCTGGCGCAGTCGTCGGGTCAGCAAACGGGCGGTGGTGGGGGCGGTTTCTGGGCTTAAAAAGGTGGGGTAGGGCGGGGCCGATCGGTGGGGCAACGGGGTCAGTCCCCGGCGGGAGAGGGCCACTATCGGTCCCTGGTAGCGGCGGCTGTGCAGGGAAATCACCATATCCACCATGGTCAGCCCGGTGCCCACCAGCAGCACCGGGGCATGGGTATCAAGGCCCTCCAGGGCATCCCAAGTCCAGGCGTAGCGCCGGTCAGGCGGGCGGGTCGGCGGGGATGCCGTCAGGGGCATTGCCCAGGGCCAGCACCAGGCGATCGGCGCTGAAGCACTGCCCAGAGACATCGACACCCCAGGTTATGACAACCGCTGCGATCGGGGCCATTACCTACGCTTACTTGCGCAACCGCATCTGTGCTCCCCGGGATATGAGTGCCGCTGCTGCCCTGCGTAGCGCCACAGAACAGTTGCTGGTTGGCCTCTACTAAGGCACCGAAGGTAGAAGACCGCTTTAGAGGGCGTTTGAAAAGTTGGATAGTCAGTAAAAAAGCTCACACGGTATAGGCTAGTAGTGCAAATCAACTAGCATCGTGAGAGCCATCCTACCTTTCTACTAAACATGGCCCAGGGCCCTATCGAAGGTTCAGCTCAGGGGCGATCGCAAAAACTCTCCCACCGATATCAGGCAATCGGGAAAGGCCAGGGGGGCGATGGTATCCTGGGCCCCTAGCCTTTGCTCAGAACCGTAGCCCTGGTCTCCGGGCTCTCGAAACCGGTAGAGACAGCCCTCCTGGACATCCAAAATCCAGTACTCGCCAATGCCAGACCGACCATAAAGGGGGACCTTGAGATCCCGATCGCGTCGCAGGGTACTGTCTGCCACCTCAATCAACCAGAAAATCTCCGGCGGTGTTGGGTGGTGGTCTTCGTAATCCAGGGGATCGGGTTGAACGATCGCCACATCGGGCTCTGGCTCTGAAATATCGTTTAACTGCACCGGGTCTTGAAAGCGCAGTAGGGCTCGGTTTCCCAGGCGTTGAGACAACACCCGATCAATGCGGGTGATGGCGGCGCTGTGGGCCGTACCTTTGGCAGCCATGGTGTAAAGTTGTCCCTCAATCAATTCCACCCGCTCATCGGTGGTTAGAATGCCCGTTTCCACCATACGGTGATAGTCCTGCACCGTCAGCGATCGCAGTTCAGGGGCGATGGTCATGGGGCTAACCTCCTGAGATGCTTCTCAAATGGTTGACTTTACCAGTATTTTATCAACTCAACTATCCCTACCCACCTTCTCACCCCCAGGAAATTTCTCCCCAACCAGCCAGGGTCTACCGCTGTAAGCAACGCGAAGCGAGTAATCAGTAATCAGTAATCAGTAATCAGTAATCAGGAGCCCTGGCCATCGACTCCCTCACCCTTAGAGGTTGTTTGAAAAGCCAAAGAGAGTCTCAAACTATACCTATAGAGTAGGATAATCACCGCAAAATTCAGTATTTTAGCTGCCCCCTGGCGGCGAACTATACCTGGGACAGCCCTTTTCAAACAACCTCTTAGGAAGCTTCTGCTCAAGCAACCGGGGTCTGGCAAAGCGCAGCGCGATCTCCTTGTCAGTTCCCTTGCTAACCAACCGCAATCGGCGGATTATCCTTGCTGCCAGGGTCAACCAACTGCTGCAGGCGATAGAGGCTGGCGTAGAGCCCGTCTTGGGCCAGTAGGGCGGCATGGCTGCCGGATTCCACCAATTGGCCCTGCTTCAACACCAGGATGCGGTCCACATTACGGATGGTGGAGAGGCGGTGGGCAATAATGATGGCGCTGCGGTTCACCAGCAATCGTTCCAGGGCCTCCTGAATCATCACCTCCGTACCCACATCCAGGTTGGCCGTGGCCTCATCTAACACCAGGATGCCCGGGTCGCGAATGGCGGCCCGGGCGAAGGCCAGCAGTTGTTTTTGCCCCCCCGACAGGTTCGCCCCCCGTTGCCGCAGTTCCGTATCATAGCCCTGGGGTAGGGCCTCGATCAGGGCGTGAACATTGGTTTTCTTCGCCGCCGCCACCACCGCCTGCCGGGGGTAGACTTCCCCCAGGGTAATGTTGCTCTTCACATCGCCGGCGAATAAAAACCCATCCTGCAGGATCACCGCCAGCCGTCGCCGTAACTCCGCCTGGGGTAGCTGGCGAATGTCCACCCCATCCAATAAGATGGCCCCCTGCTGAATGTCGTAGAGTCGACAGAGCAGGCGAATGATGGAGCTTTTGCCGGCTCCGGTGGGCCCCACCAGGGCCACCTTTTCCCCCGGGTGGATGGTAAAACTCAGATCCTTGATGACGTACTCACCGGGCTTGTAGCCAAAGGTGACGTGATCGAAGCAGATTTCTGCGGCGGTTGAAGTGGCGGTAGCTGGGTAACCAGGGGGCCCGGCCAGGGCGGGGGGGGTCCCCGTTTCCCCCTGGGGGTCGCGAATCTCCACCGGAATACTGAACAGGTCCGTGATCCGCTCCACTGCCGTCAGCCCAGCCTGGATGGCGGTGAACTTATCGGCAAATTGGCGCAATGGATCGAACAGGCGTTGGGCAAACAAAATAAAGGAGGCCAGCACCCCAAAGCTGAGGGAATCCCGCAGCACCAGGAGGCCCCCCAGGCAGAGCACCCCGCCGATCGCCACCAGGGAGATCCACTCTAGGGTGGCGGAGACCGCCGAGTCGTAGAAGATGGTTTTATCGACGGCGCTGATATAGCGCTGGTTGGTGCTGCGAAACAGCTCCGCATTGTAGCGTTCCCGCCGAAACAGCTGCACCACGTTAATGCCGCTAATATTTTCCTGCAGGGTGGCGTTCAACTCCGAGAGGTGCTCCCGGGCTTTGTAGTTGGCCCTACGGTACTGCTGTTGAAAGTAAATAATTAGCCAGGTGACCGGCAGCAGCAGCACCAGCAGCAGCAGGGCTAATTGCCACTGCATGGTGAACATCACCAGCACCAGCACCAGCATGGAGAATAGGTCGGTGATAATCCCTACGGCGCCGGTGGAGAACACATCCCCCAGGGCGTCCACGTCGCTGGTGATGCGGGTGACCAGCTTGCCCACGGGGGTGCGATCGAAGAAGCGCACCGCCAGGGAGAGAATATGGGCAAACAGGTCATTGCGGATATCGGCGGTGATCCGCTGGCCCACCGCCTGCACCAGGTAGCTTTGATAACCGTCTAACCCCAACCGCAGCACCACCGTCACCAGCAGAGCCATAATCAACAGATTCAGCCCCCCCTGCAGGGTTTGACGGGCCAGCCAGTCAAACACCGGTTCCTGGCGAATCAGGGAAATGGCCTGGCCAATCAGCACCGGTTGCAGGGCATTGGCCAGGGAGAGGGGCAGCAGCAGCAGCAAGGGCCAGACCATTTGCCGACGGTAGCGGTAGAGGTAGGGCCAGAGCCGCAAAAATAGGCGCCAGTCACTGTCGACAGCGGGGACTGGATCGGCGGGGGCGACCGGGGTGGATAGCATATGAAATGGCCGAGGCCAGCTTAATTTCCGTAGAAGTAGGCGATTTCCTTGGGCTTGAGGGGGGCGAAATCCGCCGCCAGCAGCATTTGATCCAATTCTGTCTGGGAGAAGTGCTTGGCGCCGATGCGGACGATCCGCGATCGCATGGAATTGCTCACCCCACTGCGCTGACGCTGCCCCTCCTTAGCCATGACGGTGTGGTAGAGGTCCAGCTTGGCCGCCGGAATCGGGGTGCCATCCAGGTCAATGCCTTGGGCAATGGCAGCATCAACGGCATCAGCGCCGGTGGTGGCAGGCTGAGACATGGCAACTCCTTCCAGGTCAGGGGTAAACTATCCTGATCCTAGCAGAGTGTTTCCCCCATCCCCCACTTTTCCTGGGGTTTCTAGGGGGTAAGACGCCGCAGAAAGGCCCTCAGGTGTGCCATTGTTAAGCAGGCCCTTCAGGGGCCTGGGGGATTTCTATAATAGGGGTGTGGCCCTCAATGGCCGCCACCAATCGGGTGCCATGGCGGGGCCGTCGCTGCAATCGCCCTAGGAGGCTTACCATGTTTAAGAAAATTTTGGTTGCCCTGGATAGCTCTGGCCTACGGGAGCGGGTGTTTGACCAGGCCCTGGAGTTAGCTCAGGCCACGGGGGCTGAATTAATGTTGTTGCACGTGCTATCCACCTACGAAGAAGGCAGCCCGGCTATCCCCATTCGGTCCTATCAGGCCTACTATCCCATACTGGACGATGCGGTCTGGCAAGACTACCAAAACCGCTGGCAGGAGTTTGCTAATCAGCGGTTGGCGATGCTGCAGCGGCAGGCAGACCAGGCCCTGGCCGCTGGGGTGACGGTGGAATTCTCCCAGAGCGTGGGGGACCCCGCCAGTACTATTTGTGCCGTTGCCAAGTCTTGGGGTGCGGATTTAATCCTGGTGGGTAGCCGGGGTCGGAGGGGCTTGAGCGAGTTAGTCCTGGGCAGCGTTAGCAACCATGTCATGCACCATGCCCCCTGCTCTGTGCTGGTGGTCCATGGTGGGGTGGCGGCCCCGGCCCCAAACCCAGAACTGGTGGGTGTCGGCCCCCAGGTAGGGTAGGCCAGGATTAGTTTTCCCGGCGACGCAGGTTGCCGGCTTTGACCCAGCCCTCTTGACCGGTGGCGGCCACCCGCACCTTGACCCAAGGCTGATCGGTGGGTTCCTCTAGCACCACCACCGCCTGGTTGTAGTCAAGGCCCCCGAGTTGGGGGCGATCGGTGCCGGGTCCTTCCCGTAGCACCAGGCCAATTGGTTGGGTAATTACCGCCTCGTAACTACCGGCGGCAGCCGTCGGCACCTCAGCCCCAGGGACAGCCGGGGGTGGGGTGACTGTGGGCGTAGGCGGGGCGGGCTCAGGGGGCATCAGCGGCGGCGCAGCGGTGGTGGAGGTAGCTGTCGTCGGGGGTGGGGTGGGCTGTTCATCGCCGTAGAGGGGTTTGGCGGGCAGCACCGCCAACCGCCCCATCAAGTAGCGGGCGGTGACGACGCCGGCCAGGGTAAGCAATACCAGGGCCAGGCCCATGCCCAGGATCAATTTGGAAAGATTGACCAAAAAACGATTCATAGATTCACTAGGATAGAGCCCCCACCAGGGCTAGGGAATTTATCGGCCCATGGTACCGTACTCCGTCCTAATCCGCATCTTCCCGGGATAGGGGCTGACGGCGGGAGGCCAGGCGGGCCTTACCGGCTCCAGCCCAGGCCTGCAGGGCTTCAATTTGTTCCTGAGCGCTGCGGGCCAGAGGCACCATTTGACTGGCTGCACTGAGGATATCGTCGGTGGTAAAGTCCCGACTTTGGCTAAAGCCCAGGTGCATGGCTTCAATAATTGCCTGCTCAATTTCCGCTCCAGAAAAGTCTGGGGTTTCGTAGGCGAGCCGGGCCACATCGTAGCTCTTTAAGCTGTGGGGGCGGAGGCGGGCCAGGTGCACGTCAAAAATCGCCTGGCGTTCGCTCTGGCTGGGGAGCCCCACAAAGAAAATCTCATCAAACCGACCCCGGCGCAGTAACTCCGGGGGTAGGCTTTGGATATTATTGGCGGTGGCTACCACAAACACCGGCGAGGTTTTCTCCGCCATCCAGGTGATAAAGGTGCCGAAGACCCGACTGCTGGTGCCGGCGTCCCCCCGGCTGTCACCCCCCCCAAAGGCCTTATCAATCTCGTCAATCCAGAGGATACAGGGGGCCAGGGCCTCCGCTAATTGAATCATCTGGCGGGTGCGGGACTCGGACTCCCCCACTAGGCCGCCAAACAGGCGACCCACGTCTAGCCGCAGCAGGGGTAGGTGCCAGTGGTGGGCGATCGCCTTTGCCGTTAGGGATTTGCCCGTCCCCTGAATGCCAATCAATAGCAGGCCACGGGGGTAGGGGAGGCCGTACTGCTGGGCCTTGTCGGAAAAGGCCGTACCCCGCTTTAGCAGCCAATCCTTCAAATTATCCAGCCCCCCGATATCCGAAATTTGCTCGGTAGCGGGATAGTAATCCAGGATTTGGGTCTGGCGAATGGTTTGCCGCTTTTCCTCTAGCACCAGGTCCAGGGCCCGGTCGTCGCAGCTCCCATAGCTGGCCAGGGCCCGCCCCAACACCCGGCGCACTCGCTCCAGGGAGAGCCCCTGGCAGGATCGCACCAGTTCATCCAGCAGGGGGGCCGCCAGGGTAATGCCGGTAGACCCCAGGAGTTGCTGAATGTCCTGGCGCAGGATGGCGGGGGTCGGCAGGGTAAACTCCAGCAGGGTAATGGTTTCCGCCAGATCCTCAGGGATGCGCAGCTGGGCCGAGAGGATGATCAGGGTTTTGGGTTGGGCCTTGAGGCCTCGGGCCAGGTTGCGTAACTTGCGGGAAATGGCAATGTCCTCAAGGAATCGGTCAAAGTCCCGCAGAATAAAGACTCCAGCGGCGCTAGCCGGTAGCTTTTCCAAAAATTCTAGGGCCTGTAGCGGGTTGCGACGACCAAAGCCGCTGTCATTCAGGTTGCCCTGGTAGCCCTCCACAAAGTCCCAGGTGTAAACCGGCCGATTACCCTCCAGGCGGGCGCAGGCCGCAATTTCCGCCTCGGCCCGCTCCTCCTCTGGGGTGGCAACGTAGATGATCGGGTAACGGGCCCGCAACAGGAGCCCCAGATCTTCAGTAAACCCCATGGCCCTAACTATCCTGGCCCTTGAGTTGACGCTGTAGCTGGCTCAGGGCTGACCAGCGACGGTCCACGGCCCCCGGGTCAGGGCCAGGGGAAATCTGGATGCCAGGACAGTCAGGGGAGCAAATCTGGCGCTGGGGCAGAGCCAGGCAGATTTGCTCGTAGATCCAGGTGGTGGCCTCAAAGTGACCGTTGGGGGGCAGAGTTTCCACCAAATCCTCCAGACCCATGTCCTGCTCTAGGGCCTGACTGGCGGGGTCGGGGCTGTCCTGCAGCCAGATCAGCTCCTGCGGTTGAATGGCCAGGCGATGGTTATAGGTTTGCAGGCAGCGATCGCAACTCAGGGTAATAATCGTTTCCGCCCTGCCCACCACCTCCAGGTAGGTCTGCTGATGGGTGACGATGACCTGCCCCCGCACCGGCGTCAGGCTGTCTAACCCCGGCAAATGGTCGGCGATCTCGACCTGCCATTGCTTTTTGGGGCGTTGCAGCAGATGGGGAATGTAAACGGTTTCCATGGCAAACCTAGGATAGCGCCGGCAGCAAAGGCTTAGGGGGAGGGCTCGAGGCAAACCACCAGGCGGCGATCGGGCTCCTTACCCCGGCTAAAGGTGCCCAGGCCAGCCTGGGCAGATAGAAAATGGTGAACCTGGCGCCGCTCCGCCGCAGATAGCCCCGTCAACTCGTACTCCTGTCCACTAGCCCGGACCTGGTCTGCCGCTGCCTCCGCCATCTGCCTTAACTCCGCCAGACGGCGAGCCCGGTAACCCGCCAGCTCAATGGTGAAGGCCTGCTGCTCCCCATCTGGTTTGCCCAGGTTGAGGGTGGTGTTAGCCAGGTACTGAATCGAATCTAGCACAGAGCCACCGGGACCAATCAGGGTTTCCACCTGATCCGCCGTCAGGGCCCGATCGGCAATGGTGAGCCAGCAACTATCCCCCGAGTCGTCGTTCACCATAGCGGCACTCACCGGCGCCTCAACCCCCTGCAGGGCTAGCAGGGCGGTTAACCACTCCACTCCACTGGTCAGGGCTGGCTTGGTCATAGTAGCTAGGCCTTTTTCTTCTTAACGCGACTGGGTTCAAAGGGCAGGGTTTTGCGATCGTCCTCCGCTGTACTAGCCTGGGCATCAACAATCTTTTGCAGGTTTTCCGGCAGGGGCTCGCGGGACAAAATAAAGGCCTGGAGGGTTTGGAAGATGTTGGCCACCACCATATACATCAGCACCCCTGCCGGCAAGGGAAAGAACAGGAACATGCCGGAGAAAATCACGGGGGTGAATTTGTTAACGGCGTTTTGTTGGGGGTTATCGGACACCGCCCCCTGGCCAGAGAGCACCTGATTCAGGTAAAGGCTAGCCCCAAAGGCCAGTACCATGGCCAAGATATCCCAGTGAATGGCTCCATCTTCGCCGGTGACCCCGACTCGCCCCAGGGCCTTAATGAACAAAAAGCCCTTGTTGGTGGCCAGGCCCGGCACCTGTACCTTAATGGTGGCCTCTCCAGGGGAGAGGGCGGTAACATGGCCCTGATCGTCAACGGCGATGATGCCTTCTCCCTTAGTCACCTGCCACTGGGGCTGGACATCAACGTCCGTGTCGGTGTGCTCAGTCACCAGACTTTCGATGGATTCGCCCGTGGGGGTTTGGAGGCGCACATCGGTTTTTTCCCCCACCACCAGGCGATTGCCCCCCGGCACCACCGCCGCGATGGGAAAATGGGCACCATCGGAGACATAGATAGCCTTGGGGGGAGTACTAAAAATTTGGGGTTGGATTTGCTCGATTTTATCTTCAGGAAAAACCTGGAAATTAACGTCGTAACCAATGTCGGAAAAGGGCGATCCCCGCAGGGTGGCAAACAGAGCGAAGAGGATAGGCATCTGCAGCAGTACAGGGAAACAACCCGCCAGGGGGTTGCCAAACTCTTTGTAAACCTTACCCATCTCCTCCTGGAGCTTAGTCGGATCGTCCTTGTGGCGGTCCTGGATTTCCTTGACCCGTTTTTGCATGAGGGGTTGGGTCACCTTCATCCGCCGCATGTTGCGGATCGATCCGGCATTGAGGGGATAGAGGGCAAAGCGAATCACCAGGGTTAGGGCGACGATGGCCAGGCCATAGCTGGGCACGATCCCGTAGAAAAAGTCCAGGATCGGCAACATGACGTTGTTTGAAAGAAATCCAATACCAAAATCCATGGGCACCTAAACCCCGCTGCGGGGACTATGACGTTAATCGCTCAATTAACCAATTTAGCGCAGAAAGGCAGAAGCATAGCAGGCCAGAGTCAGAGTTATTCAAGGCTTGGCCTGGAGATGAAGCCGGGACAAGAACTGGATAACCAACCAGAGCCCCTACTGAGGAAGGATGGCGGCGGGGGATCTAGACCTCCCCCACCGCACCACTCACCGCCTGGGCCTGGGGAGAGATTTTCTCGTTGATGTAATCGTAGGTCTGTCGGAAATTGGGCATGGCTCGCAGCTCCAGTCGGCTACCATCCTTGAGGGTAACCACCATGTCTCCCCACAGGCCAAGCCCACGGGGAACCGTGACAATTTTACGAATTTCGGAGTAAATAATGTCCGTGCGATCGCGCCCCTGCCAACCGCCAGTGACCGAGATCCGCCGGTTGGTAATACGGTAGCGTAACCAGAGGGCACGGGTGATCGCCGCTGCGGTCAGGGGCAGGCAAATAACGGTGAAGCCCAGTAAAACATTAATAATTAAATCCCCAATATGGGGCCCCCCCTCGTAATAAACGTCCTCACGGATGCCCATGGATTACCTCTAACTGAATAAGTAGCTGCTTCAATTCTCGCAAAAATTGGTCATAGTTGCACTGATCAGCCCCTGGCCGCACGTTAACCACGATCCAGAGGTGAGAGGGCAAATCTTCAATCAGTGTAGCCATAGCGGCCCGGAGACGGCGCTTAATCTGGTTACGGATTACCGCCCGCTTACTGACCTTTTGACTTACCACAAAACCCACCCGGCAGCAGGGGAGATGGCTACCCTGTTGGCCCAGATTAGGGAAGGTATCGAGGGCTAAGACGCGCAAAATCAGATGGGGCGATGCGGCCTTGCGTCCCCCCTGGTAAACCCGGCTAAACTCTTGAGTTGTACAAAGTCGATGAGGTTTAGGCAGCACGCTTGCTCAGGCCCGCCTAGCCGACCAGGGGGACCTAAACCGCCAACCTCGCTCGCCCTCGACGGCGGCGAGCCTTGATCACATTTTGACCCGTGTGGGAGCGCATTCGAGCGCGAAACCCGGAGGTGCGTTTTTGTTTACGATTAGTACCCTCAAGGGTGCGCTTGCTCATGGGGCCCTATCTCCATTGCCAGTGGTCGCTAAAAAGTCACAAGTCTTCTATTCTAACACCCTTTAGGGCGACCCTTAAGAGATTTTTCGTAGGATAACTGGGGTGACTGCTTGAGGCCCAGATCCACAAGGTCGCTTTAGCCGAAACGACCAGAAACGTAGTCACGGGTATACTGCTCGCGAGGATTATTGAAGATCACCTCGGTGCGATCGTATTCCACCAGGTAACCTACCTTGCCCCCCTTGTCTGTGGCCTCGGCATTAAAGAAGGCGGTGCGATCAGACACCCGAGAGGCCTGCTGCATATTATGGGTAACGATGATGATGGTGTAGTCCTCCTTCAACTGCTTCATGGTTTCTTCCACCTTCACCGTAGAAATTGGATCTAGGGCAGAGCAGGGCTCATCCATCAAAATAATGTCAGGCTGGATGGAAATCGCCCGGGCAATACAGAGGCGCTGTTGCTGTCCACCGGAGAGGGACAACCCACTCTCCTTAAGTTTATCCTTCACCTCATCCCAGACTGCTGCTTTGCGCAGGGAGGTCTCCACCAACTCATCCATGTCACCCTTAAAGCCATTTACGCGGGCCCCCCAGGCAATATTTTCGTAAATCGACTTGGGAAAGGGGTTAGCCTTTTGGAACACCATGCCAATTTTCCGCCGGAGTTCTACCGCGTCTACCCTGGGGGAATAAATATCATTGCCGTGGAAGGTGATCTTCCCCTCTACCCGGCAGGAAGATATCAAATCATTCATGCGGTTGAAGCAGCGCAGCACCGTACTCTTACCACAGCCGGAGGGGCCAATAAAAGCCGCTATTTGGTGGGTTGGTATTTCCAGGTCAACATCACGGACCGCCAGGTTGGATCCATAGTAGACATGGAGTTTTTCTGTGCTTAGGGCCGGATTAGACGGGGAGAGATCGGCATTGAACATTGGGTTGACGGAGTAAGCTACACTACTAACAAAAAACCAGGGGGAAGCCTTGAGACAGTTGGAATAGGTCACACCCTGAAGGCGACAAAATTATTAATTTTACTACCGACTCTGAAACCATCTAGCTGTCTGCAAAACTTCTCAAGTTTTACACCTTATAATAGTGCAATGTTTAGCCTTTCCTCGGGTTAAGGGAAGACTAAGGCGTGAAGTAAACGACTAGAATCCCTGAAAATCGGTCGGCTATCTCGGGCATAATCAGGGTGATCGGTAGGGTGCTCTGTTCCTAACTACTTTGCCTATGTTGTGCCAGTGCCAAGACTACACCAACCTACCCCTTGGTTTCGACTTACGCCTTTAAACACCTATCTCCTTGCTGTTTCCCTGTTATCTGGCTTGATGGTTGCGGCTCTATTCGCCACCTTGACCGCCCAGGGGCTCACCTGGCGCTTAGCCAGCATGGGGCTGTTTACCATGGTGATTGCCCTGGTCCCCGCCATGGTGGTGAGTAAAACTCTGCAACCCATAGAGCATGGCCAGACTTCTATGCCAGCCATGGCCGATCAGCCCGGTGATCTCAGACCTGTGGAGGTGACCCTCGATGCCCAAAGGCAGTTCCTGCAGAATGTCATCGATAGCATCCCCAGCATGATTGTGGTAAAAGATCGCTCTAATCTTATCCAGGTTGCCAACCAAGCCGCAGCGATTCTCCATGGTGTTATCCCTACGGAGATGGTAGGACGGCGGGAAGACGATATCAACCCCCATCTTTCGCCGGTGGAGGCAAAACGTCTCGAACAGATCAGCCAACAGGTAATGACTACCCAGGTTGCCTATCAGCTAGAACAAAAGCTGGTCGATGCCGAGGGTAATAGCCGTTGGTATCAACTGCTGGTTAGCCCCTTCAAAGATCGAGAGGGCCGGGTGATCGGTGTTGTTAATAACGGCATTGAAATTACCGAGCGTAAGCGGGTGGAAACCGCTCTGCAGGAGGCTAACCAAAAACTTGAACAACTGGCTACCCACGATGGTTTAACCCGCATCGCTAACCGGCGGTATTTTGATGACTACCTGCAGCAAGAATGGCAGCGCATGACTCGGGAGCAGCAGCCCCTGTCCCTGATCCTGCTCGATGTCGATTGTTTCAAGGCCTACAATGATTATTTTGGTCATCAACAGGGAGACGAGGGTTTGGTGGCCATTGCCCAGGCCGTTCGCCAGGTGGTGAAGCGTTCAGCGGACCTACTGGCCCGCTACGGAGGAGAAGAATTTGGCGTGATTCTACCTAACACGCGCCGGACGGGAGCGGAAAGTGTTGCCCAGGCCATTCAAGCAGAAATTAAAGCCTTGCACTTACCCCATCCCAAGTCGCGAGTCAATGACTATCTTACGGTCAGCATGGGAATCGCTAGCGTGGTGCCAGCCCCAAGCCAGGCGGTGGAGGATTTAGTCGCCGCCGCTGATAGTGCCCTGTATCAGGCCAAACGTCGGGGGCGCGATCGCTACTGGATACGTTTGATCTAATCTTAGCCCGGCTGACTCTAGTGCTGATTCAACTAATGGTTGGTTGATCAGGGAGTATCCTCGCATCGAATGGGGTTAAGGGCCTTCCCTATCTGCCCCCTGGGCGGCTTTCCCTCCACTGAGGGGAGATCGGCCATCCCAAAGGTGTCAGTCAGGGCCGGAGCCGCCGTGGTATTGGATAAAATCAATGATGGTGCCCAGGCCATCCTGGGTCTTCAGGTTGGTAAAGCCAAAGGGCAGATCGCCCCGCATGCGGCGAGCATCCTGCTCCATTACCGTGAGGCTGGCCCCCACCAGGGGAGCCAGGTCTATTTTATTAATCACCAGAAAGTCTGACTTGGTGATGCCGGGGCCGCCCTTGCGGGGGATCTTGTCCCCCGCTGCCACATCAATCACGTAGAGGGTGAGGTCCACCAGCTCGGGGCTAAAGGTGGAGGCCAGGTTGTCACCCCCGCTCTCCACAAAGACAAAATCCAGGGGATCAAAGCGGGCCTCCAGGGTCTCGATCGCCACCAGATTCATGGAGGCATCCTCCCGAATGGCGGTGTGGGGGCAACCGCCGGTTTCCACCCCGAGAATGCGATCGGGGCTGAGGGCCTGGCTGCGCACCAGGAATTGGGCATCCTCCTGGGTGTAGATATCGTTGGTGACCACGGCGATGGAGTAGCGATCGCGCAGCGCCTTACAGAGACTATCCACCAGGGCGGTCTTGCCAGAGCCAACGGGGCCGGCGACCCCAACACGGAAGGGATGAACCATGGTTACCTCACCCTACTAGGTTCCAGTCTTGAGGCTGTCCAGCTTGCGGTTAAACAAATCGACAAAGATCATGATCACCCGCTTGGGACGGGTTTTAATGTTAGCACTGAGGGACATGCCCGACTGTAATTGTACCGGCTTACCCTCAATCACGATGGTTTGGTTGTCCAGGGTGACATCGGCGGGGAAGCGATACTGGGGGTTAATCTGATCCGGCGGCAGGGCATCGGAGCCAATGTGGGTGAGGGTGCCCTTGACATCGCCAAACTCACTGTAGGGAAAGGAATCAATCCGCACGTCCACCGCCATACCCTCCTCCACAAAGCCAATGTCGCGGTTGGTGATAAACACCCGCGCCACCAGGGCATCGCTGGGTACGATCTCCAGGATGGGCTCGTTGGAGTTGGTCACATAGCCGGGTTGGTTGGCCTTGAGGTTGAAGACGGTGCCACTCACCGGCGCCCTTAGCTCTTGATACTGCAGGGTTTGTTGCAATTCCGTGATCTGACTATCCAACTCCTGCAGACGCTTGTCGTTCTCCAGAATGGTTTTGGTCAACTGGCTGTCGATGACGGCAATTTGGTTGTCATTGGTGGCAATCCGTTTTTGCAGGTCATCCTGGGAGGCTACCTGGGTGTTGCGGAACTTTTCCTGGGCCTGGATAATCGCTAGCTGCAGGCGCTGCTCCTCCTGCAGCAGCCGGTTGACCTCCGTTTGCCGATTGTTGACCTCCTGCTCCTGCTGCAGGTAGGGAATCTGGCCAATGGCGCCGCGATCGGCCAGGGGGCCAATTCGCACCAGAATATCCTGGTTGACCCGCAGGGCGTCCCGGGCGTTGGCCAGTTGGGCCTGGGTTTGGGTAAGCTGACGGCGCAGCTGATCCACCTCCAGGTTGGCAATGCTAAGGCGGGAGTTTACCTCCTCCTGGGCCACCGCCAGCCGCTCCCGCTGCAGGGGAGATAGGCTGGCGCCAGCATTATTGCCAGCCAGTTGGGCCCGATAGAGGGCATTTTCCGCCACCAAGGCGGCCCGGTTACTGGTGAGTTGGATGATCCCTGGAGCTAGATCGAGGGGGGCGGCGACCTTAGGCTGGTCCGCCGTTTGATTGGCCAATTGAGAACGGTAGAAGGCATTCTCCTGCTGTAGCTTGGTTTGGATCGACTGCAACGAGGTCAGCTGGGCCTGGGTGGTTTTAGGATCGAGGCTGAGCAGCCGATCGCCCGCCTGCACCGCTTGCCCCTCCGTCACAAACACCTGTTGCACCACACCACCGACGGGGGCCTGCACCGGCTGTACCATACCCTTGGGCTCCAGCTTGCCCTGGGCCGGCACCGCCTCCTCAAACTTAGCCAAACAGGACCAGGCCACCGTGGCCACGGTCACCCCGATTAGACTCCACACCACCGCCCGAGACCAGTGGGGGGCCTGGCGTAAAATCACCGGCTTATCGAAATCCTCCAGGGACCGGGAGGGCTGGGTGGATAGAAGGCGCTCGCCCGCTTGATCGGGGTTGACGGGGGTGGTTAGAAACCGGGGAAGGATGCGCACCATGGGGACCTGACCTTGTACTTAAAATCTACTTTAGAGGCTAAATCTGGGAATGGGGTGGCGTCTATACCAGACTAGACTGCTGCTGGTAGAGGGTGTAGTAGCGCCCCTGCAGGGCCATCAGCTCCTCGTGGGTGCCCAGTTCCACCGCCGATCCCTGGTCCATCACCAGGATTTGATCCGCATGTTTAATGGTGTTGAGCCGGTGGGTAATGAAGAAGACCGTGCGGCCCTCCGCCCACTCCATCAAGTTCACCGAGACCTGGTGCTCGGTGTCGTAGTCCAGGGCGCTGGTGGCTTCGTCCAAAATTAACAGACGGGGGTTTTGAAGAATGGTACGGGCAATGGCGATGCGTTGCCGCTGGCCCCCCGACAGGGTAGATCCCCGTTCCCCCACCCGGGTGTTGTAGCCCAGGGGCAGCTCCATAATAAAGTCGTGGCAACAGGCAATCTTAGCGGCGGTAATAATGGCATTGGCCTCCGCGTTGGGGTTGGTGAGGGAGATATTGTCCTGGATGGTGCCCTCGAATAACAGGCTGTCCTGGGGGACAATGCCAATCTGCCGTCGCAGGGAGTGCAGTTCCACCTTACTAATGTCATAGTTGTCGATCAGGATGCGGCCCGACTCCACCTCGTAGAGTCGGGGGAGCAGCTTCATTAAGGTACTTTTACCGGAGCCACTCTGGCCGACGATACCGATAAAGCTGCCGACGGGGAAGTCTAGATTAATGTTCAGCAACTGCATGGGGCCACTGGGGCCAAACCGGAAGCTGACGTTCTCAAACACCACCCGGCCCATCACCTCCGGCATGGGGATCTGGTGGACGTCGTGGGCATCGGTTTCCTGGGGATGGTCGATGATGTCCGATAGTCGCTCCAGGGACAGGGCGGTCTCCTGGAAGTTTTGCCAGAGTTGGGCCAGGCGAAGAATCGGGGCGGTGACGTAGCCGGAGATAATGCGAAAGGCGATCAATTGCCCCAGGGTGAGTTCCCCCCGCAGCACCAGGTAAGCCCCCACCCAGAGCACCAACAGGGCAGACAGCTTATTCAGGAAGTTGCTGGCGGAGTTGGCGGTGGTGGAGGTGAGCACATTCTTAAAGCCGGCGCTGACGTACTCGGCGTAGCGTTCCTGCCACTGCCAGCGGGTTTTGAGCTCAATATTTTGGGCCTTGACCGTTTGAATCCCCGAGAGGGACTCCACCAGCAGGGCTTGGGTGGCGGCGTTACGCTCCGCCTTCACCCGCAGCTGGTGGCGTACAATCGGGGCCACCAGCACCGTCAGCACCACAAACAGGGGAATGGTGGCCAGGGCCACCAGGGTCAGCAGCCAGCTATAGATGAACATGACCACGATATAAACCACCGAAAACACCGCATCTAGCACCACGGTGAGGGCGGTGCCGGTGAGAAATTGGCGGATGTTTTCTAATTCGTTAATGCGGCTGGAGAGCTCCCCAACCGGGCGCCGGTCAAAATAACGCAGGGGCAGCCGGAAGAGATGGTCGATAATCTCCGTGCCCAGGGTCATGTCGATGCGGTTAGTGGTGTCGACAAACAGGTAGGTGCGTAGGCTGGTGAGGAGGGCCTCAAACACCGCCACAATCACCAAAAAGATGCCCAGCACCTGCAGGGTGTCGATGCTATTTTGGACGATCACCTTGTCGATAATGATCTGCACCATTAGGGGGTTGGCCAGACCAAATAACTGCACAAAGAAGGAGGCCACAAACACCTCCAGCAGCACCCAGCGGTATTTTTGGATGGAGGGCCAGAACCACTGCAGGCCAAACCGCTGCTGGGGAGTTTCCCGGGTGGGTTCCAGCAGCAGCACCTCGCCACTTTCCCCCCAGGCATCGGCAAAGCTCTGGGGGGTGCGGCGAATTAAGCCCACCTCTGGATCCCCCAAAATGTAGGCCTGGTCCGAGGTTTCGTAGAGGACGGCAAAGCTATCCTGCCAGCTAATTAGACAGGGGGTATTGAGGCGCTGGAAAGCCGCCACCGGCACCTTGACCAATTGGGTTTTGAGCCCCATCATCTCCCCCAGGGATCCACAGATGGGTAGGGATAGCTGCCCCATGCGCTGCTGCTGGTCCCCCAGAATGCGGCGGATCACATCCCTGCGGAAGGGCATCTTAAAGTACTGGCTGAGCATGTCGAAGCAGGCCAGGGTGGCCTCCACCGGACCCCGGCCCCGGGCCAAGGGGTAGCTGGGGGGGCGATCGCCGGCTTTGGCGGTGGGGCTAAGGGCATTAGTATCTCCCGCCAACTGGGCTTCGGTGGCGTAGGGCACAGGGCTGCCAGCGAGAGCCTCAACCGTCACCGGCTTAGCCTCCTGGGGAGCCGTGAAGGTGGCCGCCAATACCGCTGGAGTGAGCCCCAGCAGGCGCGCCCCCTGGGGGCTGAGCACCTCTACGGCGGGGTGCTGGTCCAGGGGCAGGGCTGACCCCACCGGCAGGTTTAGCACCGTGCCACCACTGAGGATCCAGTGGAGATTAGGATCGAGGTGGCGCAGGTCGCAGATCCCCTGGGGCAGGGTAACGATCGCCGACTCGTCGCAGAGGCGTTGGGTCTTGGCCTTTAGATCCCCCAGGTCAAGGGCCTGTTCCTGGGCGTGGCGACTGAGCAGGTCAAAGGCCTCTACCCGGTAGATGCGATCGCGAATCGTCTGGCCAAACTGTGGGTATTCGTCTAGATACTGCAAAAAGGTATAGGAGGGCAGGGTTAGGGCCAACACCTCGGTGGAGGCAATTACGGTTTCGCAGGACAGGCCCCGCACCAGACTAATGGCCCCCACCAGTTGCCCCCGGCCTAACCGCTCCAGGGTGACCGGTTGCTGGCTACGGGGGTCTTGCCCCAGCACCCGTGCCTCCCCCTCCAGCAGTACAATCACCTGCTGGCTGAGCACCTCCCGTCGCAGCAGGGGTTGGCCGACCCGGTATTTATAGGGTTGGGCGGTTTGTAGGAGGGTCTGTAGAGCCGCCTCGGGCAGCCGGTCAAAGGGGGCCAGGGTTTGGAAGGTTTCCTGGAGGGAGAGGGGAGTTGGGGTCATAGAAGCACGGTATAGGGAGGTAGATAGGGGCGGGGTGGCTCCGCCCTGGTAAGGATATAGTTACAGCCACCGGTCACAGCTACGGGCTACAGCCTGCACCGCTTAACTTTTCCTGGACGGTCTTGGTAGGGTTATCGGCTAACCTCACGTAGGCGGTCAATGGGTAGTTAACCCCCTACCCTACTATTGTTTACAGAATCACCAACCGTCTATCCGGATAAATAGGTAAATCGAGAAAGATAAAAAAATTAACATTACGATATCGGACCTCCCCTCAGGCCGATCGCCAACTGGCCAGCCGTTGCCAACTGCCCCCACCGCATTCCTTTTCAAATTCCTGCACAATCCACTCCTGGGGTTTGCCCAGGCGCTTAGCACTCTTCTGCAGGTAGGCCAGGTAGTCCACCATTTGCTGGGGGGTGGGGTTGGGGCCAAACAGGGAGCCCCGGTACCAAGCGGGTTGGGGATGGCGGCCACAGTGCTCCCAGAAGGACCGCTCCGCCCAGGTGGGGGCATTTTGGCGGGCGTAGGCGCGGCGCCGGTGACTGTGGAAAAGTTCGATCAGGGTGGGCAGGTCGTTGATTTGATGGGCCTGGTGGGCGGAGTAAATCTCCACCATGTCCTCCAGGTTGAGGGGGCGATCGCTGATCCACTGGTGGCCGCATTCTGGACAGCGCACAATAAAGGAGAGCACAATCCGCCCACACTGGGGACAGGGCTTGGTGGTGGGGGGCTTGCCTCCCCCTGACCCCTGCTGCTGCTGGGGCAGGCTATAGTCCTGAATGTCCTCCGGAAAACCCAGCCGTTGCAGGTTACCCGCCTGGTCAAGAATAATGCCGGCCTGTTTGCCGGTGTGGGGAGAAATTCGCATTACCCGACCGATCTGCTGCAGGTGCAGGGCGCTGGACTGGGTGGGGCGCAACATCAGCCCCACCTCCACGCTGGGCTCATCAAAGCCGATGCTAATTACGTTGCAGGAGGTCAACACCAGCAACTGCTGCTGGCGCAGATCGGCGTAGAGCTGCTGGCGTTGCTTGATGGGGGTGTGGCCCGCCACCGTGTC
>JBEIGU010000075.1:0-19103 GCA_040381765.1 Leptolyngbya sp.
GGCCTGGCCCTGACCAAACAATTGGTGGATCTCCACGGCGGCTCCATCAATGTCACCTCCCAGGAGGGGGTGGGGTCCATCTTTACGGTGAGGATTCCCCCCCAACGCCCGGCGGATGAGCAGCCCGCCTCCCAGCCCGCCAGCCTGGAACCCCTGGGGGGGCGGATTGTGCTGGTGGAGGAAAACGAGGAAACCGCCAGTCTGATTTGCGACATGCTCACAGCGGCGGATTACCAGGTGATCTGGATTATCGATGGCTCTCGGGTTACCGATCAGGTGGACCTGCTGCGCCCGGCGGCGGTGATTGTCACCATGGGGATGACCAGTGCCCACGGAGATGCCATCATCGCCGCCCTACGCCACGACCTCAGCGGCCTGGATACAAAAATCCTGGCCCTGGTGGACCCGGCGGTGCCCGGTCAGGCCGATAGGGCCCACCAGGCGGGGGCTAATCAGACCCTGGCGATGCCTATTGAGCCCCAGGCTCTGCTTACCGCCGTCAACCATTTGATGACCCGTGCTTTGGTCTAGCCAGGGCTTTTGGCCTCTTAGTGCTGGCCCCCTCTTTGAAAGGTGACCTAAGGTAGGCCAGGGGAGCACCAGGGTTAGCCCTTAACGGTCTCGGGCCGCAGCTGGTTCAGGTCCTGGCTGTCTACCTCGTAGGCGGCGCCAAAGCCTAAAATGAAGCGCCCCCCCAGGGGACTGAGGCGGAGAATCTGAAAGTCGGCTAGCGATCGCAGCATGGCCACCACCTCGCCAAACCGGTCCTCAAACCCCTGGGCAATGGTCTCCCAAAGCTCTGTGTGGCGCTCCACCAGGGTCACCTGGCAGTCATAGGTGAGGCGCTGGCGGGCAAAGACCTGGGGGCTCTGGCCCTCGTCTTGCATCAGCAGAACACTGGCCTGGCCGGTTCTGAGCAAATTATTGGTATGGGCGGAGAGGCCACTGACAAAGATATAAAATTGGCGATCGCCATCCATCACGTAGGGGGCATAGCTGGCCTGGGGGCTACCATCGGGGTTGACGGTGGCCAGCATAAGACTTTTGAGTTGGCTAGGTAGGGCCTGGTAGGCCGCCAAGACCGCCGTAAAATTGCCCATAGCCTCTAGACAGAAATAGGAATAGTAGGATTACATTAGTGGAATTGTACTCCCACTGCATCCCTAGGTTGGCATTATGTCACGATTATCCCGTCAGGTGCTGCCCACCGATACCTATCTGGCCAGTCTCACTACAGTGGATTGGGCCACCCTGGCCAGTGGACGGGTGCTCTTAAAGGGGGGCATGGGTGAGTACGCCGTGATGGTGGCGACCTCGGTGGATGGGGCCACGGCCTGGGAGGTGTTGACGGACTATGGCAACTTCCATCGCTTCTTACCCACGGTGGCCGAAAGTCGGGTGGTGCAGGTGGAGGGCGATCGCACCATCGTGGAACAGCTGGATCGCCGTCGCATTCTACTCTCCACGGTGGAGTCCCGGATTCGCACCGAAAATCTAGAACTCAATCAGCAGCAGATCAGCTTTCAGTTGTTAGAGGGCAATCTGGCCTACATGTACGGTCACTGGCGACTGGATCTAGCTCCACCCCAGTACAGGCCGCTCCTGCTGGTGTCCCAGCAGGTACAGGCGGCGGCGGAACGGGACCTGGGCCCCTTTAAGGGAATGTTTTACCGATTGTTTGAAGCCAGCTTGGTGGAGACAATCCAGGCGGTGCGCTCAGAAATGGAGCGTCGCCACCCCGGTGACGGAGCGGTGACTGGCCCCAGACTTAACTGAGGTGCGATGCCAGGGCTGTTTGCAGCTGTTCGCCCATCCAGGTGTTAAATAACTCCTCCAACAGACGCTGGCGAGTGGGGTCATCTAATTGGGCGGGCAAAAACTTCTCCAACCGCACCACCACAAACCACTCCCCCACCCGAGCCGGGGGCCATAGCTGCCCGGGTTGACTGATGGAAAGCATCTTAGCCAGGGCGGGGTGGGGCACCGACAGTTCCACCGGGCCAATTAGGCCACCGGTCTGGGCCTCCTGGCCTTCGGAAAACTGTCGGGCCAGGTCGGCAAAGGGTTGGCCATCGTCTTGAATGCGGAAGTAAAGCTCCTGGGCCAGCCCCGCCTCCTGGGTGCGAATCAGGGAATAAAGCACCCGGTCTAGTTGGGTTTTGCGCTGCAGAAAGTAGGATTCTACCTTATTACCCCAGGTTTCTAACTTAAACTTCTGTAGCTGGCGATCTCGCAGGGCAATGGGTTCTAAATCCGCCGGGGCCAGCCCCCGCTGCCCCAGAAAGGCTTGACACTGGTCATCAGCGGTCAGTTTATGCTGTTGCCGAAACTGCTCCACCGCTGTAGCTGACTCAGTTTCGGTCAAGGGCACAGCGGCCATGGCCTGATCAAGGATTAGTTCCTTCAGGAGGGCCGGTAGGAGACCGTAACGACGTAGCCGGAGGACTAGCTCCCCCGGCTGAATCGATTCATCTCCGACCCGCAGGACATCGGCCAACTCTGAGGAAGACGACACGGACATTCACCTAGAATTCAACCCACAACCAACCCCAGCCTGGGCCCGGTAGCCCCGACTGGCCTCTCCTATTCTACTGCTACTGACCGGCGCAGAATTCCCATTTCCCGGGGGATCGGTTTACCCCGCCAGCACCGTCAGCAGATCCTCGGCTAGATCAACATTGGTGGTGACGGACTGCACGTCCTCCAGGTCCTCCAGGGCATCAATCAATTTGAGCAATAGCCGGGCCTGGTCTACATCCGCCACCAGCACCGTATTGCTGGGCACCCAGCGCAGTTCCACCTGATGCACCTGGTAGCCCTGGGCCTTTAGGGCCGCCTCCAGGAGCTCTAAATCGGTGGGCGGGCAGTACACCTCGGCCCCGGGGGTATCCTCCTCCAGGTCGATGACCTCGTAGCTTTCGGCTCCCCCCTCCAGGGCCACCTCCAGTAAACGGTCTTCATCGCCGGGGTAACGCAGGGTCACCATCCCCTTTTGGTCAAACATCCAGCCCACACAACCGGTTTCCCCCAGGTTGCCCTGGCGTTTACTAAAGGCGGCCCGCAGATCGGCGGCGGTGCGGTTGCGGTTATTGGTGAGGGCCTCAATCAAAATGGCCACCCCGCCGGGGCCGTAGCCTTCGTAGCGAATGGCCTCGTAACCCTCCTCTGCCCCCCACTGGCCTGAGCCCTTGGCGATCGCCCGATCAATATTGTCGTTAGGCACCCCGGCGGCCTTGGCCTTATCAATGGCGGTGCGCAGTTGGAAATTGCCGGCGGGGTCAGCCCCCCCCAACCGGGCCGCCACAATAATTTCCCGGGACATTTTGGCGAAAACCTGGCCCTTAACCGCATCCACCCGAGCTTTTTGCCGCTTAATATTAGCCCATTTACTGTGACCCGCCATGGTCGACTATGGAGATAACTGCATTTTTGATTTTAGCGGCTAAGCTTCGGTGATCAGGGTGGCCGCCTTAATCCCAGCCCCGATTAACCCCACCCGGGGGTTAAGGACAATGTGAACGGGGACGTTTTCCAGCAGGGTGCTAACCCGGCCCTTGTGGGTAAAGGCCGCCATAAAGTCCCCCGCCGTCATCAGGGCCAGGTTTTTGGCGGCGATGCCGCCGGCCACGTAAAGCCCACCATAGGGCAAGAGCTTTAGGGCCAGGTTACCGGCCTCCGCCCCGTAGGCCTCCACAAACATGGCCATGGCCTTCTGACAGAGGGGATCGCCAGCGGCGGCGGCGGTGGCGATCACCGCGCCGGGGTCAATGGTTTTATGGCTAAGGCCACTCTGCCGCTCCCAACTGGTGATGGCCTCCGCCACGGGGGGGGATTCGACGGCAAATCGGCGATCGCGCAGAAACTGGTAAAGGGAAACAATGCCCTGCCCTGACACCACCCGTTCGACGGACACCCGGGAGATCTGATGCTTATCCAGCAGGTAGTGGAGCAGCTGGAATTCTAGCTCTGAGCGGGGGGCAAAGTCGGCGTGTCCACCCTCGGAGGCAAAAACCAGGGGATAGCCATCTAAATTCAGGGCAAAGCCCTGGCCCAGGCCGGTACCCGCCCCAATCACCGCCACCGGGGCATGGGTTTGGGGCTTGCCGGGCTGCAGGGGGTGTAGATCCTCGGGGGTGAGGCCAAATACCCCGTAGCCCACCGCTTCAAAGTCGTTAATCAGGCTGACCTGGGTGAGGTGCAATTCGGCCTGTAGGCGATCGCCCTCTAAAAACCAGGCTAAGTTAGTCAGGTTAGACCGATTGGCCACCACCGGCCCCGCAATGGCAAAACAGGCCACCGCCGGAGCCATGCCTTGGCCGGTTTGGTCTGCCCCCTGCTGCAGAAACTCCCTCACCATGGGCACCAGATCGGCATAGGCCTGACTGGCGTAGGTAGCCTCAAAACAGGTCCGTAGGGATGGGGGATTGGTGCCCTCTAGCAACCGTAAAATTGTCTTAGTGCCGCCAATATCACCGGCAAGCAGGTAGGTCATGGCCTTGGGGTGGGAACTAAATTCGGAAGGGTCTGATTTAGTTTACCGCTGCGGAAGCCCTCCAGGTCCAGGCTGACGTAGGTAAACCCGTAGCTCTGTAGGGTCTGCACCAGGGCCTCCAGGTCTTGATTAGCGACAAAGGACCTAATTTGCTCCGCTGGAATTTCAATCCGGGCCGTATCCCCCGTCGATCGCACCCGCAGTTCCCGCAGCCCCAGTTGCCGTAGGTAGCGCTCCGCCCGCCCCACCCGCTGGAGTTTTGCGGCGGTGATGGCCTCACCGTAGGGAAAGCGGGAACTGAGACAGGGCTGGGCGGGCTTATCCCACCAGGGCAGCCCCAGGTGGCGGGCGATCTGACGTACCTCTAGCTTGGTGATGCCTAACTCCGCCAGGGGGGATCTAGCCCCCCGTTCCTGGGCAGCCTGGATGCCCGGGCGGTAATCCCCCAGGTCATCGGCATTCACCCCATCCACCACGTAGGGGTAGCCCCACTGCTGGGCCAGGGGCTTGAGGGTGTCGTGTAGCTCGCTTTTGCAAAAGTAGCAGCGATTCACCGGGTTGGCGGCATAGCTGGGGTTATCCAGCTCGTGGGTGGCCACCACCCGATGGGCAATGCCAATGGTGGCCGCCTGGACCCTGGCCTCCTCCAAATCCTCCGGCAGTAGGGAGGGGGAGTGGGCTGTCACCGCCAGGGCCTGATCGCCCAGTACGTCGCAGGCCACCTTGGCCACCAAAGTGCTGTCAATGCCCCCTGAGTAGGCCACCAGGGCCCGATCCATCTGACTAAATAAGGCCTTCAACTGGTCTAGTTTGCCAACTACCATGGGATCGTGATCGAAGAGATTCCCAGTATAGCTTTGAGTAGAACGTAGTCTGGCACTGCTGGAGCGTCAAGGCTAGGAGGGCAAGGCTTTGGGGCGATCAAGGGACACCGCAAAGCCCTACCGTCTAGTTCAGGAGGGGTTAGCGGCGGGCTTCTGCCTGGTTTTGGGCAGGGTCAGCTTCAAAGGCCTTTTCTAACCGCATCACCCGCTTGGCCTTGAGGGAAAGAGCGGTGCTGTCCAGCCGGTTGGCAATCAGGGCATCAACGGAGAACAGCCCAGCCCCGTTAACGGTGAAGTACAGGAAGCAGGCGGCATAGATGGCGGATAGTTCCAGGTAGGGTAGACTCAGCCCCGCCACGGAGATGTGGTGGTACATGGCCACGGCCATAGTGCTGAACAGTCCCAGGGCGGCCGGGCGGGCGAATAGCCCGATCGCCACCAGGGGAGCACCGATTAGCTCTGTGTAGGCGGCGATATAGCTGAGTAAAATCGGGAAGGGCAGCCCGAGGTATTCCACGTAGGCGTGGGCAAAGTTTTCGATGTCCGCCAGCTTATCCTGACCGTTGTGGACCATCATGATGCCGATCACCACCCTGGCGATCGCCAGGGTGGCCTGGGACCAGAGGTTGGCGTTGACGTTGGGTTGAAAGAGTTTAGCTGTGATACGGGTGAGTTCCATGACGAAATACGGCGAGCTTATAAATGAGAAGAATTGAATAGATTCTTTAAGTAACGTAACAAATCTTTCTCATTTTTGCAGGGGAAGGAAAATTGAAACCCAGTCATCTCAGTGCTCAGGCATTTAGCGGTTTCCCGGAGCCCCAGCCATTAACCGCTGCCAGGCTAACCGGGCCGCCCCCACCATGCCAGCCCGGTTGCCCAGCTCAGCGATCAGGATTTGTAGCCCCTCTCGGGAACTGGGCAGCACCCGTTGCTCCACCTCAAACTGGGTGGCGGGTAAAAAGAACTCCCAGGCGGCGCTGATGCCACCCCCCAGGATAATCGCCTCAGGAGTAAGAACGTAGATCAGGCTGGTTAGGCCGGCCCCTAGCCAGGCGCCGTAGTGTTGCCAGAAGCTGATGGCCTGCTGATCGCCGGCCCGAGCCAGGTCGTAGAGGGCGGCCGGAGTCATACCCATGGTGCGCTGGATGGCCTGCACCGAGCAGTACTGCTCCAGGGAGCCCCGGTTGCCACTGTTGCAGGGGGGGCCGTCGGGGTTGAGGGTAATCAGGCCTAGCTCGCCGGCGGTGCCCTGGCGACCGACAAACAACTGGCCGTTAAGAATAACGGCGCCCCCCACCCCCGTCCCCAGGGTCAGCAGCACCACGTCCTGAAAGGCCCGCCCCGCCCCCAGCCAGGCCTCCCCCAAGCCCGCACAGTTGGCGTCGTTGGCAACAATGGTGGGGCGGCCGGTTTGGCCCTCCAGCAGATCGGCGATGGGCACCTCCTGCCATCCCTCCAGGTTAATGGCCACCCGCGCCACTCGCCCCGCTGCATCAGCGGGGCCGGGGGTGCCCAGGCCAATCGCCCAGGTCTGGTGATCGGGGTCGATTTGGTTGATCCCGGCCACGATGGCGGCTACCACCGCCCCTGGGGTGGCGGGTTGGGGAGTGGCCAGGGTAAGTTCTGCCCGACAGTCACCCTCCGGGCCGAACCGCCCCAGCTTAATGGCCGACCCCCCCAGATCGATACCGATCACCTCAGCTGCTAATCCGTTGACCATGGTTTTTCGATCCAATCCGTAATCGGTCTAGGGGGTGTCAGAAGTCAGTGAATAGAAATTCTTGCCGGGGATGGTTTCCCCCTCTCCCCAATTTCCTATTCTCCCGGCAGGGGGTTAGGGCTGACAATGGGGGAAATTCTGAATCTCCTCCATTTCCTATGGCTAAACTAATTTTGATTACCGGTGCCTCCAGTGGCATTGGCTACGAACTGGCCAGGGTGTGTGCCAGTCACCACCACGATCTGGTGCTGGTGGCGCGGCGTGGCGATCGCCTCCAGGCCCTGGCGGATCAGCTCCGGGCCAGCCACCCGATCCAGGTTTGGACCTACGATGCCGACCTCACCCTGGCTCAGGTTCGCCAGGATCTGTTTGACTGGACCCAATCCCTGGGGGTGTTGCTTTACGGCCTGATCAACAATGCGGGCTTTGGCTACCAGGCTGCCTTGGCGGAGGCCGACTGGCAAACCCAAAATGCCATGGTGCAGCTGAATATCGTCGCCCTCACCCACCTCACCCGGCTCTACCTGCCGGGGCTGATCGCCCAGGGGCAGGGGCGAATCTTGAATGTGGCCTCCACCGCCGCCTTTTTACCCGGGCCCTACATGGCGGTGTATTTCGCCTCTAAGGCCTTTGTGCGGTCCTTTACCACAGCGATCGCCAGCGAGGTCCAGGGTACCGGGGTCACCGCCACCACCCTCTGCCCCGGCCCCACCCAGTCAGAGTTTCAAGAGCGGGCGGCGATTTCCAGCGGCAAGATGTTCCAGGGGCAGTTGCCCAGGGCCGCTGAGGTGGCGGCCTATGGTTATGCCGCGATGGAACAGGGGCGGGCGATCGCGGTGCATGGCACCAGCAACCAGGCCCTGGCCTGGCTAACCCGCCTGATGCCCTACGGGGGGCTAGCCCGGGTGATGAAAGGTCTGCAGGAGGATGGCTAGTACTCGATGGCGCAAATTAGGCGACTCTTCAAAAAGGGGGTCAGGATTTAGAACTCAGAATACAAGTCAAGAGAACTCGGTGAATTTATGCCAGGGGCTGCCAGGCCCTGAGCTGGCCGGCGGAGATTGGCTACAATGGCAATACCCGTTGATCGGCCGCCCGGGTCTTCCTTCGGTTGACGCCCTCTAGCCGACCCACGTGCTATCTTCTCCCCATTCGTAAATCTATCTATGGTTTGGCCCTTCCCCCCCCGCTCCCGCAAGTCCATTGCCCGCCTCGAGGTAACCGGTGTGATTGGCACCGCTACCCGCAAGCGGGTTCTGGAGTCCCTCAAGGAAATCGAAGCCCGGCGCTTTCCCGCCCTGCTATTGCGGATTGACAGCCCCGGCGGCACCGTGGGTGACTCTCAAGAAATCTACACCGCCCTGCGGCGCCTGGGGGAAAAAATCAAGGTGGTGGCCAGCTTTGGCAATATATCCGCCTCCGGGGGCGTCTACATCGGCATGGGGGCCCACCACATTATGGCCAACCCCGGCACCATCACCGGCAGCATTGGGGTGATCCTGCGGGGTAACAACCTGGAACGACTGCTGGAGCGGGTTGGGGTTTCCTTTAAGGTAATCAAATCCGGCCCCTACAAGGATATTCTGGCCTTCGATCGGGAGCTCACCGATCCTGAGAAGGGCATTCTTCAGGAGCTGATTGACGTCAGCTACAGCCAGTTTGTCAAAACCGTCGCTGAAGCCCGGTCCCTGAGTGAAGCGGCGGTACGCAGCTTCGCCGATGGTCGGATTTTTACCGGAGAACAGGCCCTGGCCCTGGGGGTGGTGGATCGCCTGGGCAGCGAAGCGGAGGCCCAGCGGTGGGTGGCTGAACTCGCCGGTCTCAACCCCGACAAGGCGGAATGCATCACCTTTGGGGACAAAAAAAGTGGGCTGCGACGGCTGCTCCCCGGAGACAGCCAGGTGCTATCCTCAGCGGCGGTTACCCCGCTCTGGTCGTCTCTGCAAAGTACCCTGGAATGGCTAGACTTTGAGCAATCCACCAGTGGCTTACCCCTGTGGCTCTATCGTCCCTAGCTCTATGGTCCCTCAGAGAAGGTAGGATGGGAGCGGAAAAGGTCAGTCGTTTTCTGCGATCGCGCCTCTAACTCTGGTTTGCCCCACGAGGGAGAGCCGGATCAGAGAGCGATAACATCTTGGGAGGACTCGGTGTGAGTGGGCGAGTGTGGGCAATTCGGGGGGCGGTGACAGCCGCGGAAAACTCCAAGACGGCCATGGCGGAGGCGGTTACCGAGCTTCTGGAGGCCGTTGAGCTGCGTAACCGGCTCGATCCTGCCTCCATTATCAGCGCCACCTTCTCCGTTACCCGGGATCTAGACGCCCTCTTCCCAGCGGCGATCGCCCGCCAACGCCCCGGCTGGAACCAGGTTCCCCTCCTGGATGTTCAGCATATGCACGTGGCCGGTAGCCTGCCCCGCTGTATTCGTCTGCTCATGTACGTACAATTACCCCCCAATCAAGCCACCGTCCAGCATGCCTACCTGCGGGAAGCCGAGACCCTCAGGCCCGATTTAGAGTACTCCAGCCCCTCCTGGCCCTGCTAATAGCTAGTACTCGGCGGCGTAAATAGATCCGTGGTGGGTACCGCTGTAGGGTATCCGCAAGAAAAGACCTATCCTCACAACCCCCAGATATCTCCAACCGGAATGTAAGGTTTCCGCTAAGTCATCCGTAATTTCCACGAATTAGGCTGACAGGTCACGTAAATTGCTATGTCAGTTGACCGTCTAAGATTTCCGGAGGTTGGCTCGAGATCGGGTACCTAAAGTTTCAGCTATAGCCATTGAGCTCAGGGCCCTGGACAAAGGCTGGGTCTCAGCCCTTAGCAGGTGGCATCGCAACCTTGTTCTAATCGGACTGGCAACCCCTATCGAAGCACCTGGTAGACAAAACCAGATGTTTTGCAGCAATTGGTTGACCGGCTCTGTTAGAAGGAAATCTAAAACAGACTCAATGAGTGGTCCTTCAGTACGACTAGGTAATCCCCCATGGTAGCAACACCCCGTTACAAACCCGACAAGGTCTCCCGAACTCCCCCTGAAGCCACCAGCGACTTAAGCTGGGGTTCAGCCAGGAGGGCACTGGCGGTAGCGGAAAAAGATCATGACCCGTTAGCCCCATCGGACCTGGAGGTCATGGAAACCTCCCTTGTCGCTGGCAAACATGCCTCCACCCATGACCTGGTCCGTCTTTACCTGCAGGATATTGGTCGGGTGCGACTGTTGACCCGCGAGGAGGAAGTGGCTGAAGCCCGTTACGTCCGGGGGTATGTGGAGTTACTGCACAGCCTGGAGCAAGCCGCTGCCAGGGAGGGGGGGCCATTCTACGATCTCCATAGGCTGCTGCAGGCTCGCGATCGCCTGGCGTCCCAGTTGGGCCACCGCCCCTCCCTGGCCCGTTGGGGGGCAGCGGTGGATCTGTCACCTGCGGAGTTGAAAATCACCCTAACCCTGGGCAAGCAAGCCTGGGCCACCCTGCATGGCCTTTCCCTGGCTGAGTTGGAAGGCCGCATTGCCCAGGGGTCACGAGCTAAGGAACACATGATCAAGGCCAACCTGCGCCTGGTGGTATCGGTGGCTAAGAAATACCAAAACCGGGGTCTGGATCTACTGGATTTAATTCAGGAGGGCACCCTAGGTCTGGAGCGAGCGGTGGAAAAGTTTGATCCCACCAAGGGTTATCGGTTTAGCACCTACGCCTACTGGTGGATTCGCCAGGGTATTACCCGGGCCCTGGCCAGCCAAAGTCGGATCATCCGGCTGCCGGTACACATTACCGAAAAGATTAACAAAATCAAAAAAGCCCAACGCCAAATCATCCAAAAAACCGGTCGCTCCCCCTCCCTGCAGGAGGTGGGAGATGTGCTGGGAATGAGTGCTGCCGAAGTCAGAGAGATGCTGCTACGGATTCCCAGAGCCATCTCCATGGAGAGCCGGGTGGGGCAGGATCGGGATACGGAATTGGGGGACTTGTTGGAGGCCACCACCCCCTCCCCTGAGGAGATTCTGCTGCGGGACTCCCTCAAGCAGGACTTACATCAGATGATGGCGGAGTTGACCAGCCGCGAACAGGATGTGATTAACATGCGCTTTGGTTTGAGGGATGGCACCCCCTATTCCCTGGCGGAAATTGGCCGTGTCCTTGACCTGTCGAGGGAACGGGTGCGACAGATTGAATCTAAGGCAATGCAAAAGCTACGCCAACCCAGTCGGCGCCATTTGATCCACGATTATCTGGAGATCCTGGGCTAGCAGGGGAGGTTGCGGCGCGCCATAATGACCCTATGGGCTATACTACTCCATCCCCGTCCAGGGTTGAGTGCCGTGAGTGCTGACCACAACCACGATATCGATGCCATAATTCAGGGCTATTCCCAGGGCTATTTCTTGATGGCGGAGGGGGATGGCGACCATTTGGGTTGGTACTCCAGTCGCCAGCGCACCTTAATTCCCCTGGATCAGCGCTTTCGTTATCCCCGATCGCTGCGTCGGGCCCTCAACCAAAACCGCTTTCAGACCTCTATTAACCGGGCCTTTGGGGCGGTGGTGAAAGGCTGTGCCGATCGCGACACCACCTGGATCTCCCCAGAACTGATCCAGGTCTACGGAGAACTCCACCAGGCCGGTTGGGCCCACAGTTTTGAAACCTGGCAGGGGGATGAACTGGCGGGGGGGGTGCTGGGGCTGGCGATCGGCGGCGCCTTTATCGGTGAGTCGATGTTTTTCCGAATTCCGGAGGGCTCCAAGGTGGCCCTGGTAAAGCTGGTGGAACACCTGCGGCACCAGCATTTTAATCTCTTTGACGCCCAGATGATGAACCCCCACCTGGCCCGCTTTGGCGCCTACGTGGTCGAGGATGGCGAGTATAAGCGCCAGCTGCAGGTGGCCCTGGCCCAACGCTGTGGGTTTATTTAATCTGGAATTATTTCACCTGAGCCTATCCCCGGGGGGGCAGATTCCAAAAGGGCGGTCGGTAATCGGCGGGCAGGTAGGTGGCGGGAATCGTGTTGGCATTGCCGTCCCGCAGGGCTCCGTAGTGGGGGGATAGGATTTCGATGCCAGCCTGGTTACAGTGGTCCTGGACCTGCTGGTGTAATTCGGAATAGATCTGCCCCAGCAACTCTGGGTGGGTGGTGTAGGCCCGCAGCTGGTAGCTAACGTAGAAGTCATCCAGGGAGGTTTGCCAAACCGAGGGGCTAGGATCCGCCAGAATGTAGTTGGTGGCCTGGGCGGCGGCCACCAGGGTATCCTGCACCAGGCGCCAGGGCAGATCGTACCCCAGGGTAACGGTGGTGGTGAGGGTCAGGGGGGTTTGCTGTTCCCGCACCAGGGCGCTGTAGTTGGTGATATTACTGCTGAGCAGGGCCGCGTTGGGAATACTGACTAAAACGTTCTCAATGGTGCGCAGACGGGTGACAAACAGGGATTTTTCCACCACAAACCCCTCCACGTCGCCAAAGTGGATGCGATCGCCCTCCACAAAGGCCCGGGTGTAGATCAAAATAAACCCGGCCACCACGCTGAGGATTGCTCCCCCCGCCCCCAGGGACACCAGCAGGCCAAAAAAGATCGACACCCCCTGAAAAGCGGGGGAACTGGCCCCCGGCAGGTAGGGAAAAATTACCGCCAGGGCAAAGGCCAGGGTTAAAAACTGCACTAACCGGTAGGTGGGGATCGCCCACTCCGGGTAAAACCCCCCAATGGTCAGGCGGCCCCGCTGCAAATTATTAAATAGCCAGCGGGCTACCCGTAGCACTGCGGTCACCAGCAGCAGAATCAGCACAATGGTAAACAGGTTGGGCAGGTAACCCAAAAAGCGATCAGCGATGCCCTGGAGCCCCCGACCGGCGTAGCCAAAGATGCCCTGGCCGATGTTCCGAGTGGTGGGAAACAGCCCTAGAACAAAGGAGACATAGAAGAGCAACAGCAGCACTAGCAGAGTAGCGTGCAGGATGCGGGTCAACACCTGCACCAGGGTGGTGAGTTGATTGGCGGTTAAAATCTCGACGTTGTAGAACCGAAGATTGGGAACCCACCGGTCCTGCTGCCGGTCCAGCCAACCATAGAACTGGGGCATGGCATTGGCCAGGACTAAAATTGTCAGGGTCAACCCCAGGGTACAGAGAAAAGCGATCAGGGCGGCTTGACTGAGGGCCTCGGCGCTACGCTCCTGCCGATACTGCCCCATGGCCTGTTGGATGGTGATCAGATGCTGCTTAGCCAGGATCTGGGGGCTCAACCCCGTGCCCTCGGCGTCCCCCTGACTGACGGTCATCAGCAGGTGATCCATGGCGTAGAGGGTGGGGCCAAACTCGGTCTCTGACAGACTCAGCTGATCCAGATCCACCGTCTGATCCTGGGCGGCGGCCTCCAGGCGAGTTGAGATTCGTTGGGCCCGCTGCGCAACCGATGGGAAGGATTGTCGAGCCTGAATGGTGAATAGGGGGCGATCGCCCAGGGTGACCATGGCGGCAGCTTCCGGTTCGGCAAGGGCCTGACCCAACCCCCAGGCCAAACTCACCAGGATTGTCACCCCGGCGCACCAGAGAAGGCGGCCACGGCGGCCCACCAGGGGAGGGATGAACCGGAACAGGGAGAGGATAGGGGACATGGCAACGGGGGGTAGGTACAAGGGCTGGCACCGGATTGGCCTGGATCCTCCTTCGCCCAGGGGGAGACCATCGGAACCCACTGATCACACTGGTGATTTTCCAGGGTAAGTGGATAAGATAAGACAGAAATATGTTTGGTGCTTTTCCCGCCATCCTGCCCTGGCGGGTCGGGACCGATCCAGGTTCTCAACGAAACCGGCTGTGGCCGGCCTTGCCCCCCATGATCCACCTGCGTGCGGCGGCGTTGCAGGAACTGCAGCGTCTCCTCCAGAAGCAACCCCAGCCCACCCATCGCCTGCGCCTGGCCCTGCAGTCTGGGGGCTGTGCCGAATGGACCTATGACCTCAGCCCGGCCTTCACCCTTGGGGCCGAAGATACCCAGGTGAACTGTGGTGACCTGGAGATTCTGGTGCCTGCCACCGTCCTTCCCCTGGTGACGGGGCTCACCATTGACTACGCCGAAGACCTGATGGGGGGAGGGTTTCGCTTTAGTAATCCCCAGGCGGGCTACACCTGTGGCTGTGGCCATGCCTTTTCCCTGAGTTCAGATCCCCCCCTCGATCCAGTGGCGGACTGTCTAATCCAGGGCGCCGACTAGCCCACTGCGCTGTTTCCCTACCCCTACCATGGCATCCCCTGATCAGTCCCCTCTCCCCGCCCCCACGGTCTACCACGATAACCGCCTTGACCGGTTATTCATCTGGATCTTCAGTCGCAAGATGGCCCGGGTGGTGGGGCAACCCACCATCCAACCGGGCTACGAGGGCTTTGTCGCCCTCTCCCAACGCATTATGGAGGGCCGCAACGCCGCTGAACAACAGGCCCTGGTGGCCCAGGTGTTGCAGTCCCTGGTGCCCAGCCCCGTACTCTGGCTGATTCGGCACCTGTTTTCCCCAGGGCAGCGGGTATGTGAGCTAAATGCCTGGTTTGCCACCCGGTTGTTTGAGTGGTTGGTGGGCCCCTGTCAGGTGAGGGAGGTGGAGGTGCCGGCGTCCCCTGACCCGGCGGTGGCCCGGCGGCGCCAGCACAGTGGGGTTCACATTGAAAAGTGCCGCTACCTGGAGGCCAGTGGCTGCGTCGCCATGTGTATTAATATGTGCAAGCTCCCCACCCAGCGCTTCTTTACGGAGGAGTTTGGTATTCCCCTGACCCTGACCCCCAATTTTGAGGACCTGAGTTGTGAGATGGTGTTTGGCCAGCCCCCCCCCGCCCTGGCTAGTGAAGCCGCCTACCAGCAGCCCTGCCTGGCCCAGCAGTGTCGGGTGGCCCCCCCCCAACCCCAGCCCTGCCCCCGGGTGAGGCATTAGGCCCCCTATCCCCTGAGCCCCCTGCCATGCTTGATCTGCAACAATTAACCGGTAAGCAACGCCAGTTTGTCCAACTGCTCCAGGGGCAAACGGTGGTGGATAGTCTGCGATCGCTCTGTCAGCAGCATCAGTTTGACATCAATTTCATCAAGGGCTTCCTGGGCAGCGGCGCCCTGGAGGGCTACCTGCTCTGGCAGGAACACCCCCAGGAGGGCTGGGTGCTGACCAGCAAGGGGGAGGGGCTGGCGGGGGCCCTACCGGGGGCGGCCCTGGCGGAGCTGCTGCTGGGGGGAGTCCAGGACCGGGCCCTGCTACAGGCTCGCCTGGGCAGCCAATTTAGCCTCAACTACGGGGCCCTGCGGCGGGAGCAGGCGGTGGAGCTCCAGGATGGGGAAGGGGAGGGCTGGGTACGGGTGATCAAGCCGGCGGTGTTGGCGGCCTACCAGCAACGGCAGGCCACCCTGGGGGCGATCGCCGCTGGGTCGCCAGCGCAGGCCCACCCCCTCTCTTTGGAGTGGCTGGAGCAGCAGGGCTACCTCCAGCACCGGGTGAACAACGACTACCGCCTGCAGGTGCTGCCCGCCCTCCGGGCCCTGACCCTAGAGGACCAGGTGACCGCCCTGAGTAGCGAATTGATTCTCTCCGGTCAATGGCGCCAGGTGGAGCTCAAGGCCTACGACATCCACGCCCCCGTCCCCGACATTGCCTACGGTCGGCCCACCCTGCTCAGCCAGTGCATCCAACGGATTCGGGATATCTTCCTGCAAATGGGCTTTGATGAAATGACCGGCTACATTGTCGAGTCGGCCTTCTGGAACTTTGATGCCCTGTTTACCCCCCAGGACCATCCGGCTCGGGAGGTGCAGGATACCTTTTACCTGACCCACCCCCAAACCCTGCCCCTACCCCCAGACCCGGCCCTGATTGCCGCCGTCCAGCAGGTGCATGAGGCTAACTACGGCGGTGAATGGCGAGCCACGGAGGCCAGTCGGGCTATCCTGCGGGCCCACACCACCACCTCCACCGCCCGCCGTCTATACCAGCTCCAGGGGGGAACGGGTAAGTACTTCTCCATCGACCGGGTGTTCCGCAACGAGACCATCGACAGCACCCACCTGGCGGAATTCCATCAGATCGAGGGGGTGGTGGTGGGGGAACTGCTCAGTGTCCGCACCCTGATGGGTTACCTGACCTATTTTTACCAGCATCTGGGCTTCACCCACCTCAAGTTCCAGCCCACCTATAACCCCTACACCGAGCCCTCCCTGGAGGTGTTGGCCTACCATCCCCCCAGCGATCGCTACCTCGAAGTGGGCAACTCCGGCCTGTTTCGCCAGGAGATGCTAGTGCCCCTGGGCTGTGGCGATCGCGCCACCATCGCCTGGGGCCTGGGCCTGGAGCGCATCGCCATGCTGCTCTACGGGGTGGAGAAATTGTCGGATCTGATTGGGCCCGATATTGATCTCAACCCGGCCCCCCGAGCCCCCCAGTCTTAGGCTTGGGAGTGGCGGTGACACTGGCCCAGGCCCCAAAACATCAGGTCTGGGTCGTGGTGCAGGGGCATTGCCCGGGCCCCGGGGCGGCGGTGGAGGGCGGCCAGCAGCAGGGGGGCGTCACCGCCGGTCAGCACCACCGCCCCCTGGGGGTAGTCGCGCCACCAGGCCTGGATAAAATCCTCCAGGCCCGCCACCAGGGTATGGAAAACCCCGCTGATCATGGCCCCAGGGGTATCGGTGGCCCAGCGGGGGGGGGCCTCGATCAGCCCGGTTGGCAGGGCGGGGAGCTGGTCCGTGGCCTGGTGCAGCGATCGCAGCTGTAGGCTGAGGCCGGGGGCAATCGCCCCCCCCAGCAGGGCCTGGTCTACCCCAGCGGTGAAGGTCAGGGCGGTGCCGGCGTCCACCACCAACACCGGCCAGCCGTAGGTCAGTCCCGCCCCCAGCAAACTCAAGGCCCGGTCTACCCCCAGGCTGGGGTAGGTGTGGGCCAGGGGCACCTGGGCGGTGGTCACGCACCGCAGGCCGGGGTAGGTCTGCAGCAGGGCGGCCTGGGGGGCCACCACCGAGGCCAGCCAGAGCTCTGGGGTCGGGGGCCAGGGGGGGGGCTGGGCAGGCCCCGCCAGGCCCAGATCCTGCCAAACCGGGGGGGCAAAACCGGCGGTCTGCAGGGCCCAGGCCTGGGCCGTCGTCAGGTGGGGGGTATGCCAGGATCCCTGCCAGCGATCGCCGATAAACAGACCCCAGTGCAGGCGACTGTTGCCGATTACCAGGGCCAGCCAGACCTGGCCAGGGTTCACCAGGGGAGGACTCAATCGGGCTACTCCGCCACAATGGCACAGGCGCCGTTGCGCCGCCGGTCCCCCACGGCGACACAGTCACCCGCCGCCGTCACCGCCACGGCATGGACCCCACCAAAGAACATATTCGGTTGCTCCCACCAGGTGCTGTCCTGCCCCTGGGTCAGGCCCGCCGCCTCCAGGCTGGGGCGGTGGTAGCCGGGCTCCAGGTGGAGGGCGCCCCGTTCCCAGTGCAGGCGGGGGGCATGGACGGCGGCCTCCAGATCCAACCCAAAGTCGAGGACGTTGGAGACCACCTGTAGGATCGCCGTGCGAATCCGGTTAGACCCCCCCGACCCCAACACCAGCCCCGGCTTACCCCCGGTTAACACGATGGTCGGGGCCATCATCGAGGAAATCCGCTGGTTGGTGGGCCATTGGTGGAAGCCCTGGGGGTTGAGATCCTCCTCCCCCAGCATATTGTTGATCATCACCCCGGTTCCCGGTAGCAGGTAGGCTGAGCCCTCGCCGTTGGAGGTGGTCATGCTGACGGCGTTGCCCTCGCCATCGATGGCGCTGATGTGGGTGGTGCTGCCCCATTTATTCACCCCCCGTGCCCCCAGGGCAGCCTGCAGCTGTTGCCGGTAGGGGGTGCTGTGGCGATTGCTGAGGAACTGCTGGGCGATGTCGGACTGGTAGAGGTGGCGATCGTAGCCATCCTGGCGGGCCAGGTTAGTCAGCCGCATCACCTCCACCAGGGCGGCGACATGGGCCGGGCTGCCGTGCTCCAGGCGCTGGGGGGCGATACTGGCCAGCAGGTCGAGGGCAAAGGCAATCAGGGTGCCGCCGGAACTAGGGGGGGGGTTGGTCAACAGCAGATGGGGGCCGTAGGGCACCGCCAGGGGTTGGCGCTCGATCACCCGGTAGGTCTGCAGGTCCTGCAGCCGCAGGTAGCCCCCCTGGTGGGCAGAGTCTGTCGCCAGCTGCTGGGCCAGGCGACCCTGGTAAAACAGATCTGCCCCGGTCTCCACTAACTCCGTCAGTAGGCTGGCGAACTCCGGCAGGGAGAAGCGATCTCCCACCTGGAGCAGACGTCCGCCGGGGGCGTAGAGGGTGGCGGCGGCCGCAGTGGCGGTCAGGATCGGCTCCAGAATGCGGAAACAGTAGGCCCGAAAGGGTTCGATCACCGTGCCCTGGATCGCCCAGTGCTGGGCCGGGGCCACCACTGCCTTCAGGGGCAAGCGCCCCAACTGCTGATGAATCTCCACCAGGCCCGCCACGGTGCCCGGCACCGCCATGGACCCCATACCCACGTGGAACTCCTGCACCGTGTCGCCGAAGTTGGCCTGGATCGGAAAAAAATCAACCGACCCTGGCCCCGCCTTCCCCTGGGGGGTCTGGCAAAAAAAGTCAAATAGCTGATTGTGGCCGGCGGCGGTGTGGGCCAGCAGGAAGCCACCGCCCCCCAGGGAGGTGAGGGCGGACTCCGTCACACAGGCGGTAAAGGCAGCGGAGATCGCTGCATCAAAGGCATTTCCCCCCTGGCGCAGCATCTCCGCTCCCGCCGCAGCGGTGAGGCTGTGACCGGCGGCAACGGCGCCCCGGTTCGGGCTGTGAGGCGAGCTAGACATGATTTCGGCTGATCAACCCAAAACTAAACCCAATCCAGATTAAAACGCCTATCCCATAGCTTTTGGTTCTTCCTCCTAGCAGGGTAATCGCATCTAATTTGGTATAGACAAAAACAGACATATCCAAATCCATATGGGTCAAGAGCTTGAAAATGCCCAAATTCAGAAAAAATTAGACTTAGATCCACAGGAGGCTACAAAAGACAGTATTCTGTGCTTCATTTCACATGTCTCATATAACCCAA
>JBEIGU010000076.1:0-19011 GCA_040381765.1 Leptolyngbya sp.
AAAAAAATCGGCTTCCGGGGAAGCCGATCCAGGTATAGTAAAATACCCATAGGTTGTTCTCTCAAGGGGAAGAAACCGCTGCAAAACCTCAAAGCCCTAGCAAAACCTGGTAACTATGGTTTTCTAGCGCCCTTCATCTTGACCGCGAGTTTCTCGTTCGGAGGGCTCTCATCTCCTCCGTCATATATTGTAACAAGAAGTACAGATTTTCCTTAATAAAATCTCTGCTACTTATGTCCCCATTCCATAACCTGGACTAATGAGCAAATGTACGGGTAGGAATTGATGCCCCCTCTACCCCTGTGCCCATGGCTCCCTCCTCCCTACCGCCTCTGCCCCGTCTACTGCGCTACGCCCGCCGCTACCAAACCCAGATCTGGCAGGCTAGCCTCTGCTCTGTCCTCAATAAAACCTTTGATCTGGCGCCGCCAGTGTTGATTGGCCTGGCAGTAGACGTGGTGGTCAAACAGCAGCAATCCTGGATCGCCGCCTGGGGCATCCCCTCTATCCAGGGTCAGTTTGTGGTGTTGAGCCTGCTCACCCTGGTTATTTGGGGCCTGGAGTCTCTGTTTGAGTACGCCTACGATGTGCTATGGCGCAACCTGGCCCAGGCCATCCAACAGGACCTACGCATGGAGGCCTACGCCCACCTGCAGGGGTTAGACCTGGCCTATTTTGAAGACCGTAGCAGTGGGCGGTTGCTGGCCATCCTCAACGATGACATTAATCAGCTAGAACGTTTTCTAGACCGGGGGGCCAACGAGGTCCTGCAGGTAATCACCACGGTAATCTTAATTGGCGGGGCCTTTTTCTGGCTGGCCCCGGGGGTGGCGGGCTGGGCCATGCTACCCATGCCCCTGATTATCTGGGGGGCGATCGCCTTCCAGCACCGACTGGCCCCCCGCTACGCCGAGGTGCGAGAACGGGTGGCCCTACTCAACGAGCGCCTGGCCAACAACCTCAGCGGCATGATGACCATTAAGAGCTTCACCGCTGAAGCCTACGAGATTGAGCGGGTCAGGGCTGACAGCCAGGCCTATCGCCGCAGTAACCAGCGGGCCATCGCCCTCAGCGCCCTGTTTATTCCCCTGATTCGGATTTTGATTTTGTTTGCCTTTACCGCCACCCTGGTCTACGGGGGGCTGGCCACCGTCGCCGGCACCCTGGCGGTGGGCACCTACAGCGTACTGGTGTTTTTGACCCAACGGCTGCTCTGGCCCCTGACCCGCCTGGGGGAAACCCTGGATCAATACCAACGGGCCATGGCCTCCACCGAGCGAGTGCTGGACCTGCTGGACACCCCCCTGGCCATCTGCCCCGGACAGCAGCGCCTACCTCTGGGCCAGGTGAGGGGCCAGATTGCCTTTGAGCAGGTGGGTTTTGCCTACCCCCAGCGCCCCAGGGTGCTGCACCAGCTCAGTTTCACCGTGCCCGCCGGTCAAACCATCGCCATAGTCGGATCCACCGGGTCGGGCAAGAGTACCCTGGTGAAGCTGCTACTGCGCTTTTACGAGGTTGACCAGGGGCGGATCACCGTAGATGGCCAGGATATCCGAGACCTGTATCCCCAGGATCTGCGCCGCGCCATTGGCCTGGTGAGCCAGGAGGTGTTTCTGTTCCATGGCACCGTGGCGGAAAACATTGCCTATGGCAGCCTGGGGGCCAGCCCCGAGGAGATTCGCTGGGCGGCCCAAATGGCGGAGGCCGATGGCTTTATTCAGCGCCTGCCCCAGGGTTACCACACCGTGGTGGGGGAACGGGGCCAAAAGCTATCTGGTGGACAGCGGCAACGGTTGGCGATCGCCCGAGCCATCCTCAAGGATCCACCGATTTTGGTGCTGGATGAGGCCACCTCCGCGGTGGACAACGAAACCGAGGCGGCCATTCAACGGTCCCTAGAGAAAATCACCCAAAACCGCACCACCCTGGTGATTGCCCACCGCCTTTCCACCGTCCGCCATGCCCACCGCATCTACGTGATGGAGCAGGGGGAACTGGTGGAATCCGGTAGCCACAGTGATCTGCTGGCCCAGGGGGGGCTCTACGCCAGCCTCTGGCGCATCCAGATGGGCGGCCATCCCACCCCCCTACCGCAGGGAGAACCGTCGCACCGCCAGCAGGCTGCCCATCAGCCCCACCAGGGTGCCCAAGCCGATCAGGGCGGCGGGCAGTAGGATCAGCTGCTGGGGGCTGAGGGCTAACCCCTGGGCCAAAAACTGGATAAAGTCAGGCTGCTGGGCCGCCAGCTCGGCAATAAATTTCTGAATCGCCATCAGTAACCCCCAGGCCAGGGTAGCGCCGGCGATGCCAAAGACGGCCCCCTGCAAAATAAAGGGTAGGTAGATCCAGATCTGGGTGGCCCCTACCAGTTGCATCACCTCGATTTCCCGGCGACGGGCCAGCACAATCAGGCGAATGGTGGTGCTAATCACCGCCGTAGCGGTGAGGGTGAGCACGGCAATCACAAACAGGCTGGCCCAGCGCAGACCGGTGTTGAGTTGGGCCAGCCGCACCACCGCCTCATCGATGTAGCGGACCTCGTCCACCCCTTCTAACTGCTCGAGTTGTTCGGCAATGGCGGGCACCGCGTCGGCATGCCGGGCCTTAACCTTGAGCTCATCCACCAGGGGGTTACCCTTCAACTGGGCCGTTGCCCCCTCAATGTCCGAGACCCCCAAATCCTTCACCAGGGCGGCCCAGGCCTCCTCCTTGCTGACCGCCGTCACCCCCACCACCTGGGGCATTTTCTGCACCGCCGCCTGCAGATCGGCGGCCTGGAACCCCGTTTCCAGGTAGGCGGAGACCTCCAACTGACTACCAAACTGATTCAACAGTCGCTCCAGTTGCCAGGTGGATTGTAAGCTGACGCCAAATAGAAACAAGAGCACCGTAATCGTGCTGATGGCGGCCCAATTCATCCATCCGCCCCGACGTAACCCCAGCAGGGTTTCCCGCAATAGGTAGTCAAACTTGGTGAAAAAGGTCAGCATGATCACCTCCTCGTGGCCAGGGCCCACCCCCGCTAGGGGTTTAATTCCCAAAACTAACCGTAATCTACCCCAACGCCAGCAGGGTAGCGGTTATTCCCTAGGGTAGCGCCCCAGCCATAAAAAAACCGGTGACGCTGCACCAGCGCCACCGATCCTCGCTAGGATAACCCCAGCGCTTCCCCAGGATGGATGGCCCCCATGGTGACCCCCGACTCTGCCCTGATTTCCCCCTGCCTACCCCAGGTCTGGCCCCGCTTTGCCGAACCCCTGGCCCTGGGGGTGCTGGCTTCCGGCCGGGGGACTAACCTGGAGGCGATCGCCGCCGCCATCCATCGGGGGGACCTGCATGCCCAAATCCAGGTGGTGATCTACAACAATCCGGGGGCTGGGGTGGTGGAGCGGGCCGATCGCCTGGGCCTACCCCGGGTGCTGTTAAATCACCGGGATTACCACAGTCGCCAGGCCCTGGACCAGGCCATCATCCATGCCCTGCAGGGTCACGGCGCCACCTGGGTAATCATGGCGGGTTGGATGCGCCGGGTTACCGACCTGCTGATCGACGCTTTCCCCCGCCAGGTTCTAAATATTCACCCCAGCCTGCTGCCCAGTTTCCCCGGCACCCACGCCGTGGAGCAGGCCCTGGCCGCTAGGGTAAAGTTCTCCGGCTGCACCGTCCACCATGTTGAACTCGAGGTGGATAGTGGCCCGATTATCATGCAGGCCGCCGTACCGGTGCTGGCGCAGGATAGCAGCGAAAGCCTGCAGGCCCGGATTCAGGTACAGGAACACCGCATCTACCCGGCGGCGATCGCCCTGGCGGCCCTGGGCCCCTAGCTGGCCAGGTACTCCCGCATATCCGCCTGGCGCTTACGCAGCTTGGTCAGGGCCTCCCGTTCGATCTGCCGCACCCGCTCCCGACTGATGGACAGGCGATCGCCAATCTTGGCCAGGGTCATGGTTTGCCCGTCCTCCAGACCAAAACGCAGGCATAACACCTCTCGCTGTTGGGGGGTCAAGTCCCCCATCAACCGCTCCAGATCCTGGCGGAGAGACACCTGGGTGGCAAAATCCTCCGGAGACTGACCACCATCCTCCAGGAGTTCTACCAACTCCGTATCTTCGTTATCCCCCACCTTCAAATCCAGGGAAAGGGGGTGGCGAGCCTTCTCCAGGTAATCCCTCACCTGCTTGGGGGTGAGTTCACACTCCGCCGCCAACTCCGCCACCGTGGCCGCCCGGCCGTAGTATTGAGACAACTGGCGCTGAGCTTTTTTCAGCTTATTCAGCTTCTCCGTAATGTGGATAGGAAGGCGAATGGTGCGGCTCTTCTCGGCGATCGCCCGGGTAATGGCCTGACGAATCCACCAGTAAGCGTAGGTGGAGAACCGATACCCCTTGGTGGGGTCAAACTTTTCTACCCCCCGCTGCATGCCGATGGTGCCCTCCTGAATCAGATCCAGAAGATCCACATTGCGCTTAATGTACTTTTTGGCAACGGAGACCACCAGGCGCAGGTTGGCCTCCACCATACGACGCTTGGCCAGGTCCCCTAAGTCGATCGCCTGCTGTAAATCCGTCACCGATAGGTTGGCCCCCTCGGCCCACTCCTCTAGGGTGAGGGATCGGCCTAACTCACCTTCTCGAGCCTGACGCTGCAGTTGCAGAAGGTACAGCCGTTGCACCTGTTTGCCCAGGATGATTTCCTCCTCATGGGTCAGCAGGGGAACACGGCCAATTTCCTTCAGGTAGGTACGGACGAGATCATTAGGAGTCTGCAGAGTTCTCATGGCAAGGGGGCGGGGGGAAGGACTAGGGTTTAGAGAACAGAAGATTTGGATAGGCCAGACAGCAAACTCGGCTGAGCGGTTGTTTGAAAAAGGTTGTCCCAGGTATAACTCGCCGCCAGGGGGCCGCTAAAGTAATGAATTTTGCGATGATTATCCTACTCGATAGGTATAGACAGTTTGAAACTCTCTTCGGCTTTTCAAACAACCTCTGAGGCCCTGGGAAGCCTAAGGACTTAGCCAGGGCAGGCAGAGCAGAAATCAGACAAGGGCGATGGCGACGGGGAGAATCGAATTCAAACCACTGATCCAGAGGGCAGGAATACTGGACTGGGAGGCCTTTTACCTGTACCGGTCAGACCGGACGGGTACGGGGATAGGCTCACGCTCAAGCTCAAGCTCAACTGATGGCCTGAACCGTTGAATGAGACCCCAGGAGCAAACTGTGACCGCGAGGGCCAACCAGAGACCATCTATTAAATTCATGTAACTTAACCTTAAATAAATCGCTGTGTTAACGATTGTAACATTTATGAAAAGGATAGGGAATAGGGAGCTGGGATAGAATGGAGCGGAAAAACTAGGGAGCTAAGTTCAGAATAGGCGGTTTGCCAGGGCTTAGCTGCATCTCTAGCAACATTTTTCCCTATTTAGAGGGAAACATTAAGATTGGATATCAGTCTTAATGTTAACTATTGATACAGTCTGGGCTCTGGCTGGGCAATCGGGAAGGTTGGCGGCGGGGGAACCCTATGCTTGGGTTGAGCCGGGTAAGGGAGTGGGTGGCCCAGGCTGTTCTAAGTTTTCTCAGAATTTTGCTCCGATCTGGCACAATCAAATTGATTGGATGTTCTACCCGGGATATTGTACTCAGGGCAAGCCATGAAGTTCGTTTTGTATAGTAAGCCCGGTTGTCATCTCTGTGCCGGGCTAGAGGCTAAGCTCAGGGCAGTCACCCTGCCCCTGGACCTGGAGGTGCGAGACATCACCACTCGACCCGATTGGTTCCAACGCTATCAGTACGAAGTTCCCGTGCTCTGTGCCGAACACCAGGCAGCCACCGGCCCGGTGGAAAAACCCTTGCCACGCCTTTCCCCCCGGGCTGCCCAGGCCCAGGTGGAAGCCATGATTCAGGCCTACAGCTAAACCCCCAGCCATCGCCGCCGCCCGACGGCCCTTGCCCTCAACCGGGTTGGGATCAGGCCCCCCCCAACCCCGGTGGTCCCAGCCTCCCTCAAGCCCGGCCAGTCAGAACGCCTACCCAGAATTTACCTAACCGATTAATCTGGTTCTAAGCCTTCTGACTAAAGTTGTAAAACTAAGGTCAGCCAAACCCTCTAAGGATGCCCTGATATGAAGCTGCACCAACTGGTTGAGAACCTTCCCCCAGAGTTGCTCCAGCCCGGATTCAGGCTGACGCCGGAGCAGGCTGATCAAGCCGTCAAGGGGCTGTGTACCAACTCCCATGCCTGTCAGGCCGGTGACGTGTTTATTGGGATGCCCGGCACTCGGGTAGATGGTGGAGAATTTTGGCCCGGGGCGATCGCCGGCGGGGCGATCGCCGCCCTGGTCTCCCCCCAAGCCTACCAACAGCGCCCCCCTACCCCAGGGGATTGCGTTATTCCCCTCCAGGATATGGTCATCGCCGGGGCCGAGGCGGCGGCCTGGTTCCATGGCTATCCGGCTCAGCAAATGGGCCTGGTGGGGGTAACGGGGACCAATGGCAAAACCACCACCACCCACCTGATCGAGCATCTGCTGAAGGCGGCGGACCAGCCCACGGCTCTGCTGGGCACCCTCTACAGTCGTTGGCCCGGACATCAGCAAACCGCCCTCCACACCACCCCCTTCGCCGTGGACCTGCAGGCGGACCTGGCCGCTGCCCAGCAATCCGGCTGTCGCTACGCAGTGTTGGAGGTTAGCTCCCATGCCCTGGCCCAGGGGCGAGTTTGGGGCTGTCCCTTTGAGGTGGCGGTATTTACCAACCTCACCCAGGACCACCTGGACTACCACCGGGACATGGAGGACTATTTTCAGGCCAAGGCCCGGCTGTTTAGTGACCCCTACCTGGCGGGGCGGGCCATCATCAACCAGGATGCGGCCTACGGCCAACGCCTCATCGAGCAAGTCCCCGCCGATCAATGCTGGACCTACAGCACCGAAAACCCCCGGGCCGATTTCTACACCGATAACCTGACCTACCAGCCCCAGGGGGTGGCCGGTAGGCTCCACAGTCCCGCCGGGTCCCTGGCCTTTACATCCCCCCTGGTGGGCCAGTTCAACCTGGAAAATTGGTTGGCGGCGGTGGCCGCGGGCCTGCACCTGGGCCTGCCCCTGGCCACCATGGTGCAGGCCCTGCCCCACTTTGGCGGTGTGCCAGGACGGATGGAGGCGGTGCAGGTCAGCCCCGATCAGGATATCAGCGTGATTGTGGACTATGCCCATACCCCCGATAGCCTCAGCAACTCCCTGCGAGCCGCCCGTCCCTTCATTAGCGGTCGGCTGATCTGTGTGTTTGGCTGTGGGGGCGATCGCGATCGGGGCAAACGTCCCCAGATGGGGGCTATTGCCGCCGACCTGGCGGATTTGGTGGTGGTTACCTCCGATAACCCCCGCACCGAGGATCCGGAACGCATTCTCCAGGACATTGTCACCGGCATGCCGGTGAGTCCCGGTCCGGCCGCGGTGGTGGGAGATCGGGCCATCGCCATTCAGACCGCCATCACCCTGGCCCAACCCGGCGATGGGATCTTAATCGCCGGCAAGGGCCATGAGGATTACCAAATTTTAGGGACTGAGAAAATTCACTTTGACGATCGGGAACAGGCGGGTCACTATTTACGCGATCGCTACTGCCGATAGGTCAACCGCAAGATTCTGTAAATCCCTGGCCAGGAGAGGACCGCTTCAGGTGACTAAAGGTTACCTTAGTAGCATGCCAATGCCCCATTCCAGGCTATCCTCTAGGGTCAGTCGCGGATGGCCGAACCTGCTGTCATGCCCCCCAATTCCTCCCCCGACCTTTCCCTCCGGGCCACCCTGCAGCATCGGGTTGGCCTGACCTACGATCTGACCATCACTGCCGGAGGGCTGCAGGACCTGCTAAGCTCCCTGGTGAACTTTCTGGCCAGTCAGCGGGTAGCCACCCACCTGTGGGTCAAGCTCCCCAGCCAGGAGAGTTGGTGGGCAGACCTGCGGCGCTACCACCAGGGGCTGGGGGGAGATTACCCCTTGCTGCGGTTTAGGACGGCGGCCCCTGACCCCTGCCCCCCTCCAGCACCAGGGGAGTTGACCCTGCCCTTAGCCGATCCCCAACTGTGGTCTCAAGATTACTTTGTCATCCTTCAGGGTGAACAGTTTGCCAGCCTGGTGCTGGCCACCCCCCTCGGCCAGGTCGGTGAGGCAGCGCTGGAGCCCACTACCCCGATGGCGGTTTGCCACTCGGTCTCCCCCCTGGTGTGCGCCACGGTGCTGAGCACCCTTCAGGACCAAATTCGCCAGATGGCAGATCCAGCTGCCCTGCTTCCCGCTGGGATCAAAACATTACAGTGCCCTGCTGCGGTGGCCGCCAGTTCCCCGCCAGGGCTTACCCTGGTGGATCGTTGGCTAGCCTGGCACCTGCAGCGCCAGCAGGATTGTCAGCAATCCTTAAGCACCTACCAGCAAGCCTCCCTGGGGCTGTCTACCCTGTCCTCCGAAAATGAGATCCTGTTGAATAGCCTGCGGCTCAAGGATGAGTTCCTCAATGCCATGGGACAGGAGTTGCGCACCCCTCTGACCACCATTAAAACCGCCCTGACCTTGCTAGATTCGCCTCAGATTAAGGGCCCCCAGCGCCAACGCTATTTGCATATGATTAGTCACGAGTGCGATCGCCAGAGTGCCCTGATCCATGGCGTACTCAACCTGCTGCAGATGGAAACCCATGTGAGCCAGGGCAGTGGCATGCCGGTCTATCTGGCGGACACCATTCCCGCCCTGGTCAGCACCTACCAACCCCTGGCGGCGGAAAAGGGGATCATGCTGGCCTACACCATTCCAGAACACCTGGCGGCGGTGGCCTGCCCTGACCATTGGCTGCGGCAGATGGTGATCCATCTCGTCAACAACAGCCTCAAATATACCCACCGGGGCGGTAAGGTGTGGGTGACAGCCCGACAGCGGGACAAGACGGTGGAGTTAGAGGTGCGGGATACCGGGGTGGGGATTGCCCCCAATGACCTGCCCCATATCTTTGACTACTTTTATCGGGGACGTCACCCCACCCTGGAAACCACGGAAGGTTCCGGCATGGGGCTGGCCATTGTGCAGCAGTTGTTGCTGTTCTGTAATGGCAGTGTGAGGGTGAGCAGCGAGGTCGACCGGGGGACTCAGTTTTTACTGCAGATCCCGATCCAGCCCAGCTCACTGGGGCAGCCTAACCATGGCCCTGGATAATCTGCTGCATTTCCCGTACCGCCCGATCTAACCCCACCAGCACGGCCCGGCTGATAATGCTATGCCCGATGTTGAGCTCCTCCATACCGGGAATACGGGCCACCGGCTCGGCGTTCCAGTAGGTCAGGCCATGGCCCGCGTTCACCCGCAGCCCCAGGCCCTGGGCCAGGCTGGCCGCCTGGCTAAGCAGCTGGAGCTCCCGCTGGCGATCGCCCTCCCCCCGGGCCTCAGCGTAGGAACCGGTGTGTAGCTCAATCCACTGGGCCTGGGTTTGGGCGGCGGCTTCGATCTGGGCCGAGCTGGCGTCAATGAACAAACTCACCGGAATGGCGGCCCCCTGCAGGGCTGCCACTACCCCCTGCAGCCGACTCACCTGGCTGAGGATATCTAGGCCCCCCTCGGTGGTGACCTCCTCTCGCCGTTCCGGCACCAGGGTGACGTAATCGGGCTTGACCTCCAGGGCAATGGTCACCATTTCCTCCGTGGCGGCCATTTCTAGATTCAGGTGGGTACGGACGGTTTGGCGCAGCAGGCGCAGATCCCGGTCTTGAATGTGGCGGCGATCCTCCCGCAGGTGGACGGTAATGCCGTCGGCCCCGGCCAGTTCAACCAGGACAGCGGCGGCGACGGGGTCAGGCTCAACGGTACGGCGGGCCTGGCGCAGGGTGGCAATGTGGTCAATGTTAACACCGAGGGTTGGCAAGGACGGATCTCCCAATCATTTACCCTAATGTACCGCGAACCCCGCCGGCTGTCTCCCTAGGGCGGAGACCTAGGCCTGGTGGGGGGGAGCAGTAATCAGTAATCAGGAGGCAGGGTCTACCAGGAAACCCAACCCTATAGATTTGTAAAAATTCTAAAAAAGTAAATAACCGTATCTTACGATACAGATATAGGACAAAACGTTCATCCTATCTGTTGCTTTTCCTCCTCGGTGGCGAGGGAGCAACGGCAGGACGGAAGTAGGGACACTCCCGAAGGAACGCGCCTCTAAATGCTACTCGCTTCCAGGAGGCGACACTATGAAACTGACCTATCGCGGCGTTAGCTATGAGCACACCCCCAATCCGGTTCCTAGGCTGGATCGGGTGCTGGGGCAAGGGCACTATCGGGGGGTGCCGGTAACCTTTCGGGCAGCCACGGCATGGCCCGAACAGCCAGCGGCTGATCTGGTGTGGCGGGGGGGAGCTTACCGGAGTGGCGTTCCTGCAGCCCTGCCGGTGGAGATTCCCGCCGTGCCAGCCCCAGCGCTGACCGCCATGCCCCCCAGCCCCTCCCCGGTGGCGGCCCCCAACGGCATTACCGCCCTGGCCCGGGACCTATTTCTACGGCGTCATCAGCGCAGTCGGCGGCGGGAGCAGGGGATGATGGTGCGGCTGGCCGCAGAGGTGGGGCTTCCCGTTGAAGTTGCCGCTGGCTACGAGAGCCACATCCAGGGCAAGCTCCCCCATGATTTTTCCGCCTACGATCGCAGCGGCCCTAGCATGAGCTAGGGGAGAGCCCTGCCCGGCGTTGCCCTGCAAGAGGAGGAGGGTTTGCCGCGAACCATGGGAATGGCCTGGGGTTGCCCACCACCTCAGGCCATTGCTTCGGCGATCCTGGCCTGGTAAGCGGCCTGTCGCTGGATCACCTGCTGCCATTCCTGATCGCTGAGGGGTTGGCGGACCCATTCGCAGCCCCAGCAGCGGGTGGCGGCCTGCTCTAGGGTCGCCACAATGGTGGCCGGGGGGGGCAGGGCCAGGGGCGGTGGGGCGGGGCTGGCAAACACCTGGGCCCATAGGTCGGGGTCGGGGGCTAACTGCATAGACCCGTGTTGCAAAACCGCTGGCCCCTGCCTCAGTTGGGCACTGCCGATCAGCTTGTGGCCCTGGGGGGTGACCAGATCGGCGGCGGTGGCCTGGCTAAAGCAATGGGCAGATCGCCGGTAATCTCGGTTAGGGGCGCCCAACTGCAGGGGAAGGCCAAGCTGGGTCCACCCCTGAATCAAAAACTGACAAAGCTGTTCATAGACCTGGCGCCGTGGTCCTGGGGCGGTGGTCACCAGGGCGTAGGTGAGATCCCCCTGGTGCAGCACCCCGCGGCCACCGGTGGGGCGCTGTACCAGGTCAAGGGGTTGCCCCCGCCAGGTAAGTCGCTGCCAATGCTCGGGATAGCTGTGGCGCTGGCTCACTCCCAGGGAGAGGGCAGCGGGGCTCCAACTGTAGAAGCGCAGGGTGGGGGGGTGGCCGTGGTGTTGGTGTTGGTCTAGCAGCCAGCTATCCAGGGCCATGTGTAGAGCGCCGGGGCCCTCCAGGTAGGGAATCAGGCGCCACACCGGAGCCGTCACGGATCTTCACCCGCGTGGTAGGAACTCCGCACCAGGGGCCCCGATCGCACATGGCTGAAGCCCAACTCTCGGGCCACCTGCCCCAGTTGGTCAAACTCCTCCGGTAGCCAGTAGCGATCCACCGGGCGGTGGGCCAGGGAGGGACGCATATACTGCCCCAGGGTGAGGCGATCGCAGCCCACCCGCCGCAAATCCTCCAGGGCTTCGATCACCTCTGCCCTGGTCTCGCCATGACCCAGCATCAGCCCGGACTTGGTGGGCAGATCGGGGTTGAGTTGTTTCACCAGGGCCAATACCCGCAGGGAGCGATCGTACTGGGCCCCCCGTCGCACCGGCCCCTGTAGCCGTCGCACCGTCTCCAGATTGTGGTTGTAGCAGGCGGGCTGGGCTTCAACCACGGTAGCCACCCGTTGCGCCTGGGCCGTCTCTGCATTGCGCCCCCCCCAAAAGTCAGGGGTGAGCACTTCGATCGCCGTGTCAGGGTTGACCTGGCGGATGGCGGTCATCACCCGCACAAACCAACCCGCCCCCTGATCCGGCAGATCGTCACGGGCCACGGCGGTTAGCACCACATAGCGCAACCCCAACAGTTGCACCGCCTCCGCCACCTTGGTCGGTTCCTCCGGATCCAGGGCCATGGGGGCATGGCCCTTATCCACCTGACAAAAGGCACAGGCCCGGGTACAGACCGCCCCCATCAGCAGAAAGGTGGCGGTCTGGTTACGGTAGCATTCCCCCCGGTTAGGGCAGCGGCCCTCCTCGCAGATGGTGTGGATCTGGCGCTGCTTAATAATCTTTTGCACCGTGGAAATGTCACTGGCGTTGCCGATGGGGCGGCGGAGCCAATCCGGTAGGCGGGCTAACTCAGGACGGGGGGCGGTCATGGGGAGGGGTGGAGGTGGATGGTGGGCCCTACCAGGAGGGCTAGCCCCGGCGGTGGGGTCAAGCCCTGGGACGAAACCTTACCTGGGTTTATGACATTCTATCGCGACTGATTTCCACCGCCACCTGGCCGGTGAAGTCAGGGATGGGGGGGGTAGGCTTGGTCACCCGCACGGTGATCCTCGCCACCCGGGGATCGAGGTCGAAAAGGGCGGTGACGATGGCGCCGGCCATGGCCTCAATCAGGTCAAAGCGGCGCTGACGGATCAAAGTTTGGGTGAGGGTAGCCACGGTGCCATAGTCCAGGGTATCCGCCAGGCGATCGGTTTGGCTGGCGCTCTGGAGATCCACATAGAGTTGCAGATCCACCTGGAACCACTGACCCAGCCTGGTTTCCTCCGGCAGGGCGCCACTGTAGCCGTAGGCCCGTAGGTTGGTGAGGTGAATAATATCCATGGTCAAAGTCCTAATCAACGATTGCCTACAGGGGTTGTAACCAGCTCACCCGGGTCTAGGGGGGCTGGCCAACGCCATATTTCTTAAACCGCTATGGTGGCCAGGAGGGGATCAAGGGCCCTCCGCAGCCTACACTGAAAAGGATACTTCGGGTTGCAGTGCTGAGCGGCCCTGGGCCTTTAACGGTGGTGGGATGAAACGGCGGAGAGTAATCATTGCCCTGGTGATTGTCGTGGGGTTGGTCCTGGGGTTGATCCTGGGGCGGGGGTGGTGGGCCGATCGCCGTTCCCTGGCGCTGCTGCAGGGGAGTCGCCAGCCAACCCCTGAGAGCCTGCAGTTTGTCCCCAAGCAGTCTCCCCTAGTGGTGTCCCTGCTGGCCAGTCCCGATCGCCTGGCGGAGGTCTGGCTAGGCCTGGCCCAGCCTAAGCAACGCCCCCAAATTAAGCAAGAACTGGCCTGGTTAGAAGAGGTGTTGCTGGCGGGGACGGGGCTATCCTACCAGCAGGACCTGCAGCCCTGGCTGGGGGAGGAAACCACCCTGGCGGTGGTGACTGGGGACCTGGATCAGGATCCCGAGAATGGGCGTAGTCCCGGTTACCTGGTGATTTTCACCTGTGAGGATGGTCAGGCCGCCCGCAAAAGTTTGGAGCTATTCTGGCAAAATCGGGCGATCGCCGGTACTCCCTTAATTTTTAAAGATGCCGCCGGCAATCGGCTGATCTACACCAGCCAGCCACAGGCGGGCCCCAGCCCCCTGGCCACCACCCTGGTGGCTAACCGGTTTTTACTGGTGGCCAACCATCCTGAGGTGCTGTATCAGGCCCTGGGGGCAGCCCAGGCGGTGGATACCAACCTGGCCCTGGATAGCCGCTACAAAACCGCCCTCAAGGGCCTGCCCAGTCGGCGGGTGGGGCTGGTGGCCATGCACCTACCCGGCCTGCAGGACTGGCTCCAGGGAGTGGGGGCCCCTGCCCTAGGGAAGGCCAGCCCCTTGCCTCCCAACTCTTCAGCATCCCTGGTGGATTGGGGCCTAATCTCCTTCGCCCTGGACCGTCAGGGCCTATTGGCAGACCTGGCCCTGAGCGCCCGGCCCGGCCGTTCCCTACCCCCCTACCCGGGTGATCTGGGCACAGACCTGCCCTGGCTAACCACCCTCCCCGAAGCCCTGCCCCTGGTGGCGGTGGGCCATGATCTGGCTCGCCTGGGCCCCAGCCTCCAGCCCCTGGCGGATCTGATGCCGGCGGTTTGGCGATCGCCCCTCTCCCTCTCCCAGGAGCTGGACCGGCGGTTTGGCGATGGCGCCATGGCCGCCATTCAGGCGGGGGCAACCCAGGACTATGCCCTGGGTTTAAACCCGACGGCAACCGCTAACCCCCTGGACTGGCTGGTGCTCAGCCACGCCAGCCCGGAGTGGGGCCAGGCCCTGGAAACCCTGAACCAGCTAGGCCAGGCCCAGGGGTTAGGGGCCAGTTCCCTGGCCATTCAGCAGCAGCCGGTCAGGGCCTGGAGTCGGCTACAGGTGGATCCCCAGGGGCAGAACCTGGCGGTTACCGCGGCCATAGCGGGCCTGGAGACCAACCTGACGGATCAACTGCAGGTGCTGGCCGGGTCCGCCCAGACCCTGAACCAGGTGCTGAGTCGCCAGGCAGAGTCGGCCCCCGCCCCCCCCGACTGGTGGGCAGAGCGGGACCGTTTTGGCTCACCCGTGGCGGCCTACCTGCATGGGGACTGGCCCCGGTTACAGGAAGGGCTGCCCCGATCGCCCCGGCTCGAACTGGTGAAAACCCTGGCTGACCCCCTGCTACGGCATATCCAGGGCATCACCCTGGCCAGCTACGGCCAGAGCGATCGCCTGCAGCGCAGCGCCCTCTTCCTGCGTCTCCATAACCGATGAGGCCCGATCCCCAGACCCTGGTGCCCATCCTGGAGGACTGGCTGAACACCGGCCAGATCCCCCCCGCCGCCTGGTCAACCCTGATCGAAGGGGAGCTGGCGGATGGCCGTCGGGCCCAGGCCTGGGGGATTGGCCCAGATAACGTGGTGGATCAGGTGCAGGCCCGTCTGGCCTGGCTGCCAGCGCTGGCCCAACTCCACCCCGGCCTGCCCCTCCCCGCCGCCCCCCTCAGCACCTACCTGCCCCTGGCCTGGCAGCTGTGGCTGCCCCTGGCCCTACACCTGAAGCAGCTCCGCGATCGCCAGCCCCACCCCCTGATCCAGGGCATCCTGGCCGGTCAGGGAACGGGCAAGACCACCCTGGCGGCCATCCTCCGTCAACTGCTGGGGGCCCAGGGCTACGGCACCGCCACCCTTTCCCTGGATGACCTCTATCAGCCCTGGGCGGTGCGGCGCCAGCTGCACCAGGCGGACCCGCGTCTGCGCTGGCGGGGCCCCCCCGGCACCCATGACATCCCCCTGGGCCTGGCCACCCTGGCCCAGGTGCGCCAGGCTACCCCTGGCAGCGTCATCAACCTGCCTCGCTTCGACAAATCCCTGCATGAGGGGGAGGGCGATCGCACCGGGCCAGATCCGGTTGAGGCCATTGATATCCTCCTGTTTGAGGGGTGGTTTGTGGGCCTGCGCCCCCTCTCCCCAGAGGCCCTCGAGGCGGGGCTAGGAGAGGGGCGGACCGCCGAGGCCGATCGCCAATTTGCCCGGCATAGCAACCAGGCCCTGGCGGCCTATGGGCCCCTCTGGCAGCACCTGGACCGTCTGCTGTTGATCCTGCCCCAGGATTACCGCTGGAGTCAGGGCTGGCGCCAGCAGGCGGAACGGGCCCTGCAGGCCCAGGGCAAAGCCGGGATGGACCAGGCTACGGTGGCGGATTTCGTGGCCTACTTCTGGCGGGCCCTGCCGCCCCCGCTGTTTATCCCTCCCCTCACCCAGCCTGGTAGCGGGGTGGATTTGGTGATCGAGGTGGATGGGGAACGTCGCCCCCGGGCGATTTATCAGCCTGGGGAGGGCAGGGATGGTTGTGCCCAGCAACCCCTGGAATGGCGGAGCTAATCCTTCCCCTGGGGGGGGCTGACCGCCTGGCTAAAGCCCAGCACCACCAACACATTGGCCAGGGTGAGGAAGGCCTCCGCACCACCGTGGATCCAGTCCACATTGGCCAGTTCCTGCTTGAGGGTGAGGGTGGTGTAGGCGCCGGCGGGAATGGTGACCGCCACAAACACCAGCAACCCGTAGAACCCCACCAGGGCCAGGCGGGGGGTGGCCGGGGTGCGGGTCAAAAACCATAGAAAGCCCAGGTAGGGAAACAGGGAAAGGGCAAAGAGGGTGGTTTTATCCAGCATAGAACTAGGGCTCCGAAGCCCCAACCTGGCTCTGGCGGTAGATCCACCAGGCGGCCAGGCAAAGGGTGCTATTGCCCACCACCGTCAGGGCGGCCTGCAGGGTGACTAACCAGCTGAGGGCGGGGGGATTGTCGAAGAAATGCCAGGTACAGGCCGCCATGGCGCTAACCAGGGCGGGAAACATGGCGATCGCCAGCCAGCGCCACACCGGTGCTCGCCGGACCGCAGCGAATCGCCAGATCAGGGCCATGGCGGCCATCCACTCCAGCACACTGGAAATGTGAATCACCCAGGTCGGTACGGATAGGGCATGCATAGGGATCGGGCGGCACAACAGCCTCTATTGTAGAGAGGTTAGGGGTAGAACGGTTAGGGCCTTAGGCCAGGGATGGGGGAGAAGAGGGGATGCGAGCGGTTCTCTGTGGTTACTACGGCATGGGCAACGGCGGGGACGAGGCCCTGCTGGCCAGCTTGCTGCAAATGCTGCCGGCCTCGGTCACCCCCCTGGTGCTTTCGGGCAACCCGGCGGAAACCCGCCAGCGCTACGGGGTCGAGGCCATCCCCCGCAAGCATCCCTGGGCGCTGCTACGGGCCCTGAGGCAATCTGACGCCTTGATCTGGGGGGGCGGCAGTCTCCTGCAGGATGCCACCAGCCGGCAAAATCCCCTTTACTACGGGGGGTTAATGGTCCTGGCCCAGGGGTTGGGGTTGAAAACCATTGCCTGGGGGCAGGGCATTGGCCCCCTCAACCATGCCCTCAGTCGGGCCCTGGGCCGCTACGTCCTGGGCCACTGCGATGCCATTAGCGTTAGGGATGGGGGCTCCCTGGCCTGGCTAGAGCGCTGGCGGATCACCGCCTGCCAGGCCCCCGATCCAGTCTGGGCTTTGACCGCCCGCCCGGCCCCCGACCTGGTGAATCTACCCGGGCCCAGGGTGGCGGTTGCCCTGCGGCCCCATGCCTGGCTGACCGGCGATCGCCTGGAGCACGTTACCCAGGCCCTGGTGAATTTTCAAAGGGCGACCCAAGCCGCCCTGGTGCTGGTGCCCTTCCAGCCCAGTAAGGACCTGGCCATCGCTGACTATATTCAACCCCGACTGCCGGGCCCCAGCCAGATCTGTACCCTGGCTGACCCCCGCCAATTAAAAGGACTATTCCGCCAGGTTGAGATGACCCTGGGGATGCGGTTCCATGCCCTGATCATGGCCGCCGCCGAGGGGAATCGCTGCTTTGCCCTGAGCTACGACCCCAAGGTCAGCCACCTGATGCGGGAGTTAAACCTGCCGGGTTTTGACCTCAACCCCCAGGTCACCGATGGCTGGCCCGGGTCCGTCGATGCCCTGACCCAGTCCTGGCTGGCGGTGTACCACCAGGGTCAACCCCTCAGTGGCGATCGCCGCGACCAGCTCTTCACCCAGGCCCTAATCCACCAAACCCTGCTAGAAAGGGTACTAACCTAGTACATTGACCAAGACGGTATGCCACATCAATTTTGTTTGTACCTAGTGTACTTTGTTTGTATCTAGTGTATTGGGACTAACAAGCCTGGAAGATAGATGGGCACGCAGGCTTTATCTTGCCCATCCTGCCGGCCCGAAAGCTTCGAATTTCAAGACCTATGACTTTTTGCCTTGGTTGACTGACAAAACTCTCAACGCTGGCGGCTAGAAGCCGTGCCTAGACAGGCAAAACCCACCTACGCGGGTTATGGGTCAGTCGGCGAAGGCCGACTTCGTCTGGATAGCAGCGGTTTGAACCGCCGTAAGCCAATGTTTTGTCAGTCAACCAGCTTTTTGCCCATCGGGAAAGTTTTCTAACATGCCTGGCGCAAAGAACCTCTGAACAGCGCCAACCCTAATTCTTAGCGCTGGCACTGCCTGAGCTAACCTAGTAGTTCAGGGTTACTCCAATAGAGGCACGCTAAGCCCAGCAAAAGCACCAGAGTAGTTGCTAAGATCCATAGGGGCCAGATTATTCCAGGTTTGTATAGTTTAGTCATAGTACGGATGAGATAGGAGGGTACTTTGCAAAGTACATCTGATTCTATAGCGTTAGCCAGAACCTTGTAGGAGGCTGTTGATCGGTCAAAATCAATAGTAATTAGGCTTTCTTACCCGCCTGCGCCCGCTTGTGGGTGACTAGGGCTATAGTTAGCTATATATTATAGCTGTTGTCCAGGAAAGAGTCGAAGGATGGCCATTAACTGTGCTGTAGACTGTAAGGAAGGTTGTATTCTAGGGGATGAATGTCCAAACTCGAAGTATCGCGAAGACGCTGCGCAGTTTATTGCCGATACATCCCTCGATCAAATGCTTGAGATGGCTGATCAAGCCTTTCGACGCAGGCTTTTAGAGCGAGCTGCTCAACCACCCAGGTGGGTTTTCCCTGATGATGATTAGAGATAGGATCCTGGTTGACTGACAAAACATTGCCTCACGGCGGTTCAAACCGCTGCTATACAGACGAAGTCGGCCTGCGCCGACTGATCCATACCCGCGTAGGCGGGTTTTACCTGTCTAGGCGCGGCTTCTAGCCGCCAGCGTTGAGAGTTTTGTCAGTCAACTAAGACAGGATCTTGCTGATCCTGTCTGACAACGTAATTTCGACTATAGAGGCTTCCGATAGAGTGAGATAGACAATTGCTGAGTTCTACATTCCCTGGTTGTCTAGATGTCCTACTGTAACCTCCTTGATAAGGGGGACTGGGCAGGGTAATCGCATCTTAATTGGCTAATTACGATACAGACAGATTGCTCACTTTCTAAGACAAAAGCAGATTTACTGGTTCTTCACCCGTGATCACGGCTAATCTCATACTGATACTGCATTTTGGGTTATATGAGAC
>JBEIGU010000077.1:0-18981 GCA_040381765.1 Leptolyngbya sp.
CAGCGCCTCACAGAGGGCTTCCGCCTCCTGCTGGCGACCGACGGCGCTGTAGGCATTCACCAGCCAGGTTTGAATTTCCCCCCCCAGGGGGGTAGTGGCCTGGGCCAATTGCACCGCCGTCTCCAGGTTGTTCACCGCTTGGCGGTACTCCCCCCGCGCAAAGGCTTCCTGCCCCCGGACGTACTGGAGACGGGCGATGGCCAGGGGGTCAGCAGTCATGGGTGAAACGGTGAACTAAAGATCAACATTTTCGCATTATAGCCCTAGCCCCTAGGGTATAAAAGACGGCGGCGGATTCCCTTCGTTAGAGGAATCCGCCGCCACCCGATCGCGCTGGCGTTGCAGGTTCAGCTCCAACTCCACCAACTGCTGCAACTGCTCCGTCAGGCGCTGCACCCGCCCCCGGGCCTCCACCTTACGGTGCAGGGCGGCGCGGGCCAGGTCCTCCCGGTTTTTAGCCAGGGCCCGCTGGGCTACCCGTTGCCAGCTCTCTACCTCCGCCTGGGCCGCCTGCTGCTGGGTGAGGCTGGTTTGGTAGGCGACGGCGATGTCGGCGATGGCCCGCTGGCAGGAGCGCAGGGCCTGATCCGGAGAAGGATTGTGGCTGCTGGCGGCCAGGTGGCGAAACTCCGGCAGACTGAGTTGCTCTAACCGCAGCCCGAAGTTAGCCAGTTGGGCACTCTCCCGGCGGCCGGTCTTACACCAGGTGGCAAAGTGCTCACAATTGTTAAAAAACAGGTCGTACTGCTCTTCCCCCAGGCGGCTTTCCGCCCGCTCAATCACCACATCGGCAGAGTCCACCAGGGGGTGGTGGACCGGGTACACCAGGTTGCCCCAGGAGAAGGTCTCAAAGCTGGTGCGGGAGATAATCGCCTGGTCGCCGGTTTTACGGTAGTGGATAATGCTGCCATCGCCGTAGTCAATGCCGTGGTGTTGATACACCCCATCAATACCCACCAGGGGGCGCATGACGTAGATTTGATCGGCCCTGGCCATGGTGAACTGCCTCCTTTTCCTGGAGAGAGACCCTGGCCCCTCCCCGCCGTTGCTTGCCAGATCTATCATAGGTAAACCTCCGCGAGATGGGAAACCTCGCCCCCCTCCCCCCCTTGATGCCCCATTCCGCTGGCGGCGCGGTATCTTAGTGCTATGGCCTACGAACCCCTGCACCATAAGTATCGCCCCCAGACCTTTGGCCAGTTAGTGGGTCAGGATGCGATCGCCACCACCCTCACCAATGCCCTGCGTCAGGGCCGGATCGCCCCCGCCTACCTATTCTGCGGCCCCCGGGGCACGGGCAAAACCTCCAGCGCCCGGATTTTGGCTAAATCCCTCAACTGCATCGCCCAGGACCAGCCCACCCCCGAGCCCTGCGGTCAGTGCGCCACCTGCCGCTCCATTACCAACGGTTCCGCCCTAGACTTCATTGAGATTGACGCCGCCAGCAACACCGGCGTAGATAATATTCGCGAGCTGATTGAACGGGCCCAATTTGCTCCGGTGCAGTGTCGCTATAAGGTCTACGTGATTGACGAGTGCCACATGCTCAGCACCGCCGCCTTTAACGCCCTGCTCAAAACCCTGGAGGAGCCACCGGCGCAGGTGGTGTTTGTGCTGGCCACCACCGACCCCCAGCGGGTGTTGCCGACGATTATTTCCCGCTGTCAGCGGTTTGATTACCGCCGCATTCCCCTGGAGCCCATGCTGGGTCACCTGCGGGTGATCGCCGACACCGAGGCGATCACCATTGACGACCCGGCCCTGCGGTTGGTGGCCCAGGTTTCCCAGGGGGGGCTGCGGGATGCCCAAAGCCTGCTGGACCAGCTCAGTTTGCTAGAGCCGCCGGTGACGGCGGAGATGGTGTGGGACCTGGTGGGGGCGGTGCCGGAACGGGACCTGCTGGCCCTGGTGCAGCGGCTGCTGGCGGAGGATGGGCCGGCGGTGCTCGACCAGGTCCGTCAGTTGATGGATCGGGGCCGGGAACCCCTGATCGTGCTGCAAAACCTGGCGGGCTTCTATCGAGATTTGTTAATCGCCAAAACCGCCCCCAATCGCCCGGAGCTGGTGGCGGTTACCCCCCCCACCTGGGCCGATATGCAGGCCCTGGTGGCGACGGTGGAGACCCCGCGCCTGCTACTGGGGCAACAACACCTGCGCAGCGCCGAGGTGCAGGTGAAAAATACCACCCAACCCCGCCTCTGGCTGGAGATTACCCTGCTGGGCCTGCTCGTCCCCAGCCCGGTGGCAACGCCAGGGGTCGTCATCGGGGCCGCTGCGGTGAGCCCACCGGTGGCCCAGGCCCCGGTGCCACTCCCCCAGCCGCCCCCAGCCCCCCCGGTGGCCCCAGTGGAGACCCTGGCGCCCGCCTCCGTCCTGCCGCCCCCCGCTCCGGTGGCCCCAGTGGAGACCCCGGCGCCGGAGCTGTCTCCGCCCCCGGAGATGGGTAGCCCGCCCCGGCAGGAGGGCGATCGCAGCCCATTAGAGCCCACCTGGGCCCGGGTGATCGCCGTCCTCGAGCCCCTGGGTACCCGCGCCCTGATGCAGCAGCAGGGCAGTTTACTATTCCTTGACCAGGCGGTAGCCCGGGTGGGGATTAATTCCCGCCCCCTGTTTAAGATGGCCCAGGGCCGGGTTGACAACATCGCCACCGCCTTTGAAAAGGTGCTGGGGCGTAAGGTACAGGTGTCCCTGGAGGTATTGCCCGACCCAAAGCCTGAGGCCCTCGTGGCCGTTCTTGACCAACCCGCCCCCAGCTCGCCCCCAGCCCAAGAACCGGTCTCCGCCCCCCCGTCCCCTCCGCCACCAGTTGCTTCCCTCCCCAGTCCAGTGGCGGAGGCACCCGCCCTGCCCCCCAACCCGGTAGGAGGACAGGCAGGGATGCCGGCACCCCTGAGTGACCTTGAGCGGGCGGTGAAGACCTTTGCCCAGTTCTTTAACGGCCAGATGGTGGACCCTGACGAGGAAATCAATCGCCTGCTGGGGGAAGGGCCCCTGCGCCCCTCCGAGGCGGCGGCCAACCAACCCTCCCACCCCGATCAAGACGTCCCCTTCTAAGGGGCTGTGCTAGCGAGCATCCCCAGATCTAACCCATGACTACCCCCTCCCTCCCCACCGACTACACCGGCGATACCCTGCAGGGGGTATCGGTGATCCGCCACCTCAACCTGGCGGATCTGGCCCCCGGGCAAACCCACCGATTTTTCTTCCAGGGGGTAGCCATGGGCAGCGGGCAACATTGGTACGTGCCCCTGCTGGTGGCTCGGGGAGTACGGCCAGGCCGACGGTTGGGGCTGATCGCCGGAGTCCACGGTGATGAGCTCAGCTCCATGAAGGCGGTGCAGGAGGTGATGGCGACCCTGGACCCCACCACCCTAATCGGTAGTGCGATCGCCGTGCTGGGCCTATCCCGCGCCGCCTTGGAGTTCACCCAGGGCCGCTGGCCCCTGGCCTACGGCGGTGGCCTGACGGTGGATATGAACCGGGTCTGGCCTGGCGATGACAACGGCGACAACCCCGCCAGCCGCCACGCCGCCTTGCTCTGGCAGGGGCTGCTGCAGCCTAACCTGGACCTGGCGGTGGACTTCCACACCATCTCCACCGGCAGTGACTTTACCCTATTCATCTACGCCGATCTGGGGCAGCCCACCATCCGCCAGATGGCGGAACTGTTTCCGGTACAGCAGCTAAAGGACGACACCGGGGAGGCGGGCAGCCTGGAAACCGCCCTGGTGCAGGCGGGCATCCCCGCCCTGACGGTGGAAATCGGTAGCCCCCGCCGGTTCGACCCGGCCAAAATCGCCCTGGCGGTGGAGGGCACCCTCAACCTCTGTAAGCATTACGGGATGGTGGCGGGCCCCCTGGGGCGCACCGGCGCCACCTACCAGGGCAACGCCTTTGAAACCCTGCGCTCCCGCACCGGCGGCTTTCTCGATCTGCGGGTGGATCTGCAATCTCCGGTCAGCCCCGGCCAGCTGGTGGCTTGCCAGCGCAACGCCTTTGGGGATGTGGTGTAGGCCAGGTCTGGGATGCTATAGGGGAAACTTCAGGTTTTCAATTAGAGGAGGTTTAAATCCCCCCAGTACCTGACTGCCTGAGTTTCACACTGTACCCCCCTTGACAAAGGGGGGCCGGGAGGATGATTGCAACGCACTTCATCCGGGTGGAATCCGCTATATCTGTGATGGACTGAAACCCAGAACGTTACTCAGTGTCCTGAGCTACAGGGCTACAGGTATAAAACAGCATCATTGGATAGAAAACCCAACAGTGACAGGGAGCGGAAAGAGCAGAGGCAGTTACCCAACTAGTTTAATCTCCCTGATCGTTTTCTTCGTCCAATTTGACTAGGTGAATATGCTTGTAGCCTAGCTTAATTTGGAACTCGTCTCCGGGCTTCAAACCCATTTCCTGCGTATAGGAGGCCCCAATGACAATCTGGCCATTTTTGTGAACCGTAGCTCGATAGGTGGCGTCTCGCCCACGCCCGTCCCTGTCTCTATCCTTTTCCGATTCTAACTGAATTCCTTTAGCGGTTAATAGGGCATCGTAAAACTCCGATAAGTTTACTCGAGTCTCACCATCTTTGGTAAAGGAAAAGTAACCACATTCCCGCGCCATCTCGCGTTTAGAGAGCCCTCCCATCTCCTTTACCCGAGCCAGAAGTTCTTTGCCGACCAACGGTTCTACGCTTTTGACTGCCATGCTTTCAATCTGGGGGATAAACAACTAACACCTTAATTAACCCGACATCTGGTTAATTACTATGGTTTTAAAACGATTATAGATAATTTTCAGAAAATAGCTTAGTTTTGATCCACAATATAGTTATACTAACCTTAATCAAATAGAAAGTGCTTTCTTTGCGGGGAAAGGAGTCAGTATCACTAGGGTGATCAGTTTTCTGCGTAAAGTCCAATCCAGGGAGCCCGAAACCAAAGGTTTTGGGTGGCTTAGTTTGAGCCTTTCGAACATTCCCTATGACCAGCCATAGAGTCCGGGACAGTCCGAGGTGGTTTACTTATCAACCCTGTTATTTGTCTTTAGTAGGCTGGGGAAAGATGCCTAAATTGGCAATTTTGTTATAACGGATTTCACCCGGGTGAAGTGCGATGTGAGCACCCACCTGCCCCCTTGCCAAGGGGGGGTACAGCGTGAAACCTGGTTGACTGACAAAACATTGCCTCACGGCGGTTCAAACCGCTGCTATACAGACGAAGTCGGCCTTCGCCGACTGGCTCATAACCCGCGTAGGCGGATTTTGCCCGTCTAGGCGCGGCTTCTAGCCGCCAGCGTTGAGAGTTTTGTCAGTCAACCATATCTGCACCACTATATGTAATCATTTGGCTATGACTGGTAAGTTTATTGTTCTAGAAGGCGTGGAGGGCTGTGGTAAATCTACCCAACTCCAGTTTTTGTTGAACTCTTTGCTAGATAGCAGACCTTTTCAGCAATTGCAGCGACAGGGCATAGTTGCCCACATCTTGACCAGTCGTGAACCCGGTGGGACTAACCTGGGAGCGAGGTTGCGGCAATTGCTTTTACACCAGGATGATGATGTGAGGATCAATGCCCGGGCAGAACTCTTGCTTTACGCCGCCGATCGCGCCCAGCATGTCGATCAGGTGATTAGGCCAGCCCTGAATCAGGGCTGTTGGGTGCTGTGCGATCGCTTCACTGATTCTACCCTCGCCTACCAGGGTTACGGTCGCGGTTTGGATCTGGAGCTAATTTATCAACTCAATCGTATTGCCACCGCTGACCTAACGCCGGACCTCACCCTCTGGCTAAAGTTGCCGGTCGAGCAGGGGCTGGCGCGGGTGAGACAGCGTGGGATGGGCGATCGCATGGAACGGGCTGACCTCACTTTTCACCAGCGGGTACAACAAGGGTTTGAGCTATTGGCCCAGCAGTATCCTCAGAACCGGGCTACGATTGATGCTGGGGATAGCCCGACGGCGGTGGCTGGGGCAATCTTCGCGGTGGTTAAAACCTACCTGAGGCAATGGTACCCGAACGCTTTACCGACCTGATTGGCCAATCTACGGCAATATCCCTACTCTGCCGTGCCTTGGACCGGAACCGCATTCCTCCCGCCTACCTGTTCGCTGGGCCAGAGGGGGTGGGGCGGCGCTGCGCCGCCCTCCACCTGGCGGATTTGCTGCTCAGTGCGCCGGCTGCCCCCGATCCGGCCCTGCAACGTCGGATTCGCCAGGGTAACCACCCAGACCTACTCTGGGTAGAGCCCACCTACCTGCACCAGGGTCGTCTAGTGCCTGTCTCCGCCGCCGCCGACCAGGGAATTGTCCGCAAAAGTCAGCCCCAAATTCGACTGGAACAGGTGAGGCAAATTGGCCAATTTCTTAGCCGTCCCCCCCTGCAGGCGGGGCGGTCAGTGGTGGTGATCGACGCTGCCGAAACCATGGCGGAGGCCGCCGCCAATGGCCTACTTAAAACCTTGGAGGAGCCCGGTAATGCCACCCTGGTACTGCTCGCCCCTGGACCCCAGGCCATCCTGCCTACCCTGGTATCCCGCTGTCAGACCGTCCCCTTCCAGCGTCTTAACCCGGAGGATATGGCCAGGGTGCTGGGTCAGATCGGCCATGGGGAGATTCTCCAGCATGGCGAAGTGATGGCTTTGGCCCAGGGTAGTCCGGGCCAAGCGATCATTGCCTACAGTCAACTCCAGGCCATACCCACGGAACTACTGATCCGCCTGCAGCAGCGGCCTGCCAACCTGCGACAGGCCCTAGACCTGGGCCGCCAGGTGGTCAAAACCCTAGATTTAGACGCTCAACTCTGGTTATTAGACTATCTACTGCACTGGCATTGGCAGCAGCAGGCTGCCCCCATCCCCTGGCTCTTGACCCTGGAGACCGCTAAGCGCCACCTGCGCCGCTTCGTCACGCCGCGGCTGGTGTGGGAGGTGACGCTAATCAAGGCGCTTGACTAGTGTAGCCTTGGTAGATTTAGCCGTCTGATCTACACCTGGAAGTACTAAGACTTGCCAGGGTAGTTGATGTTAGATCCTAGCCTCCATATCAGGGCAGAAGGGGTGGTTAGCCCCTCCCCATTTTTACAGCCCCTATCAGTATTGTTCCCTACCAGCCTTTTTCAGCCTGACTGAGCACGTAGGCCGCCACATCGGCGATATCCTCAGCACTGAGGCGACCCTTGAAAGCGGGCATGGCCCCCTTTCCATTGGTCACCTGGGTGGTGATCGCCTCAATGGAGGCCATGCCGTACTGATCAAGGTCAGCCTGTTTCAGGGTCTTAGCACCATTTACCACATTGCCGCCGCCGATGTGGCAGGCGGCGCAGTTGCTGGAGAAGATTTGGCCACCATGGGCCGCGTCAGCGGCCTGGGCGGCTGGTGCTAGCCATAGGGTGAGCACAGAAATCACTAAAGCCAGGGCTAAACCTATTGTTTTCATTACCGTTCCATTCCAAAATAAAACTCTCTCGGTTGCCATTCTTACTATCGTGGCGATCTAAATCAAAAGACAGGTAGTCAAATATTACAGAATGCAAACAATCCTCCCGGGCTACCCACCCGGGGAATGAGCTAGTCTGTTTTGTAAGGCGATCGTCCCGTTCTAGCTGCCCTACCGTCCTCACCCCGTTAGGATCTACCCCCGTGAACTACCCCTCCAACCCCTGTTTCTCCCCTACCCCTACCTGGCCAAACTGGGGCCCAAAGTTTTTGGTGGAAGAACGTGATGCCTGTGGCGTGGGGTTCCTCGCTGATCAATACAACCGCCCCAGCCATCGCCTGGTACAGCAGGCCCTGACCGCCCTGGAGGGAATGGAGCACCGGGGTGGCTGCTGCGCCGACCAAGACTCGGGGGATGGGGCCGGGGTGATGACCGCTATTCCCTGGGCAATCCTACAGCAGTGGGCCAGGGCTAGCGGTTTGCCCAGCCCTGACCCTGAGGCAGGGGCGGTGGGCATGATTTTCCTACCCCAGTTAGAGGCGGTAGCCGATCGCCTGCGTCAGCTGGTCAACCAAGTGATCGCCGCCGAGGGCCTCAGCCTGGTGGGCTGGCGGCCCGTACCGGTGAACCCCGAGGTGCTCGGATCCCTGGCCCGTCGTTACCAACCCCAGATTGAACAGGTGGTGGTCACCGCCCCCGATCAGGGCGAGGCCCTGGAGCGGCGGCTTTACCTGCTGCGTCGTCAGGTGCTCCACAGTTTGGCTAACCTCCTGGAGCCTGGGGATGCCTTGAGCGAGGCGGAACGGCAGGCCCTGCAGGAGTTTTACATCTGTTCCTTCTCCAGTCGGACCATTGTTTATAAGGGTATGGTGCGATCGGCGGTACTGGCGGACTTCTATGCCGACCTGCGCCACCCCGACTACCACAGTGCCTTCGTGATTTACCATCGCCGCTTCAGCACCAACACCCTACCCAAGTGGCCCCTGGCCCACCCCATGCGGCTGCTGGGCCATAACGGCGAAATCAACACCCTGGTGGGCAACATTAATTGGATGGTGGCTCGCCAGGCGGATCTGGCCCACCCGATCTGGGGCGATCGCCTGGCGGTGCTCAAGCCCATCGTCAGGATGGAAAACAGCGACTCCGCCAACCTGGATAACGTCATGGAGCTGCTGGTGCGCTCTGGCCGTACCCCCCAGGAGGCCCTGATGATGATGGTGCCCGAGGCCTACCAAAACCAGCCTGCCCTGGAGTCCTACCCGGAAATCACCGACTTTTACGAGTACTACAGCGGCCTACAGGAGCCCTGGGATGGCCCCGCCCTGATCGTCTTTAGCGATGGCACCCAGGTGGGGGCCACCCTGGACCGCAACGGTCTGCGGCCAGCCCGCTACGTGGTTACCCGGGAGGGCCTGCTGATGGTCTCCTCCGAAGCCGGGGTGCTGGCGGTGGCCCCGGAGGAAATCGTCGAAAAGGGCCGGCTTGGCCCTGGTCAGATGATCCTGGTGGATTTACAAAACCAGGAAATCCTCAAAAATTGGGCGATCAAGCAGCGGGTAGCCCAGCGCCATCCCTACGGCCAATGGTTGGCCCAGCACCGGGTGGAGTTGGCCCCCCAGCTGTTTGCCAGCGATCAGATCTACAACGAGGCGGAGCTACTGCGCCAGCAAAACGCCTTTGGCTACACCGCCGAAGACCTGGATATGATCATCCAGGATATGGCGGCCCAGGGCAAGGAACCCACCTATTGCATGGGGGATGACATTCCCCTGGCGGTGCTCTCGGAAAAGCCCCACCTGCTCTACGACTACTTTAAGCAGCGCTTTGCCCAGGTCACTAACCCAGCCATCGATCCCCTGCGGGAACGGCTGGTGATGTCCCTCACCAGCCAGTTGGGGGCCCGGGGTAACCTGCTCATGGAGCAGCCCCAGTTCGCCCATCTACTAAAGCTGGAAAGCCCTGTAATCAATGAGGTGGAGCTGGCCCTGCTGCACCAGTCGGGCTTTAGCAGCACCACCCTCTCCACCCTCTATGCCCCCACCGCCGGTCCCGCTAGCCTGGAGATGGCGGTGGCGGCCCTCTGTGAACGGGCTGACCAGGCGGTGAAGGCGGGCAGCACCCTGCTGGTGCTCAGCGATCGCGGCGATACCCAGGCCCAGCCCACCCCCCTCAGGGCCGAGCTCACCTACATTCCCCCCCTGCTGGCGGTGGGGGCGGTGCACCACCACCTGATTCGCAACGGGCTGCGTATGCACACCTCCCTAGTGGTGGACACTGCCCAGTGCTGGAGCACCCACCACTTTGCTTGTCTGATCGGCTACGGCGCCAGTGCCATCTGTCCCTACCTGGCCCTAGAATCGGTGCGCCACTGGTGGGCCGATAGCCGCACCCAGAAGTTGATGCAGACCGGCAAACTGCCGGTGTCCACCCTCAACGGCGCCCAGGATAACTACCGCCAGGCGGTGGAGGCGGGGCTACTCAAGATCCTCTCCAAAATGGGGATTTCCCTGCTGAGCAGTTACCAGGGGGCCCAGATCTTCGAGGCCATCGGCATTGGCCCCGATCTGGTGGATCTGGCCTTCCGGGGCACCACCTCCCGGTTGGGGGGGCTGAGCCTGACGGACCTGGCCCAGGAAACCCTGATCTTCCACCAGCGGGCCTTTCCGGAGCTGACCGCTAACCGGTTGCAGAACATGGGGTTTGTTCAGTCTCGCCCCAGTGGGGAGTACCACATGAACAACCCGGCCATGACCAAACTACTGCATAAAGCCGTGGCCCAGCGACAGTACGACCACTACGAGCTCTACCGGGCCCAGCTGCAGCAGCGCCCCCTCACCGCCCTGCGGGACCTGCTGGATCTGGCTAGCGATCGCCCCGCCATCCCCCTCGACCAGGTGGAGCCGGTGGAGAGCATCCTGCAGCGCTTCTGCACCGGCGGCATGTCCCTCGGCGCCCTCTCCCGGGAGGCCCACGAGGTGTTAGCCATCGCCATGAACCGGATTGGCGGCAAGTCTAACTCCGGCGAGGGCGGGGAAGACTCGGTGCGCTTCCAGGTGTTGGCGGATGTGGACGAGGCCGGCCTTTCCCCCACCTTCCCCCACCTGCGGGGCCTGAAAAATGGCGACACCGCCAGCTCCGCCATCAAACAGGTGGCCTCGGGTCGCTTTGGGGTGACCCCGGAGTACCTGATCCATGCCCAACAATTGGAGATTAAGCTGGCCCAGGGGGCCAAACCCGGGGAAGGGGGCCAGTTGCCGGGCAAAAAGGTGAGCGCCTACATTGCCATGCTGCGCCGCTCTAAGCCGGGGGTAACCCTGATTTCTCCTCCGCCCCACCACGACATTTATTCCATCGAAGACCTGGCCCAGTTGATCTTTGACCTGCACCAGATTAACCCCCGGGCTGGGGTGTCGGTGAAGCTGGTGTCGGAGGTGGGGATTGGCACCGTCGCCGCCGGGGTGGCCAAGGCCAACGCCGATATTATCCAGGTGTCGGGCCACGATGGGGGCACCGGCGCCTCCCCCCTGAGCTCCATTAAGCATGCCGGGGTGCCCTGGGAGCTGGGGCTGACGGAGGTGCATAAGGTATTGATGGACAATCACCTGCGCGATCGGGTGACCCTGCGGGTGGATGGTGGCCTCAAAACCGGTTGGGATGTGGTGATGGGGGCCCTGATGGGGGCGGAGGAGTTTGGCTTTGGCTCCATCGCCATGATCGCTGAGGGCTGCATTATGGCCCGGGTCTGCCACACCAACAACTGCCCGGTGGGGGTGGCCACCCAGAAGCAGGAACTGCGCCAGCGCTTTCCTGGCCTGCCGGAGCATGTGGTTAACTTTTTCTACTACATCGCCGAGGAGGTGCGATCGCTGCTGGCCCACCTGGGCTACCCCCACCTGCGGGAGATCGTCGGTCGAGCCGACCTGCTCACCCCCCGGGCCGAGGCTCGCTTGAGCAAAACCAATGGCCTCGATCTGCAAACCCTGGTGAATCTCCCCGATGTCCGTCAGGAGCGTCAGTGGTTAGATCACCAAGGGGTGCACAGCAACGGGCCGGTGCTCGATGACGCCATCCTGGCGGACCCAGCGGTACAGCGGGCCATCCAGACCCAGGGCCAGGTCAGCAAAACCCTGACGGTGGTCAACACCGATCGCACCGTGGGGGCTCGGATTGCTGGGGTGATCGCCGAAAACTACGGCAACTCCGGCTTCGGCGGCCAGCTGCAACTCACCTTCACTGGCAGTGTTGGCCAGAGCTTTGGCGCCTTTAACCTGCCCGGCATGACCCTCACCCTGGTGGGGGAGGCCAACGACTACGTAGGCAAGGGCATGCACGGCGGTGAGCTGGTGGTGAAGCCCCCCACCGGCATCACCTACGACCCCAGTCAAAATGTGATCATCGGCAACACCTGCCTCTACGGCGCCACCGGCGGCACCCTCTACGCCCTGGGGACGGCGGGGGAACGGTTTGCGGTGCGCAACTCCGAGGGCCAGGCGGTGATTGAGGGGGCCGGTGACCACTGCTGTGAGTACATGACCGGTGGTGTCGTGGTGGTGCTGGGGCCGGTGGGCCGCAACGTGGGGGCTGGCATGACCGGGGGCCTGGCCTACTTCCTGGATGAGGACGGCCACTTCCCCACCCGGGTGAACCCGGAAATCGTCAAGGTGCAACGGGTGATTACCCCCGCCGGGGAAGCCCAACTGCGGGGCCTGATTGAGACCCACGCCGCCCACACCGGCAGCCCCAGGGCTAGCCACATCCTGGCCAACTGGGACACCTATCTACCGCAGTTCTGGCAGGTGGTGCCCCCCTCCGAGGCCGACTCCCCCGAGGCCAACCCGGATGCGGTAGCCCAGGATAGGGTGCTGACTCCAGCAGGGTAGGGCGACACCGTAATTACATCGGGCAGGGCATGGGGGTGACGCCAAACCAGTCCTGAAGCCAGGTCTGCATCTGGAAGATTTCCTGACGCTGGGTGTTGGCGATATTTTGGGCAAAGGGTTGTACCGCTTGATGCTGCACCAGGCCGTGGTTCACCAGGTGATGGGCCATCATCACCGCCTCTCGATGGTGCATGATCATGCCCTCCAGAAAGGTTCTGTCCAGCGCATCCCCAGTTAGTTGACTCAGATCCCCCATCATTGGGGTGTAGGTGAGGTTAGTCTGCTGGCCCGGATACCACTCCCCTAACCAGGTTTGCATTTGCTTAATTTCGGCGGTTTGCACCGTGATGATGGTCTCAGCAAACCGCCGCAGCTCGGGCCGATCGCTGGCCTCCAGCACCCGTTGAGCCGTATCAATGGCTTCCTGGTGGTGGGGAATCATCAGGCTGAAAAATTCAAACTCGCTGTTGATTTGCATCATCGGCATCATCGCCCCGTGGTGCCGGTAGCCCTGGGCCAAAGGTCTTTGCCAGCCCGGTCGGTCAGGTTGCAGCAGGGGGGTGGCCCGGGAGGGTAAAGCAAGATAGGCGGTGGCGATGGCACCGCCGGTTACCAGGCTCAGCCCAGCGATCGCCACTAGAGATTTCATTGAGAAGTCCATAGGATCTCCTCCTTAACGCTATAGCCCCAGTCTAGATGCTCCTGTGAACTGGAGAGTCTAGGGAGACCCCTACCCAGAAAACCGTAATCACCGCAGAATGTCCTGGTCGTTGATCTCTGTATTGCTCTGGAATTAACCCATCGCTTCCAAACCCAGATCTTGCAACCGTTGGGACCGATGGCTTTGGTCTTGAATGAAGGATTCCACCAGGGCCACATCATCGGTGCTGCCGATCACCAGGGGGGTGCGGTGGTGCAGGTGGCTGGGCACCACCGCCATAATCTCCTGGCTGCCGGTGCTGGCCCGCCCGCCGGCCTGTTCCACCAGAAAGGCCAGGGGGGCGGTTTCGTAGAGCAGGCGCAGCTTACCCTGGGGCTGCTTCACCGTGCCAGGATAAAGAAACACCCCCCCCTGCAGCAGAATGCGGTGAAAGTCCGCCACCAGGGCACCGCCGTAGCGGGCGGAGTAGCCCTCGTGGCGATGGACGTAGCGGGCGAAGTCGCGGATTGAGTCATCCCACTGCCAGAAGTTGCCCTCGTTGACGCTGTAGGTGGGGCCATGCTGGGGCATGCGGATATTTTCCATGGCCAGGATAAACTCCCCCAGGCTGGGGTCGAGGGTGAAGGCGTGGACCCCCCGACCCATGGAGTAGACCAGCACGGTGCTGGGGCCGTAGAGGATGTAGCCCGCCGCCAGTTGCTGGTGGCCGTTTTGCAGGAGGTCTTGACCGTTGAGATCGTGGTCCTCCCCCTGCTGGCGGCGAATGGAGAAAATCGATCCGATATTCAGGTTGATGTCCACATTGGAGGACCCATCGATCGGGTCGTAGAGCAGGGTATAGCGGCCTATGGGGCAGTTCTCCGGAATGTAGTAGGGGGTCTCCATCTCCTCCGAAGCCAGCCGACAGACCAGCCCACTCTGCTTAAACACGGAGATAAACACATCGTTGGCGTAGATATCCATTTTTTTCACCGCCTCCCCCTGCACATTGGTGGTGCCGGTAAAGCCCAGGGCCGACTCCATCAGGCCAGCCCGGCTAAGGTGGCGGGCAATTAACTTACCGGCCAGGGCAATGCGACCCATCAGGGCGCTCAGGTCCTGGGCCTCGGGGCTAAAGCTCTGGAGTTGCTCCAGCACGTGGCGCCCCAGGGTTTTGCAATCGCGATCAAGGGCAAAGGCGGTTTCCGCCGGCTGATACTCGGCCATGGTAGGGAAGGGGTAGGGAGTGAGGGTAGCTTCCTCCAGTCTATACGGTTGACCCTGGGGTAGGGAGTAGGGAGTAGGGAGTGGGGGAGTGGGGAGTAGGGGAAGTAGGGGGGGGCTAGATATGGATTAATTCAGGGGAAAGGTTGAGTTGGTCAGTGCCTTTGCTGATTAGGGGGGGACGAATATGGATTCATTCAGGGGAAAGGTTGAGTTGGCTAGCGTCTTTCCTGATTAGGGGAGGACGAATATAGATTCATTCAGGGGAAAAGTTGAGTTGGCCAACGCCTTTGTTGATTAGGGGAGGACGAATGTAGATCAATTCAGGGGAAAAGTTGATTTGGCCAGCGCTTTTCCTGATGAGGGGAAGGCGAATGTAGATCAATTCAGGGGAAAAGTTGAGTTGGCCAACGCCTTTCCTGATCAGGGAGGGCCAAGGATAGGAAAAACTTTAAGAAAAGTTGATTCGATCAAAGAATTTATTATCAATGACGTGTCAAAGATAAGGATCCCCTTCAAAAAAGTTGGTTTTACCAAGGAAAACATTATGGATGGCGTGCCAGAGATAGGAATTTCCTTGGGAGAATCTAGTTTTGCCAAAGAATTTATTACGAATGGCCCTTTTCCCTAAGGCCCTAGCGGTCTAGCAAGATTCAAGTGAGCAGTAAACTGCCCGTTGCCCTGCGCTTTTTTCTCCCCCTTGCGCCTTGCGCCCGTTGCCCTGCGCCCCTAAGGTAGCGGCATCGCCAGCAGGTCCTCAATATTTTGCGCCATGGTGCGACAGATGGCATCCAGGGGCAGATCGTTGGCATCATCCCCAAAGGGGTTCTCAATTTCGATGCCAATTTCCTCAATGCCAAACACGGCAAAGCTAATTAACCCCACCAGCAGGGGGGTGGCCCAGCCAATTGAGGCCACCATTTGAAAGGGTAGGGCCAGGCAGTAGAGCATTAACAACTGCTTCAGGTGGATGGAGTAGGCCAGGGGCATGGGGGTTTTGAGAATCCGTTCACAGCCCCCCAGGCTATTCACCAGACCATCCAGGGCCTCCAGGCAGGCGGTGAGTTGGTAGGGGTGCAATCGGCCCGCCGCCTGTTGCCCCTGTAGGTATTCCGCCAACCACAGAGCAATTTGCAGGGGAGGGTTCTGCAGGGTTTGTAGGCGGGCAAACTGGGGGGCGGTCACCAGGCTGGCCAGTTCCGAGTTGGAGCCCTGGCCCCGCAGGTGCAGCTTCATGGCCACCGCAAAGGCGGGCAGGAGACGAATGGCCTCCACCTTGGCCTGGTGATCGGCGGGGTGGGGAGCGGCGATTGCCACCCAGATGTGGCGGGCCAGGTTACGACTCAGGTTAATCAGGTTGCCCCAGAGTTTCCGCCCCTCCCAAAACCGCTCGTAGGAGGTGTTGGTGCGAAACACCAGCAACAAACCCAGCACCAGGCTCGGCACCAGGGTACCCAGGCTGGGCACGGAGACCGGCCATTGCCGCTGGTGGAGACCGTAAATTACCACTGCGAAGGCCATGCACAGGAGGGTTCGGGGTAAAACCGCCGGAATCACCGAACCCCGCAGGCTAAGCAACTGCTTAAACCAACCCTGGCGCTGACCGGGTCGGGGGAGAGGAGTGGGGGGCATTGGGGGTATGGGTTCCTTCAACACTACTCAGCAATACTCCCGGTCTAGCATAGATTCCTGAACACGCTTAGAGCAACAGCAAAGCTACAATACGCCTATCACCCCATCACCCCATCACCTATGCCAGACCCCCCCCCCGCCCTCAGCCATCTAGATGCCCAGGGCCAGGCCCAAATGGTGGATGTCAGCAGCAAACCCATCAGCCAGCGCCAGGCGATCGCCATGGCTCAGGTGAAAATGCAGCCCGCCACCCTGGCGGCCATCGCCGCCGGTAACGCCCCCAAGGGGGATGTGCTGGCCACCGCCCGCATTGCCGGCATCATGGCGGCCAAGCAAACTGCTAATCTGATTCCCCTCTGCCATCCCCTCCCCCTCAGTCAGGTGGAGGTGGCGATCGCCCCTGACCCGGACCTGCCGGGCTATACGATCATTGCCACGGTGCGGGTCCAGGGGCCCACGGGCGTCGAAATGGAGGCCCTCACCGCCGCCACCATCGCCGCCCTCACCCTCTACGACATGGCCAAGGCCCTGGAAAAGTCCATAGAGATTCAGTCGGTGCGCCTGGTCAGCAAATCCGGGGGGCGATCGGGAGATTACCAGTCGGGAGTGGCGATAGCAGCGGACTGCATCGGCCCTAGGTATTGACTCAGGTAAGGGGAAAAGACCTCGTAGATCAGGGTTAGGGGTTTGCCCCGATGCCAAAACAGATAATGGCGGCCCCAAAAGGGCCCGACCTGGCCGAAGGCCGACTCTAGGGCAGAGCAGTGACCGAAGTGTAGCCCCTGGATATCTCGGTAGAGCTCGGTGCGGAGCCGGGCCAGACTAGCCCAGATCGGTAGGGATTTGTTTTGTAGGTACTCATCTACGTGGCTGGCCTCCCACCAGGAGACGGCATAGGCCAGTCGCTGCCCTGAGGCAGTGCGGAGCCAGACCTGCCGCCGCAGGCGAGGGCCGGGCACCACCGCCAGAATCTCTGGAGCACCGTCTTGATCGTCCCCCACCGGTGACATATCAACCACATCCACCTCCGTCGGCTCCCGGGTGAGCAGTTGCAGGTGCCGGGTGGGGGAGCCATCCCCCAACAGCAGCATCTGCCAGGCCGGAGCCAATTGGTGGTGGGGCAGCCCCTCTTGTACGGCAATCTGCCCAGCCTGCCAGAGGGGCTGCAGGGCGTGCCAACCGATGGCGGGAGGATCTGGATCGAGGGCTGGCAGGGTGAAGACCAAGGCTGTTACAAAAATTCATCTTTATTCTAGTATACCCCTAGCCAGGGGTTCACGCTGGGAGGTTGTTTGAAAAGCCAAAGAGAGTCTCAAGCTATACCTATGGAGTCGGATAATCACTGCAAAATTCAGTGTTTTAGCGGCCCCCTGGCGGGGAACTATACCTGAGTCCTTTTCAAACAACCGCTTAGGGGTGGTTGACAGGAGCAGGGGGAAATAGGGTTTGTAGTACCCGCTGTTCTAGGAATTTTGTGACGAGGCCAAATAGCGATTGATCGGGCTTAAGGACTTTTGTTAGCCATAGCAAGGATGGCTCAATCATCAAAGAGCTTTTATTAAGTTTTGAAGAAGATGATGGGAATTTTTAAGATTTTTAGTTATGTTATGACTAGGATCACAGGATTTCTATAGTAAATCCGTTAAATTGTTTTTCAAGCAAATCCTAGGAGTTGGGGGCGAACATAGCGGATTTCACTTGGGTGAAGTGCGGTGTGCCCTCCCCTTGCTCCCCTTGAATAAGAGGGGGTACAGGGTGAAACTCCTACTGCCAGGTACTGGGGGTAAGAGTTAGCAATTAGGTATCTGACTCTATCGAAAACCGCTGTATATTTTTTGATGTGCCGTGATTATGATTTAACTAAATTGAAGTGTTATTTTCTCTATTTCTAACAATTTAATTTTAAGCCTACTGTAACTCTCTTGCTTGGTTGACTGACAAAACCCTCAACGCTGGCGGCTAGAAGCCGCGCTTAGACAGGCAAAACCCGCCTACGCGAGTTATGGGTCAGTCGGCGAAGGCCGACTTAGTCTGTATAGCAGCGGTTTGAACCGCCGTAAGCCAATGTTTTGTCAGTCAACCAGCTCTCTTGCTAAGGAGGATAGGTGAACGATCGCGATCCACTTTAGCCGAGGGTAACTTGCTGTGGCAGCAGTTAGACAGTCAGGTGCTGGAGAAATTTAATGACCAGCAATTATATATCTAATCCATGCAGGATTCATTACAACGATCCCGGGGACTATTTTAATGACATCTAAAGTGCTGATTATGGGAAAAAAACAATCTAAAAAGATATCTAGGCTTTATATCGCCTTGATTCCCATAGCGTTACTAGGAATTTTTATTGGTTTCTCGTGGATTCGCACCATAAAACCTAGTTTATCTCCTGAAACTGAAGCACTTAACGCTAGTGCTGAGAAAGCAAAGGAGAGGGTGGAGAAAAGTAAATACAAGACCGAAGTAGAGAAAATTACTAAGGCTAGGGCGATTACCCTGGCTGGCAATAATCCTTCCCAGTACCTCCTGAAAGGATTGGCTACCGCTGGTAGAGCACGTAACCTAAGTTTCCAAGCCGATAGCCCTGAGGATTGGGCAGAGGTTGAAAAGCTATGGCTTGATGCCTATTCGCTAGTAGATAGCATCCCCTACGATCATCCCGATGGGGATAAGGCAGCAGCCATGACAGAAGATTTTTTTAATCTAGCCTATGAGGCTTCTAAAAAGCATCCTTAACTATACAACGGTTTTCGTCGGCTTAAACCAAGTCTATGTTCAGAACCGTAATTCTGCCCCCTCACCCCTCGGGAGACGGATTTTGAAGGGTCTTTCCGGCTCCCCACCCTGCGGGAAGCAAGCTACGCCCTCTGGCCCCTGCCCCCCGTTCCTGCCAGAACCCTAGGAGTCCGCTGACCAGCACGATCACCAGAATAATCATGGCATCAAGGGTATCGCCCAGAAAACTGGAGAGGATCACCGCTGCCATTAGAATCAGGATAATTGGACTCTTGAACTGGTTGAGCAAGAGGGATAGCGTGTGAGACTGCCGCCTCTGCTGCAGACTGTTTGCCCCATATTGAATCAGCCGTTCTTGCGCTTCCTGGTGACTCAAACCCTGGGGAGTACTCTTAAGTTGAAGTAACACCTGTTCGGTGGATAGATTCCAAAATGAGGTAAG
>JBEIGU010000078.1:0-18299 GCA_040381765.1 Leptolyngbya sp.
GCGGCTCGCCGAGCTAGAGTCCAAAATCGATGGATTATTCTCCAAGTACAATATCAAATCTCCCCAGGGGAAGCGACCCGAACAGCCCTAGGGGATTTTGTCGCTTTTTTGCAGGAGTATGGGGAGTAGGGGAAGGAAGAAGGAAAAAAGAAAAAAGAAGAGGGAATAGGGAGTCAGGAGTGGCAGAGCCCTTTCAGGGCGGGAGTGGGGAGTAGGGAGTCGGGAGTGGCAGAGATCGTGACCTGCGGTAGGGTTGCCTGACAGCCCCCCTATTCCCCATTCCCTACTGCCCACTCCCTCTCTGGGGGGGAGTAGGGAGTCGGGAGTGGCAGAGAGGGTCCGGGGAAAATGCCGGTGGCAGATTACTCACTGTTTGCCAGGTCTTTCGCCAGCCCCCCCATTCCCTACTCCCTCTCTGGGGGAGTGGCAGAGGAACCCGTGGGGGATACAACCGGTGAATACCTGACCTGCGGCTTGATTGCTTGACAGCCCCCTACTCCCCATTCCCCACTCCCTACTCCCTACTCCCCTTTTTATACAAATAACTTTTATATAAACCCTAATGCTCAAAAAGCGAAAATCTAAATCGAGTCAGTCCTCCCCTTCCCTGATCGCTGATCTCCGTCGTCTCTACCACCACCTAAGTCGGCGGCGGCGGTGGCAGTTGGCGGCCCTGTTGGCGCTGCTGGTGATCACCTCCCTGGCGGAGATGGTGAGTGTGGGGGCGATCTTTCCCTTTTTATCGGCCTTGGGCAATGCTCAGCAACTATTGGATGCACCCCGGTGGCAACGGCTGTTGGGGTTGTTGCAAATTAGCACCCCCCAGCAGTTGGTATGGGCGATGGCCCTGGGGTTTATTGGGGCAGTGGGGGTGAGTAATGGCTTGCGGTTGCTGACCCTGAGATCCCAGAATCGCTTGGCGGCGGCGATCGGGTCGGATATTAGTAGTCAGGTGTACCACACTACCCTCTACCAGCCCTATAGTTTCCACGTGCGGCAGAATAGCAGTGACCTAATTCAGATCGTTACCACTGATACGGATCGACTTACGTCTATTCTGCTCCAGCTTTTAACTTTTTTCGCAAACTTACTGCTGGCTCCAGCCCTAATCGCCACCTTGCTGGTGATTAACTGGCAAATGGCGGTGGGCGCGGCCTTGATTTTAGGAGTGGCCTATACCCTGATCTTTCGCAGTCGAGATCGGCAACTGCGTCGCAACAGTGGGGTGATTTCCCAGGCCGGTCAGCAAAAGGTGAAGGTGGTGCAGGAGGGAATTGGGGGGATTCGCGATGTGTTACTGGATCATTCCCAAGACTTTTTTGATCGGGCCTACGGTCGAGATGAACGGCGATTAAAGCAGGCCAATGCTACTAATGCGATTATTGCCAACTCTCCTATTTACGTCATTGAATTTATTGCCATGGCGGCGATCGCCCTGCTGGCCCTGGGCTTAGGCCAAGGGGGTGACTTTAGCCAGGTGGTGCCGGTGCTGGGCAGTTTGGCCCTGGGGGCACGGCGGCTGGTGCCGGCGGTGCAGGGCTTGTTTGGCTCTTTGGCGAATATCCAGGGGTCCCGGGCCTCGTTGTCGCGGGTGTTGGTGGCCCTGGAGCGGTCGATTGACCCGTTGATGCAGTTGCCGGTGCCCCAGCCCCTGGGGCTAGGGCGGGAGCTCAGGTTGCAGGGGGTATGGTTTCGCTATGGTCAAGATAACGACTGGGTGCTGCGGGACCTGGACCTGACTATTGCGGCCAAGACCACGGTGGCCTTTGTGGGCAGCACCGGCAGTGGCAAGAGCACCACGGCGGATTTGATTTTGGGGCTGTTGCCGCCGGAGCAGGGGCAGATTTTAGTGGATGGGGTGCCCTTGACCGGGGAGCGGTTGCGGCGGTGGCAGGGGGCGGTGGCCCATGTGCCCCAGCAGATTTACCTGAGTGATAGCAGTCTGGCGGCGAATATTGCCTTTGGCATTCCGGAGGAGGCCATTGATATGGTCCAGGTGCGGCGAGCGGCGAAACTGGCCCAGATTGATGGGTTTATTGAGGGGCTGCCGGCGGGCTATGACACCTACGTGGGGGAACGGGGGATTCGCCTCAGTGGGGGGCAGCGGCAGCGGATTGGCATTGCCCGGGCCTTGTATAAAAACGCCTCGGTGATTGTGTTTGATGAGGCCACCAGTGCCCTGGATAATGCCACGGAGCGGGAGGTGATGGCGGCGATCGAGGGGTTGGGTGGTCAGTTTACGATTATTTTGATTGCCCACCGGTTGAGTACGGTGGAGCGGTGTGATCTGGTGGTGGAGTTGGACCAGGGGCGGGTGGTGGCCCAGGGCAGTTATGGGGAATTGATGGCGCGATCGGCGAGTTTTCAGCGGATGGCGGGGATTGCTTAGGTTCCTCCTACATCAGGTTATGCCGAAGGGTCCCAATCGGTTCGGGCTGAGCCGTCGTTGGTGTCGCCTCTGTGAAGCAGATAGCCTGAAGTCTTACTTGTAGATGAATTTTATTTACTATAAACAGGGTTTAAATGATGCAAATTACTGAAAATAGCTCCCTACTGATTACCGGGGGCACGGGTTCCTTTGGCAAGAAGTTTGTGGAAACGGTGCTGCAGCGGTTTCCCAATATTCATCGCTTGGTAATCTATTCCCGGGATGAGCTGAAGCAGTATGAGATGGCCCAGCGCTTTTCGGAGCGGGACCATCCTGGTCTGCGGTACTTTTTGGGGGATGTGCGCGATCGCGATCGCCTCACCCGGGCCTGTGAGCAGGTGGAGATGGTGGTGCACGCCGCTGCCCTCAAGCAGGTGCCGGCGGCGGAGTACAACCCCATGGAGTTCATCCACACCAATGTGATGGGGGCCGAGAATATGGTTCAGGCCTGTATGGATGCGGGGGTGAAGCGGGTGGTGGCCCTATCCACCGATAAGGCGGCGGCGCCAGTGAACCTCTACGGGGCCACCAAGCTGTGCTCCGATAAGCTGTTTATCGCCGCCAACAACGTCAAGGGCAGGCGGGACCTGCGGTTGAGTGTGGTGCGCTACGGCAATGTGATGGGGTCGCGGGGGTCGGTGATTCCCTTCTTTTTGCAGCAGCGCCAGCGGGGGGTGTTGCCGATCACCGACCCGGAGATGACCCGGTTTAATATCACCCTGGAGGAGGGGGTGGATCTGGTGCTCTGGGCCCTGGAACAGGCCCAGGGCGGTGAGATTTTTGTACCCCGCATTCCCTCCTATCGGATTACCGATGTGGCCGAGGCGATCGGGCCGGATTGTGACCACCCGGTGGTGGGGATTCGCCCCGGGGAAAAAATCCATGAGGAGATGATCACCACCTCAGACTCCTACACCACGGTGGATTGTGGCCCCCACTACGCGATTTTGCCCGCCGGGGAGGATCTGCAGGCCTACTGCCAGGCCATGGGGGGGACCTTAGTGCCCCCCGGGTTTAACTACAACTCGGGGGACAATGAGCAGTTCTTAACGGTGGAGCAACTGCGTCGATTGATTCAAGACCATGTGGACAACGGGTTTAAGGTTCCGGTGGGGGCAGCTTAAACTATGTTCACTAAACCCAATCCTTCCTTGACTCCCTCCTACATCCCCTACGGTAGGCAATCGATCACCCAGGCGGATATCGATGCGGTGGTGGCGGTGCTGCAGTCGGACTGGCTCACCCAGGGTCCGGCGATTGATCGCTTTGAGCAGGCGGTGACGGCCCATACCGGGGCGGCCCATGGGGTGGCGGTGAATAGCGCCACCAGTGCCCTGCACATCGCCTGTCTGGCCCTGGGGCTGGGGCCGGGGGATTGGCTGTGGACCAGCCCTAATACCTTTGTGGCCAGTGCCAATGTGGGGTTGTACTGCGGGGCCCAGGTGGATTTTGTCGACATCGACCCCCGCACCTACACTCTTAGTGTGGAGGGCCTGGCGGCTAAGCTGGCGCAGGCGGAGGCGGCCCAACGGTTGCCGAAGGTGGTGGTGCCGGTGCATTTCGCGGGCCAGAGCTGCGACATGGCGGCCATCCATCGGCTGAGCCAGCGCTATGGCTTTGCCATCCTGGAGGATGGCTCCCATGCGATCGGGGCCACCTACCAGGGGCAGCCGGTGGGGGATGGCCGCTACAGTGATCTGACGGTGTTTAGCTTCCATCCGGTGAAGATTATCACCACCGGGGAGGGGGGGCTGGTGACCACCAACCGGTCGGACCTCTACGAGAAACTAATCCGCCTGCGCAGCCATGGCATTACCCGAGAGCCCGGGCTGATGACGGAGGCCAGCCATGGCCCCTGGTATTACCAGCAGTTGGAGTTGGGCTTAAACTATCGGATCACCGATATCCAGGCGGCCCTGGGGGCTAGCCAGATGGCCCGGTTGCAGGAGTTTATTGACCGCCGCCGAGCCCTGGCGGCCCGTTACGATGAATTGCTCCAGGGTTTGCCCCTGACCCGGCCCTGGCAGCATCCAGAGACGGCCTCGAGCTGGCATCTCTATGTGGTGCGGCTGCACCTGGAGGCCCTGGGCCAGAGCCACCGCCAAGTGTTTGAGGCCCTGCGGCAGGCGGGGATTGGGGTAAATTTGCACTATATTCCGGTGCATACCCAGCCCTACTACCAGGCCCTGGGCTTCCAGTGGGGGGACTTTCCCCAGGCGGAGCAGTACTACCGGGAGGCGATTAGCTTGCCGTTGTATTTTGGGTTAACAGAGGCGGATCAGGACAGGGTAGTCCACAAACTGCAGGAGGTTTTAGCGTACCGCTGATCATACCAATGATCAGCGGTGGGCCTATCGGCGCAACGCAGTGTGGACGTATAGTGTGGAACTATTTGGACTAGCTAAGGGACTCACAACCTGGTCAGGCGGGCTATCTTGAAAGATGATGGATCTGGGAGTCACAGCTATGGTGAGCCAACCGCCGGAAATTGCCCTACCCCCAACGCAGGACGAGTTGCCCTGGGATGATGGTGCGCCGATGGAAAGCCAACGCCACAAATTGCAGATGGATTTGCTGCTGGAGACGCTGCAACCCTGGCTGGCGGAGCGAGACCATGGCTATGTTGGGGGCAATATGTTTCTTTACTACAGTTTGGCCCAGGTGCAAAACCGGGACTTTATGGGGCCTGATGTGTTTGCTGTGGTGGGGGTGCCCAAGGGGGAACGCAAGAGTTGGGTGATGTGGGAGGAGGGCAAAGGGCCGGATGTGGTGATTGAACTGCTGTCAGAAAGCACGGCGGACTATGACAAAACTGAGAAGAAACGGTTGTATGAGGGGCAGGTGCGGGTGCCGGAGTATTTTTGGTTTGATCCATTTAACCCTGAAGACTGGGCCGGCTTTCGGCTGCAAGGGGGATGTTATGAACCGCTGGCGGTGGATGGTGATGGGGCATTGCCCAGTCAGCGGCTAGGGTTAAGGTTAGTGCGGTGGGGTGGCGGCTATCAGGATATTCAAGCGGTGTGGTTGCGGTGGATGACGGCGGCGGGGACCTTGCTCCCTACGAAGGAGGAACTGAGGGAGCAGGAGCACCAACGGGCGGAGCAGGAAATGCAGCGGGCAGAGCAAGAAAAACAACGGGCTGAGCTGGCATCCCAACGGGCAGAGCGCCTGGCGGCCCAGTTGCGGGCTCTGGGGGTTGAACCGGAGGGGGAGTAGGTGGGGTAAGCTACAATATAAAAGAGATGTAGTTTGAGGGCAGGCTGATGGCGGCTCAGATGGTTCCGACTACAGTCGTTTCTCCGCAGATGTTGGAGGTTTTAGAGAAGCTGTCTCCGGAGTTGCGGCAGCTGGTGTTTGACTTTGCAGAATTCTTGCGGCACAGCCAGGATCAGGTGATCGAGGCGCAATCGGTTAAGGCGGCAAAGCCGAAGCGGATTCGCGATTTTGATCGGGGTGCTGTTGTCTGGATGAGTGATGATTTTGATGCCCCTTTGCCGGATGAGTTTTGGTTTGGTGAAAATGATCCTTTGATGATGACGCCTGAGTCGACTCAGTCGATCGTGCCGGTGTCAGATTAGTTATGCGGCTACTGCTTGATACACATGTGTTTATGTGGTGGGTCAGTTCATCTGAGCAGTTGCCCCAGCAGGTGTTGGATTTGTTAGAGGACTCGGAAAATCCCTTGTTCTTGAGTGTTGCGAGTATTTGGGAGATACAGATTAAGTCTCAGAATGGAAAGCTGGAACTGGGTAAGCCTTTAGCCCAGTTAATCAGTAACCAGCAGGCCAATAATGGTTTGGCAATTCTGTTGATTGAGCCAGCGCATGTCTATGCGCTGCAAGGTTTGCCGGATGTCCATCGTGATCCATTTGATCGAATCATGATTGCTCAGGCGATTGTGGAAGACTTGGCGTTTGTGAGTGGTGATCAAGTTTTGAGTAGATATCCGGTTCAACAATTGTGGTGATGATAGGAGCCGCAATGCACGATCCGTACTCACCAATCCCTCTTTGAAGGGGAGTAGGGAATAGGGAGTAGGGGATCAGGGCGTGGGTTGTATCCATGGGGTTCTGCCACTCCCCATTCCCCACTCCCGCCCTGAAGGGGTCTTAAGGGGAGTTGGCGGTGAATCACTAATCTGCTGCCAGGTTGCTCGCCATTCCCCACTCCCCATTCCCCACTCCCGCCCTGAAAGGGTTAGGATCATGTAGACGACGTTGCGGGAGGTTTTACAGTGACTACCAGCCGTCTCATCACCCCTGGCCTGCCTATCTTAGAAGGCGGAGACCGCCTGAGCCGGGCGGAGTTTGAGCGCCGCTATCAGGCGATGCCGGAGGCTAAAAAGGCGGAGTTAATTGAAGGGGTGGTTTACGTGGCATCTCCAGTTCGGGTGAGTCGGCATGGCCAGCCTCACAGCGATATTGTTGGTTGGCTGGTGGCTTACCGGTCGGCGACCCCTGGTGTGATGGTCTGTGACAACACAACGGTGCGGTTGGATGCGGAGAATGAACCCCAACCGGACGCTTTGCTGCGGATTGATGAATTTTGCGGGGGGCAGTCGCGCATCAGTGAGGATGACTACATTGAGGGGGCGCCAGAGCTGATCGTGGAGATTGCCGCCAGTAGTGCCTCCTACGATCTGCACGATAAGTTGCGGGCCTACCGGCGCAATGGGGTGCGGGAGTATCTGGTGTGGTTAACCCAGGAGCGGGCCTTTCGCTGGTATGTTTTGGTGGAGGGTGAGTACGTGCTGCAGCAACCGGATGACCAGGGGATTTTGCGCAGTCAGGGGTTTCCTGGGTTACAACTGGCGGTGGAGGCGTTATTGGCGGGGGATATGCAAGAGGTGTTGGCGGTGCTGCAGGAGGGCATTGCCTCCGAAGCCCATCAAGGATTTGTTGCCCAGTTAGGGGCTTAACTGGCAGGGTGTCTACAGGTTGAAAACATTTATATGAGAGTAGCCGTCATTCCTGCACGAGGTGGTAGTAAGCGGATTCCGCGAAAGAACATTAAGCCCTTTGCCGGTAAGCCGATGATTGCCTATGCCATTGAAGCAGCTCAAAACACTGGCTTATTTGATCACGTTGTTGTTTCCACCGATGATATCGAAATTGCAGAGCTAGCCCAGCAGTGGGGCGCGGAAGTGCCTTTTATGAGACCGTCACAGCTCGCGGATGACTATACGGGAACGGTTCCAGTGATCGCCCATGCGATTCAGGCTCTACAGCAGAAATATCAGGATATTAACTACGTGTGTTGCATTTACCCTGCAACACCACTCATTCAAGACACTGATATTAAAACCGCTTTAGAACTGTTGATGGCGACTGAAGCGCCCTATGTATTCCCTATCACGCAGTTTCCATCTGCCGTGCAGCGTTCCTTAAAACGGAATGAGAATGGTCGAGTGCAGCCCTTTTACCCAGAATTTGAGCAGACTAGAACTCAGGATCTGGAGCCTGTCTATTATGATGCAGGACAGTTTTATTGGGGGACACCTCAAGCTTGGTTGGATAGCGTTGGGATACATGCTGAGGGAGTAGGGTTAGTCATTCCCAACTGGCGGGTGGTTGATGTGGATACCCAAGAAGACTGGGAGAAAGCAGAGCTACTCTATAAAGCGTTAATGGATAAATAGGAGAATATACTTAATGGCTTATACGACGGAACAGGAAAAGTTTTGGGCTGGAAGTTTTGGCGACGAATACGTAGATCGAAATTCCTCGGCTAATTTCGTGTCTAGTAACACCTACTTATTTTCCAAGATTCTTTCTCAAACTGTTGATGTTGACTCTGTGATTGAGTTTGGAGCCAACATTGGCTTAAATCTACTGGCCATTCGCAATCTCATGCCTGATGCCAAGCTTTCTGCGATAGAAATTAACGAGAAGGCTGTAGCTTCCTTGAGAGAAATTCAGGGAGTTTCCGTTTATCCAGAATCTATTTTGGCGGATAGCTCCCCCCCCCCCCCGCGCAGATTTTGTATTGATCAAGGGAGTCTTGATTCACATCAACCCGGATTGCTTAGCACAAGTTTACGAAAAGCTGTATCAAACGGCTCTCAAATATATCTGCATTGTTGAGTATTACAACCCTACCCCCGTTGAAATCTCCTATCGTGGTCATCGAGATCGTCTCTTCAAGCGAGACTTCGCGGGAGAGGTTTTAGATAAATATCCCGATCTGAAATTAGTGGATTATGGTTTCACTTACCATCGAGATAACAACTTTCCGGCGGATGACTGTACCTGGTTTTTATTAGAAAAGTCGACTTTGGGTGCATAGTCAACATTTGATCGGGGTTCTACGAGAAGCCATGACAACGCCATCCCTCTACAAAAAAGGACTATGCCCATTGGGCTGAAACCATGGCGCACATGCTGCAATCCGGAGCCTTTAGAAAACTTGGCATTGACAACCTAGTCGAAGAAGTTTAACGACTTGTCCAAAGGAGAACGGGATCGGTGCTCATGCAAATTGCTTTCCGCGTTGACGCCTCACTCCAAATGGGCACGGGCCATGTCATGCGCTGCCTCACCCTGGCCCAGGCTCTGCACGATCGCGGTGCCCATTGCCGTTTTATCTGCCGTCAGCACCCTGGTCACCTGCTGGAGCGGATTCGCCAGGCGGGGTTTGAGGCCACTGCCCTGCCCCTGTCTGACCCGAGCGATCGAGATCGCTACGATGCACCAGCGGATCAACCGGTACTAGCCCATGCCCATTGGTTGGGGACGGATTGGCAGACGGATGCGGCCCAAACCATCGCCGCCCTGGGGGGTGACCGCCCAGACTGGGTAATTGTCGATCACTACGCCCTCGATCAGCGCTGGGAGTCACAACTGCGGCCCCATTGCGGCAAAATCATGGTGATCGATGACCTGGCCGATCGGGATCATGACTGTGATCTATTCCTCGATCAAAACCTGGTGGCCAACCTGGAGCATCGCTACGATACGCGATTACCGGCCCACTGTGCCCGTTTGTTGGGGCCGAGCTATGCCCTGCTGCAGCCGCAATACGCCGATCTTCACCCCCGCACCCCCCCCCGACTGGGGCCGGTGCAGCGGATCTTGGTCTACTTCGGTGGGGCGGATAACCAAAACCTCACCGGGTTAGCCATTACGGCCTTTCTAGCCCTTGATCGGGCAGACATCGCCCTGGATGTGGTGATTAACCCCGCCAGCCCTCACGCCGTGGCGGTGCGGCAGCAGGTGCGGGGCCATAGCCCCATCACCCTCCATGAGGGGCTGCCCAGTTTAGCGCCCCTGATGGTGCAGGCCGATCTGGCGATCGGGGCGGGGGGGGCCACTTCCTGGGAGCGCTGCTGCCTGGGATTGCCGGCCCTGGTGGTGACCCTGGCGGAGAATCAGCGCCCCATCACCGCCGAGTTAGACCGTCAGGGCCTGGTGCGCTGGCTGGGGGATCAAAACTCGGTGACGCTATCGAGTCTGAAGACGGCTTTGTTGGATGAGGATTCCCTGGCCCAGGGGTCCAGCCGTTGCCGAGCCCTGGTGGATGGGCAGGGGGCTGAGCGAGTGGCAGATCTGCTGTTGCTTAATTCCACCACCACCCTAACCGCTCGCCCGGCTTGCCTGGCGGATGAGGCCCTGATTTTGCGGTGGGCCAACGATCCCCTGGTGCGTCAGAACGCCTTTAATCCCGACTCTATCGATGGGGCTACCCATCGGGCCTGGTTCTATAAACGCCTGCGCAATCCCGAGACCTGCCAGATCTACATCCTGGAGACAGACAGGGGTATACCCATTGGCCAGGTGCGTTTCGAGCGTAGCGACGACACCTGGGAAATTGACTATGGCTTAGCTGCCGAGGCCCGGGGTCGAGGCCTGGGGGCACCGCTATTACAGACCGCCCTACAAGCCTTACGGCAATCTCAGAGGGGTGCCCTGCTGTTTGGTCGGGTGAAATCCGACAACCTGCCCTCCCAAAAGGTCTTTGAGCGCCTGGGCTTCACCCCTGCTGCGGGGGGGGGGGAGATTGTCTATCGCTGTCTGCTCTGATGCCGGCAGTTGGATTGATTCATCCATTCCCCAGTTGCTGTTACCCTGGTTAGCCGCTGGCCACCAATGTACCTGGGGCCATGACGCCTGGCAACTCCCTGGGGGTGATATTTGTTTTTACCTGAGCTACGGTCGGATTGTGGATCAGGAAACTCGTTCAAGGTATCGAAATAATCTGGTGGTGCATGAGAGCGACCTGCCCCAGGGTAAGGGATGGTCACCCTTAACCTGGCAGATTCTTGAGGGTAAAAACCGTATCCCAGTCACCTTAATCGAAGCGGCAGAGCGCGTGGATAGTGGGATGATTTATGCTCAGGACTGGCTTGAATTTGAGGGACATGAACTGATTGATGAATTACGAAGGAAACAGGCATCGGCTACGGTTAGTCTTTGCCAATGGTTTATTGCCAACTATCCCCGGTCAGCCGCACAGGGAACCGAACAGAGAGGCAAGGAAAGTTTCTATCCTCGCCGCAAATCTGTCGATAGCAAACTGGATTTAAATGAAAGCTTGGCAGAGCAGTTCCATTTATTACGAGTGGTGGATAACGAACGATATCCCGCGTTCCTTGAGATATCGAACCATAAATACATCATCAACGTGATGAAGTCTTAAAACAAAATGCCTAATTTTATTGTTGCTAGTAGTAAGCCCTGGCATCGTCAGACCTTTGATAGCGTTTCTCAAAAGCAGCCAGGTAAGTGGTGCTATGTTTCTACCCGAGAGGAGTTAGCCTCCTCCCTAGAACAAGTGACACCGCGTTATATCTTCTTTCTACATTGGAACTGGCTCGTTCCCTCCTCTATTCTTGAATCCCATGAGTGTGTCTGCTTTCATATGACCGATGTGCCTTACGGTCGTGGGGGTAGCCCTCTGCAGAATCTCATCCTTGATGGACAAACCCTAACCATGGTAACCGCCCTGCGTATGGTAGAAGAGATGGATGCGGGACCGGTTTATGCCAAGCGCCCTATGCCCCTAGATGGTCGGGCAGAGGAGATCTACCTGCGTGCCGGTGAGCTTTGTTGGCAGATGATTAATTGGATCATTGAGACCGAGCCATTACCCGTTCCTCAAGTGGGTGAGGCAACCCCCTTTCGTCGTCGCAAACCGGAACAAAGCTTGCTACCGACTAAGGGTGAGTTAGCAACTATTTATGACTTCATCCGTATGCTGGACGCCCCCACCTATCCCCTTGCCTTTCTCGACCATGGTGAGTTTCGCATGGAGTTTTCCCATGCCGAGCTGGATCAGGATGAAATTCTAGCCCAGGTTGTAATCCGACGAAATCACCATGGTTCAGCAGGCGAGTAAGACGGTTTTGGTGGTTGCCGCCCATGCTGACGATGAGGCCTTGGGCTGTGGGGGGACTATTGCCCGTCATGTTATGGAAGGTAACAGAGTTCATCTGGTAGTGATGGCCGATGGGGTTCATTCCCGTCTCGATGTCAATCCAGTCGATCTAGAACGTCGCCTGATGGCAGCAGGTAGGGCCCAGAAAATTTTGGGCATTGAAGAGGTACATTATCTAGGTTTTCCAGATAATCGTATGGATAGCCTACCTCTCCTGGATATTGTGCAAGCTCTGGAACCGGTTTTACACCAGCTGGCGCCCCAGGTGGTGTATACCCATCACCATGGTGATCTAAATATTGATCACCGGATCACTCAACAGGCGGTGATGACGGCCTGTCGGCCCCAGCCCGGTCATGCCGTCAAGGAAATCTATGGGTTTGAAGTGATGTCCAGCACAGAATGGGCGTCTCCCCAGAGTGAGCCCTTTCTACCCAGCTTTTTCGTCGATATTACGGCTCAACTTGAGACTAAACAACGTGCTCTAGCGGCCTACGCAGAGGAACTGCGACCCGTTCCCCACTCCCGTAGTATGGAGCACCTAGAGGCTCTTGCCCGTCATCGCGGTTACAGCATGGGTCTGGATGCCGCCGAGGCTTTTGTGGTTTATCGCCTAATTCGCTAGGTTTTAAACCTAAGCAACTCAGCCAGGGCACTGCCCATAGTTTGGTTCAGGCTCACCAAAGGATAAAAGCATAACGGTCACCTCCGTTCATCCCTCGACCAGCTCAGGGTGACCAGAGTTAGGGTCTGTTAGTGTCCTCCATGTAATTCATTGGGTTTAGGATTATGGGTTTTACAATCAACCACCGCCCCATCGGCACCGATCAGCCCCCCTACATCATCGCCGAGCTCTCTGCTAACCACAACGGTTCCCTGGAACGGGCGCTAGCCACCATGGATGCCGCCCAACGCTGTGGGGCCGATGCCATCAAGCTGCAGACCTACACCGCCGACACCATGACCATCGATTGTGATGGCCCAGATTTTATGATCAAGGGGGGGCTGTGGGATGGCTATAAACTCTACGACCTCTACAAATGGGCGGAGACCCCCTACGAGTGGCACCAGGCCCTGTTTGACCATGCCCGTCAGCGGGGCATTACGGTGTTTTCCACCCCCTTTGATGAGACGGCGGTGGATTTGTTAGAGAGCCTCAACACCCCCGCCTACAAAATCGCCTCCTTTGAGGTGCTGGATCTGCCCCTGATTCGCTATGTGGCCAGCACCGGTAAGCCCCTGATCATGTCCACCGGCATGGCCAGTGAGACAGAAATCGAAGAGGCTGTCACCACCGCCCGGGAGGCGGGCTGTCAAGACCTGGTGTTGCTGCACTGCATCAGCAGCTACCCCGCCCCGATGGACCAGGCTAACCTGCGGCAGATTCCCGAATTGGCCCGCCGCTTTGCCACCCTCAGTGGCCTATCGGAGCACCCCCTGGGCACCACCGCCTCGGTGGCCGCTATGGCCCTGGAAACCTGTGCGATTGAAAAACACTTTACCCTCAGCCCGAACGCACTGAAAACCGACGGCCCTGAGCCTGTCCTTCGCGAAGCACCCCGGAGGGGATAAAGCAGTACCTTGCATTATGATAAGGAGACAACAAGTTACGTTGATACCCGGACTTATAGCGGAATTCATAATGATGAGAACACTCGTAAACGACAAAACCATTGCCAGACAGAACTTTCGTATCCCCAAGGAGTGCGCCTCACCTCAATGAAACCCGCTATATTAAAGCTGATCAGAACAAAGTTGCCAATTTAAATATGATTAGACAGAAAAAATACCTAATATTCAAAAAAACTTTTAAGAAGATTTTGTGTAAAATAATCATCTTTCAAACAAAAATTATAACAAACTTTTTTGTTTTATATCTGATCTTTCGTAGTCAAACAAATTTAAGTAACTATAGCAATCTAAATATATATAAAATTAAAAATATTAAAATTGAGATGCAGCCTTATGAAACAACTGATTGTATTTTACAATATCTTTACTTGGCAATTAATTTTTCAAAATTGGGAGCAGGTGTAAGTCTGAAATTACCGAACCCGAAATTAAATATAGCTTCTATAAATTTATTTCTTCTATCAAGAGTTCTTCATATAAAAATAAAGCAAACTTTCTCAACTAAAATGTATCTGCCAATTTCAGAGACAGAAAAACTTGATGAGAGTAAATTTATTGATAATAGTCCTAGAAATTTTTCTCAGCAAGTTGAATTTATAAAACTGGTTTTAAATAAAAACCATATAGCACTGTCTGCAATTGATTCTTTTATAAGATCATGTAAGTTGAAACAGTTTTTTGAGCAAGACATTTTAGATGAAAATTTTATTTCATCTCTTATTATTGCGAAGAAGTTTATCGAAAGTAGTAGTTACAATATCAATTCCGAAAAATATGATTACATATTTGTTCCGGATACAGCGTATCTTGACAATTCCATATATAGATATTTGAATGAAACAAGTGACACAAAATTTAGAATTTTAAATCCTAACGGCTGCTATTTTAGCTTATTTAAGAATGAGTCTGAATACGAGGTTTCAGATAGGCGTTTAGATGAAGTCTTGAACACTATTGACGAACGAGGGTTTACTAGAGCTGCTTCTTACTTAACCTTAAGATTAAAGGGCAAAGGAAAAGATTTTGATTCCAAGTCAGCATATAAAGGTTCCGAGACTGATCAGTTTTCCGGCGCACCCAAGAAAGTTTTATTTTTACATGCGATACGTGATGCAAACAATCTATATAGATCAGACTCATCTGTATTAAATCTATTCAACTCCTATTTTGAATGGGCAGATTTTATGATGAAATCTATTTCATCAGCAAGTAATCAAAGGGAATGGTATATTAAAATTCATCCTAGTTCTTCTTTATATAAGAATGACGAAGAAATAATCAAGAAATTACTTTCTAAATACGGTTTAGAGGAAAAATTATACGAACATATTCCGTCGACGAGAAATATACTTGCTGAAAAAATGCCAGTATTTACTCATTCTGGCACCATAGCTCTTGAAACAGCAGCAATTGGATACAAATCAATTGTAATAGGATCTAGATACTCTGATAAGTTGGTTAGAAAAGTTAGAACCCATGAAGAATTATATGATCTTATAATAGAAAGCTCTAACGATAAATTAGTTGAAATATTGTCTGAAGAACTTTCAAAAGCTGCTGTTACCATCTTATATAACGATTTTGGTAAATATGACGCTTTAGCTCTTTCCCCAAGCAAAGCTGTTCTGCCGAACACCGACCCATTATCTTTTTCGATTAGTAATTTTACTTCTCTATTATCCCTTATAGCCAATCTTAATAAGAAATCTGCCTTAGAAACTTTCTTGACAATTGCTAGTAAGAGTACACATCAAAGCTAGTTCTTTGGTGGATTTCATCCGTTCAGGAATCGCTACATCTAACTTTCCAAACACCCTTGAAAAAACATGAATCAAGAACTTAAGAAGCAATTAAAACCTTCTCTTGCCCAAGATGGGTTCTTACGATTTTCCGGATTTTCTCACTTTTTCCTGCCATATGCACACCTATTTTCTAGCCTTGCTGTTGTTGAAAAAATTCCTGTGCTGAGTCCACAGATGCCCGGCTATTCCGCTACCTTAGATTTTACATATTTCCCGGACTTGCGCAACACTTGTTTTCAGGTTGCTAATAATGTGATAAAAGCTTTGCCTGTCAGTTTCATCATGAGGCCAAGAGTAGTCGGATTGCACTTAACGTTGTCTAGATTTGATCCTGTTACAGCGTCTTCTGGGCCTACTCGAGCTTTTTTATGGCATAGAGATTGCGACGATTACTATTCGCCGCAGCTTAAGATTATGGTACCAATGGTTTATGTTTCTTCCGCGAATGGAATGTTCTCATCCCTGAGTAAGCAAGTTTGTCCGCTTTCTTATCAACTTATAGATGTGTCTAGTGAATCTGTGTTTAGATTTTTGGACGACTCTGATAAGCAATGTCGTATCCGGGATGATGTTATAAGACGTAATTATGGTGGTTGGATTTGCGACTTTGATGCTGCACCTGGTGATGTATTTTTAGTAGACACCAATAGTGTGTATCACAAAGGTGGTATGGTTACCGATGAATATGGATATAGAGTAAATGTTCAAATAACAATTGGATCTTGCTTGCATTCTTGAAATTCTTCGAAGCATTATTTTAGACACTTTGCGCGAAAACTAGCCCGTTCGAGGCTGCCGCTAGGTCTTCCTTTTAATGAATATTATCGGCATATAATGTCGAGATCTGATAATTGTATAGAACTTCGGTAGCGTTTCGATAACTATTTAGGACTGTTCAGATAGCATTCTGAAGATCCGGTGCTTAAAAAAATTCTAGGAACTGTTGAATCCCTCATTGATATTGGAGCCAATAATGGCTTTTCTGTTTCAAACACTTTTTTGTTTTCTTTGAGAGGCGCAAAAGGACTATTGTTTGAACCAGTTTATTTGACATTTTCAGATTTAAATAAATTATACCGTTTTAATTCTAATTGTGTATGTATTCAAGAAGGACTATCTAATGAGTATAAGATTTTACAAATCCAAAGAGAAGGACTTTTATCTTATATTCCTGAAACATTAAATTCCTCAATATCTAATCTTCTTGATAAATATTATTCGAAAAGTGTTAATCTTGAAGAAATTGTCGTTAGACCGCTAAGCTACTGGATCGATAAATATCCCGAATTTTCTCGATGCGATTTCGTTAGCTTAGATGTTGAGGGTCATGAGCTTAATGCTTTGCAAGGTATTGACTTTTCTGTATTTCAAGCAAAATGTTTTGTTATTGAAACAAATGGCTTTGAAAGACCGGACTATGAAGAAATAAATAGTTTACTAAATCTTAACTTTTACAAGCCTTTACTGTTTAATGATTTGAATACTTTTTGGTTTTCAAGTGAGTTGTTGAATGACAGTATGTTTTTGAACAACCTGCAGCAAATACCTAAAACTTTTCCTGAATATCAACTCATGTGTTAAAAATGGTTGACTTTGAATTCTCAAAATGATTTTATTTTTTGAATATGGACGTTTAGGAAACCAGCTCTTTCAATATCTAGGAGTTCGATACTATTTTCCTGATCACAAATTAGTTTTCTTTGGTTGTAGTGACTTAAGAGACGCTCTTGAATCTGTTGAGGTAACGATTATACCTCGAGAAAGATTTCAAAGGCTATCTCCATACTTATTTGCAATTATACGAGAGATTATTCTTAGACTTGCAATCCTTGGCGTAATTGGCTGGATTCAGGAAGAGAGTCAAGATAATGATTTTAGTTTATCTAAAAAACAAGGCCTGATTCCGAATATTTATTTGCTTATATCTGCTTATTTTCAAAATAAGATTTTTCTTGAAAAATTTCAAGAAGAGATTTTTATTAGAAAAGATATCTTGGCCAGGGCTGAAGAATGGTTAAATACGGTATTGCCTGACTGGCGAAGCTCCACTATGGTTTTTGTCAATATCCGTAGAGGAGACTATATTAACTGGCCTAGCTCTGAATATCCAGCTGTTTTAAGCTGTGCCTGGTATCAAAATGCCATGAATAGATTTCGAAGAGAATTTAGAAATCCAAAATTTGTTATTGTTACAGATGACACTTTCTACGCAGAAGATATTTTCTCTAAAGAAGAAGATGTAATCATATCCCGAAATTCTGTGTTTGTAGACCTGGCGATCATGAAACTGTGTGATCATGGTATTCTATCGCCGAGTTCTTTTGCCTGGTGGGGAGCTTGGTTTTCCAGGCAAAAATCTTCAAATCCCGAAGACTCTATTTTTATCGCACCAAATTACTGGGTAGGCCATCGAGCTAAGCGCTGGCACCCAAAAGGTTTTCAAACCTCTTGGATTACCTATGTTGAGTAGCCTGGACTCGCCTGGGCTCTCATTTGATTGTACATGTAGTAGTGATTTATGACCTTTAACACCCCTGTCCTTCTGGTGGCCTGGCGTCGCCCCCACACCACCCAGCAAGTCATCAACGCCATCCGCGCGGTGAAACCAACTCGGATGTTTGTCGCCTGTGATGGCCCTAACCCAAAGCGCCCTGGGGAAGCGGCTAAGGTAGAGGCCACTCGGGAGGTAATAGAGCGGGAGATTGATTGGCCCTGTACTATTGAGCGGCGCTACAGCGAGGTAAACCAGGGCTGCAAACTGGGGGTGAGCAGATTTATTAGCCAGCCTTCAAAGTTTTGAGTTGGCACTTTATAGCGGTTTCTGAATGCATGAGATACATCTCAACTGATAGAAATCTTTCAGTTCATCGACCTGGGAAGTACATTTGCATTTTTTCCGAACGAAAAGTTTTATGGCCTAAGTAGGGGCGTATCTAAAGGTTAGGGGAGGGGTCGGTTAGGGGGTTAGGAACGGAAGGAAAGAGGTCATCAAACCGATGATTAGCCCAAGCTAACCTGAGCAAGAGAAGATGGTTAAAGCCATCCTCACTCCAGCGCATACCGAC
>JBEIGU010000079.1:0-18223 GCA_040381765.1 Leptolyngbya sp.
CAATCGGTGCATTTGGTTTGGATCAACGGACACAAGGAGGTCATTAAGCTGACGCAGACCCAAGAGCATATTTTGCACTTCCTGGGTGCGGCCTGCCAACGATATTATTTTCTGTCTTGATTAACCTGCTGAATGTGCGATGTAAGTATGCCCGCAACTTTAAGGGAACGGCGATTGAAACTGCCATTGAGTCAGTTCAGGCTAAAGGAGGAGCGATCGGTGGGACGAGTGCCGGAGCAATGATTCAGGGGGATTGGATTTTTAATGCTTGCTCGGATGCGGTTACCTCTGATGATGCCCTGGCCGATCCCTATGAAGACCTCCTTTTTACTGACAACTTATTCCAATGGCCGGCACTCAAGGGAACCATTGTCGACACCCACTTCTACCAAAAGGATCGCATGGGTCGAGCCCTGACCTTTGTAGCTCGCTTGCTCAGAGATGGTATCACTCCTCGCGCCCTAGCCATTGGCATCGATGAAGGAACGTCCTTGGTAATTAATCAGCAAGGGATGGCTCAGGTAATGGCCAATCAGCAGGACGGTTCAGCTTACTTGATTCTCGGCGACCATCAACCGGAAGTCTGCGAACCGGAAACGCCCATCAGTTTCTCAAATTACCGAATTTGGCGAATCAGAAGCGGTCAAACCTTTGACCTGAAAACCATTCCCACAACAGGCTATTACCAGGTCAGTGTCAAGCAGGGGCGCATATCTTCCAGCAACCCTTATGGTGGCTGAATTGAGCGACGGGAGCGAGACTCGCTCTCATGTGCCGCAAGTTTTTATCCACCCGGCCATCAATCGTCAAGAATTTATGAGGATCCTGATCGCACCGTAGGATACTGTCTGACACCTCAATCAACCAGAAAATCTCCTGTGGTGTTGGGTGGTGGTCTTCGTAATCCAGGGGATTGGGTTGAACGATCGCCACATCGGGCTCTGGCTCTGAGATATTGTTTAACTGCACCGGGTCTTGAAAGCGTAGTAAGGCTCGGTTGCCCAGGTGTTGAGCAACACCCGATCAAGGCGGGTGTGGGCCGCACCTTATTGGGCAAACTTAGCCCCTCGGTCGTAGCTTTCGGTGGCGGGGGAGCATCTCTACAATCACCGTCGGATGTTGGACAAACTTCAGCGCCGTCAGATCCTGGGGATGGCAGGACACCAGCAGGTCAGGGTAGAAGAAAGCTCCACCATCCTCTAAACACGAGTATCGTGACGGTCACCTGTACGCTATGGCGGGGGGCAGGTGGTCTCCCACCGCGACTATGAGATGTTTCGCCTGTTTAAGGTGAAGTGGCCAAGTTAAGAGGGCGCTCTACCTCTCCTGATTACTGATTCAGAATCTGACCCCCCTCTCAAAGGGCTGCGAAATTTATGCCGCGCCTACTAGTAGACCTCAGCGTAAATAAACCTAGGACGTCTGCATGAACTGTTGTAAGGTGCTGGTGATATGGTCCACCAGGCTACCATCGGTACGCCCCATCTGCTTACAATTCTGCTCAATTTCTTGAACCACCTCCTCCGGCAAAGCCAGAAGTTCCACCAGACGATTATAGGCGGCTGCCTCTTCCTGGTTAATCAACTCCTCCTCAGAACTGCGAGCGCTGGCGCTAATCACCTGGTAACCCAGCTTCAGCACCACCTGCCGTTGGGCGGTGCTCGTCAGCTTGGGTACCAACTCATCCAGGGGGATATTCTGGCTAAGATAGCTTTCCAACTCCGCCCTCAGGTTAGCCTGGTGACTAGGGTCTTGAGCAAACAGCGTACTAAACTGGTCTAGCATCACGGTAATTTCTTCCTCCGCTAGATCACCATCACTCCAAGCCATGGTAGCGACGGTTCTAAGCAGATTCATCTGGGCAGGACTGATGGATGGGGGAGCATTAGGATCGATAGCCATAGCAGCCTCCGTCTAGGTTAGATTAGTTGTAATTGGGACATTACCACGGGGATCAGCAAAGCTACTCCATCTTTATCAATCGTTATGGATTTCCCTAAGTGGTTGCTTGAACGTACCTAGAACAGGGTTCATTCCTTCAAGCCAGTCTGTCCAAGCACAGGGCTCCTACAAACGCTAACGACGGTTCTTGGCCAGGGTCTTGAGGATGGCGGCCCAGTCGGGGCGGACCTGCTCAACGATCAGCATGGCGGGCAGGTTGTAGGCCACCCAGGGATTGTTGGTTTTGAGGCCTTCTAAATCCAGGGGATAGCCGAGCCGTTGCAGGGCTTCGATCTGCTGCTGCTGGCGGATCTGATTGGGGTGGAGCTCCGGCAGGATGTTTCTCAGGTCCGATACCACCGGTTGGGAGGGGATGTGTTTTTGTTGATACTCCGACAGGGCATCCGCCAGGGCCGGAGATCGCAGCCTGATTTCCGCCTGATCCCGGGCGGAGAGGCGCACATTCTTAAGCCGGTTGAAGAAGTCGCTTTCATAACTGGAGAGACGCATGGGGACCCCCTTTTTAATCCGCATCACTGAATCCCTTCCTAGCCTGCCACAGTTGGGGTCCCTTAACCCAGGGCCGCTAACAATTGTTGTTTTGCAATTTCTAACGCCCCGGGCAGCTGGCTGGGGTCGCGGCCACCGGCCTGGGCCAGGCTGGGTTTACCGCCGCCGCCGCCGCCGCAGTGCTTGGCAATGGCGCCGATAAACTTACCGGCCTGCAGGGGGGCAGCCACCACCTGGGGGCTAAAGGCGGCCACCAGGCTGACCTTGTCGGGCTCGGGCACCGTCCCCAACACCACCGCCCCCGATCCTAGTTTTTGCAACAGGCGCTCAGCGGCGGTTTTCAGGGCCTCGGCACTCACCCCCGGCAGCTCCGCCACCAGGATCTTCAGATCCCCCAGGGCGATGGCCTGGGGCAGCAGTTGATCCGCCTGCACCAGGGCCAGTTGGGCCTGCAGCTCCGCCAGCTGTTTCTGGCTCTGTTTGAGTTCGGTTTGCAGGCTGGTGACCCGATCGCCGATCTCCTCGGGTTTAGCCTTAAAGCGATCGCAGAGGTCCCGCACAATGGTATCCCGCAGGTTGAGGTAGGCCAGCACCGCCGGCCCGGCCACCGCCTCAATGCGGCGAATGCCGGCGGCCACCCCGGTTTCAGAAATCACCTTAAACAGGCCGATCTCCGCCGTATTGCTGACGTGGGTACCGCCGCAGAGCTCCATGGACACCCCGGGGAAGTCAATCACCCGCACCTCGGTGCCGTACTTCTCTCCAAACATGGCCACCGCCCCCCGCTGCTTGGCCTCCTCCAGGGGCAGCACCGCCACCGTGGCGCCGTGGCCCTCGGTAATCCACTGGTTGACCAGGGCCTCCACCTGCTGCACCTCCGCCGCGGTGAGGGGGCGGGGGCAGTTAAAGTCAAACCGCAGTCGGTCAAAGGCCACCAGGGAACCGGCCTGGGAAATCCCCGGGTCCACCAGTTGCTTGAGGGCGGCCTGCAGCAGGTGGGTGGCGGTGTGGTTGGCCTGGGCTCGGCGGCGGCAGGCCTGATCGATCTGGGCGGTGACCGGGTCCCCCACCGCCAGGCGGCCCCGCTCGATCCGCCCCAGGTGGACAAAGAAGTCACTGTCCTTTTGGACATCCTCAATTTGCACCAGCACCCCGTCGCCGGCGAGGTAGCCGCGATCGCCGATCTGCCCCCCCGACTCGGCGTAGAAGGGGGTGCGATCCAAAATTACCTGCACCGTCTGCCCCGCCTGGGCCTGGTCCACCCGCTGGCCCGCCACCAAAACCGCCTCCACCCGGCTGGGGCTACTGGCGCTGCCATAGCCGAGAAACTCCGTGGAGTGGATGTGCTCCGCCAGGCTATCCAGGCTGCCCTGCACCGTCAGATCAATGGTTTCATGGGCCGCCTGTGATCGCTGCCGCTGCTCCGCCATGGCCGCCTCAAACCCCTCCAGGTCCACCCCTAGCCCCTGCTCCTCGGCAATTTCCTGGGTCAGCTCCAGGGGGAAGCCGTAGGTATCGTAGAGGACAAAGGCATCCAGCCCCGACACCTGCCCCTGGGGGGAGCCCTGCTCCCGCACCAGGATCTCCGTCAACAGCTTTTCGCCCCGCTCCAGGGTCTCCAGGAAGCGAGCCTCCTCCCGGTCTAGCTCCGCCTTGATCGCCGCCGCCCGCTGGCGGGTGTTGGGAAAGGCGGTCTCCGCCAGCTGGATGGCGGTCTCCGCCACCTGGCTGAGGAAGACCCCGGCAATGCCAATCAACCGGCCATGGCGCACCACCCGGCGAATTAACCGGCGCAGCACATAACCCCGACCGACGTTGGCGGCGGTAATCCCATCGGCGATCATGTGCACCACTGCCCGGCTATGGTCGCCAATCACCTTGAGGGACACCTGGGTGGCGGCATCGCACTGACCATAGGTAAGGCCGGCCAGACCAGCGGCGGTTTCAATAATGGGAAGGATCAGGTCGGTTTCGTAGTTGTTGGGCACCCGCTGCAGAATCTGGGCCATGCGCTCCAGCCCCAGGCCGGTGTCGATGTTTTGGTGCTGCAGGGGGCTGAGCTGGCCCTCGGCGTTGCGGTTGTACTGCATGAACACCAGGTTATAGAACTCAATGAAGCGGGCGTCATCCTCCAGGTCGAGGTGAGCATCCCCCTGCTCGGGGTGGAAATCGTAGTAGATCTCCGAGCAGGGGCCGCAGGGGCCGGTGGGGCCCGAGGCCCAGAAGTTATCCGCTGCCCCCATGCGGATAATCCGATGGGGGGGGATGCCAATCTGATCCCGCCAGATGGCGAAGGCGTCCTCATCCTCCTCAAAAACGCTCACCACCAATCGCTGGGGGGGCAGCTGAAACACCTCGGTGGAGAGCTCCCAGGCCCAGGCGATGGCCTGCTCCTTGAAGTAGTCACCAAAGCTGAAGTTGCCCAGCATCTCAAAGAAGGTGTGGTGGCGGGCGGTGCGGCCCACATTTTCGATGTCGTTGGTGCGAATACATTTCTGGCTGGTGGTGGCTCGCTTCACATCGGCCTGGCGTTGTCCCAGAAAAATCGGCTTAAAGGGCAGCATGCCGGCAATGGTGAGCAGCACCGTGGGATCCTCCGGCACCAGGGAGGCACTAGGTTTGATGGCATGGCCCCGGGCGGCGTAGAAATCCAGGAAGGTTTGACGGATTTGGGGGCCGGTGAGGGTGGGGGGAGATGGGGGGGACTTGGGCATGGGAAGGGGAGGCGGGGGAGTAGGGAGTGGGGAATAGGGAGTGGGGAGTGGGATGGATATATTGAGTTTATAACTGGATGGGGATTGTGGTTGATTGGAGTGCTGGTATGGGGAAGGGGGGTTAGGGTTGGCGGCGGGCCAGGCGTTGGCGCCACTCTTCGTCAAGTTTTTCGGTGTTGGCGGCTTCCTGTTCGATCAGGTCGGTTTCGGTGGTGTAGGCTAGATTGTCATCGCTGACAATGGTTTGACCCGCCAGGGTTTGGGCGAAGCTGAGTTTTTCGATGAGGTTGTCGTCCTCCTGCTGGAGCTGGGTCGATCGCCCCTGGCGCTCCTGGTTGCGTTGCTGGATGCGGCGGTTGGTCCTCTGCAGCCACAGGTAGCGCCCCAGGGGGATGGCTAGAAAGGCGGAGCCGTAGCCCAGCAGGCCCCAGTAGAGGGAGTTGACCAGGGCCACTACGCCCCCCACCTGGGCCACCAGGGTTTGGTCCTGCAGCAGGCTACCCAGCACCAGGGCGCCGATCAGGTTGGCACCCCCCAGGCCCAGGGCGGCGATGATCTGCCCGGAGCTGGCCTGGCTAAAGCGCCAGGGCAGTTCCTTCAGGAAGGCGGGGGGAGAGAGGCGGCGACGGGCGGCGGCGGTGACCTGCAGCTCGGGGAAATGGTAAACAATGCCGCCAGCGGGGCTAACCTGGGGCACTCCGTTAAAGCGGCTCAGCACCGGCACCATGTAGTCCTCTAGTTCCCGAGCCCAGCCCTGGCCCAGCTGATCCAGGAAAGGCATGATCTGCTCCGCCACCACCACGCCCCCCTGGGCCTGCACCACCGCAGCGATCGCCCGCCAGCGCCGCTCCTCCAGGTCACCATTGGGGTTGCCATCGCCAAACAGCACGGAAAACACTGCCTCCAGGAAGTTAAGGGAGGACCGGTCAGCCCCCGGGGTCTGGGGCGGGCGGCGGTCCCAACTATTAAAGTCAAAGATCCAGAAAATCTCGGGGCCAAACCAGCCCTGTAGGGAGGGTCCCCCCGACCAGCCCCCGCCCCCCCAGTCACCGTTGCCCTCGTCCCCCTGGCGGGAGGCCGCGCTGGCGGCCACCAGCAGGGCGATGATGGCGATGGTGATCAGCACCAGGGAGGCGATTAGCAGGATACCAAAGGAGATCCGCACCAGGTAAACCCCCACCCGCCAGATCCCCTGGGTCAGCGCCTGCCAGCGCCGTCGCCAGGATTGTTGCGCCAGCCGCCGACCCAAGTGGCGGGGGAATAGGTAGGCGATTTCCCCCGCCTCCGACACCTGCAGGTGGGCCCCCACCTGGCTGGCCAGGTGGAGCAATTGCCGCTGGCTGTCCTGCAGGGATAGGCCGGTGTGGGTGGCCAGGTCACCGACGGTAACCCGGTAGTTGAGGTGCTCGATGGCGGTAATCAGGGAGGACATGGGGGAAAAGGGAAAAAAGAAGAAGGAAAAAAGAGAAGACAGGGAGGGGGGGGAAAAAAAGAAGAGGGAGTAGGGAGTGGCAGAAGGGGGAAGAGGGAAAGTGGGAGGGGGTTCTTTTAGTATAGAAACTGGGCTGGGGGGTGAGGTAGTAGAATTGGGGCAATGGGGGGGGTATGAACCGTAGGAAGTTACCGATTGGCATCCAGACCTTCGCTAAGATTCGGGAAAATCAGGCTTATTACTATGTTGATAAGACTGAGTTTGCCCTGCGGTTAATCACCAGTGGATCCCACTACTTTCTTTCCCGGCCCCGGCGGTTTGGTAAGTCCTTATTCCTCGATACCCTGGCGGAGTTGTTCCAGGGTAATGAGTTGCTCTTCCGGGGCCTCTATTGTCACGATCTCTGGGACTGGTCGATTACCTACCCGGTGCTGCGGTTAAATCTGGGGCAGGGGCTGGTGCAGTCGCTGGCGGAGTTAAAACAACTGCTAGGGGAGCAGATCCACCGGTACCAGAGTGAATATGGGGTTTCCAGCCATACGGATCGGCTCAGTGGCCAGTTCCAGGAATTGATTGAGCAGGCCCATGCCCACCATGGTCAGCGGGTGGTAGTGCTGGTGGATGAATACGACAAACCCATTTTAGATCACCTGGGGGAACCGGATCTGGCCAGGGAACTGCGGAACCTGCTGCGGGATCTTTATGCTGTGCTGAAGGGCAGTGACGCCCATTTGCAATTTGTGTTTTTGACCGGGGTATCTAAGTTTAGCAAGGTCAGTCTCTTCTCAGGACTTAACAACCTCAAGGACATCACCGTTGATCAGCGCTATTCCGCCCTTTGTGGCTACACCGAAGCCGATCTAGACCGGGTCTTTGGGCCGGAGCTAGGGGATTTAGATCGTCAGCAAATTCGCACCTGGTATAACGGTTATAACTGGACGGGGAAAGCGGTTTATAATCCCTTCGATCTATTGCTGCTGTTTGATTCCCACGAATTTAAACCCTATTGGTTTGAGACCGGTACCCCCAGCTTTTTGATCGAGGTGCTCACCCGGCGGGGTTTTTTTGTTCCCCAACTGCAGCAAACCTTTGCCAGCGAAGCCCTGCTATCAACCTTTGATGTCGAAAAAATCGAACCCGAGGCTCTGCTCTGGCAAACCGGCTACCTGACCTTCTCCGGCACCAACCGCCAGGCCGGTGGCCATTTGCAATACGGCCTCAGCTACCCCAACCTGGAGGTGCAGATGGCCCTGAATGACCACCTGTTAAAGGCTTTTTTGCAGGATGAGCCGGCGGCGGAGCAGGCGGAGAGCCGACTCTGGGAACTGTTGCGCACCAACCACTGGACTGGACTGGAGCAACACTTCCGGGCACTATTTGCTAGCATTCCCTACCATTGGCATACCCAGAATGCCCTGGCCCATTTTGAGGGCTACTACGCCAGCGTCTTCTATAGCCACTTTGCCGCCCTGGGGCTGGATCTCCAACCGGAGGAGGTGACTAACCGGGGGCGGATAGACCTGACCCTGCGCTTTCAAGGTCAGGTCTATCTTTTCGAGTTTAAAATCGCTGAACGTTTTCCCCAGGAATCGGCCCTACAGCAGATCAAAACCCGGGGCTATGTGGAGAAATTTGCTGCTAGCGGGATATCGGTGCACTGTATTGGTATTCGCTTTAGCGAGCAGACCCGCAATGTGGTGGAGTGGCAGCAGGAGTCGTTTTTGGGGCACTAGGCCTAGGGCGCCCCCCTTCCCCCCCGTCCCCAATTCCCCTACACTCCTAATACCACCATCATGTATCGCCATGCTAGATTTGACCGGCAAAAATGCCCTGGTGACGGGCATTGCTAACAATCGTTCTATTGCCTGGGGGATTGCCCAGCAACTCCACCAGGCGGGGGCTAACCTGGGGATCACCTACCTGCCGGATGAAAAGGGCAAGCTAGAGGGCAAGGTGAAGGATCTGGTGGAGCCGCTGCAGCCCAGTCTGTTTTTGCCCTGCAATGTGCAGGAGGAGGACCAGGTGACGGCGGTGTTTGACAGCATTCAGCAGGCCTGGGGTAAGTTAGACATCCTCATCCACTGCCTGGCCTTTGCCAATCGGGATGACCTCGCCGGTGACTTCAGCCAAACCTCCCGGGCGGGGTTTCAACTGGCCCTGGATGTCAGTGCCTATTCCCTGGTCACCCTGGCCCGGGGGGCCAAGGGGCTGATGACCGATGGCGGCAGCATGGTCACCCTCACCTACCTGGGGGGGGTGAGGGTGGTGCCCAACTATAATGTCATGGGCATTGCCAAGGCGGCCCTGGAGATGAATGTGCGCTACCTGGCGGCGGAGATGGGGCCCCACAACATTCGGGTGAATGGAATTTCGGCGGGGCCGATTCGCACCCTGGCCTCCTCGGCGGTGGGGGGCATTTTAGATATGATTCACCACGTGGAGGCGGTGGCCCCCCTGCGGCGCACGGTTACCCAAATCGAGGTAGGAAACACGGCGGCCTTTCTCTGCAGTGATCTGTCCAGCGGCATGACCGGGCAGATTCTCTACGTGGATTCAGGCTATTGCATCATGGGGATGTAGGGGAGGCTGGCGGTGGAAATATAGCTTTAGGAAATAATACTTGATCGAATTTCCCTTTGATCTATAGCAGTCGTTGGTCCGGTCAGGTCAAGACTGCAACCCTATTCTATTCACTATAGGTTGAAGCCCTGGGCCTGACTTACTGCGGTGAACTAAGTTCCCCTTATCTAAACCTCATCTAATTTTAAACCTGGAGTTTCCCACCCTGCGGGAAGCAAGTTATACCCTTTGGGAGAGGGCTCAAGAGCGAGGAGGTAGAACTACGGTTCTCAATATGGACTTGGTTTATAAGTTGTTGATATTACTAATTATCTATTAGGAGTTATCGGGTGAGAATTGCCATACTTGGTTGCGGCTACGTTTCTGATTACTACTTAAAAACCCTCCCCCTCCATCCCCAGTTAACCCTGGTAGGTTGCCTCGATCAGCAGTCAGAGCGGGCCCAGCGCCTGGCTCAGCGCCTGGGCATACGCCATTACACCACTCTGGAAGAGATGGTCAGTGATACTCAGGTTGATACTATCCTTAACCTCACCAACCCCCGAGCCCACTATCACCTTAGTAAAATTGCCCTCCAGGCCGGTAAGCACGTTTATTCAGAAAAGCCTCTGGCCATGACCATCCCCGAGGCCAAGGAACTGGCGGAGCTGGCTAAGGACAAGGGATTACAACTGATTTCCGCCCCCTGCAGTTGCCTTAGCGAAACTGCCCAAACCCTCTGGAAAGCCCTGCGAGAGAATGTAGTGGGTCCAGTTCGTCTGGTCTATGCCGAAATGGATGATGGTTTGGTTCACAAAATGCCCTACGACCAGTGGGTCAGTGGCGAAGGTATTCCCTGGCCATCCCAGGATGAATTTGAGGTGGGCTGTACCCTGGAGCATGCGGGTTACTATCTAACCTGGCTGACCATGTTCTTCGGTCCCGCCATTAGTGTGACGGCCTTTTCCTCCTGCCTGATTCCCGCCGAGGAAAAGCGTCCGGACGTTACTCTGGTGCCTGGTGACACCCCTGACTTTTCCGTCGCCTGCATCAAGTTTGCTTCTGGGGTAGTGGCTCGGCTCACCTGTAGCATCGTGGCACCCCATGACCACTCCCTACGGATTATTGGCGACGGTGGGGTGATGGGCATTGAGGATTGCTGGTACTACGGAGATCCGATATACATCCAACGTTTAGTAAAGATTCGCCGACGGGTGTTGATGAGCCCATTGAAACAGAAATATCCCTTGGTGCGTAAGGTACGGCGATTTAACTACCGGGGTGCCCAGCAGATGGACTTTTGTCGAGGGGTGGCGGAGCTGGCCACTGCCCTGCAGGAGGGACGCCCCAGCCGCTTGGCGGGGGATTTTTCCCTACATAACAATGAGTTGGCGATCGCCATTCAGCAGGCCCTGGAAATCGGGACTCCCTACCTCCTCACCACCCGCTTTGACCCCATGACACCAATGCCCTGGGCCTAGCCAGGTTTCTATCTAAGGCCCCAAGGTCAGGTGGATAGAGGGGTAGGATGATCGGCTTGACCTTTAGCAGTTCATAATAGATAAAGAACCATCCTGGGGAGCTGAGTTATCGCCATGGGGCCTAAGCGCACTGCCAAACCCAAACTGGGGCGACTGGAGAAAATCGATCCAGCGGATTACTGGCAGGGAGGGGTAGATTTGCAGCAGTGGCTGCGGGAAGCGGATAACCTGGAGTTACTGAGTGAGGCAATTGGCCTGCCCTTGCAACCAGCGACGGCGGATGCAACGGAGGACTGGGGCTGGTTTACGGTGGTGGACTCAGCCCAGCAGGTACTGGTCATGGCCCAGGTGACCGCCAGCCATGACTCCCAGTTAGGTGTTTTGGTCAGCCAAGCGGCGACGGGCGCGACCCAGGTGGTTTGGATTGCCCCCGGTTTCAGCGATCGCCACCGCCATAGTCTGGCCTGGCTAACCCAGTTGAGTCAGCCCCAGGTGCACTGGCTGGGGGTAACGGTGGAGCTGTGGCGGATTGGCAAAGCCGCCATGGCGGTTAATTTTGCTAGCTTGACGGAAATTTTAGGGGCAGACCTTGAGCCTGGGGTGGATAACGCCCCCGAGCCCGATCTGATTCCTCCGGAACCCCTGACGCCCCAACAGCAGCAAAACCTGGATTTCTGGACCCAGCTCTGCCACCGTCTGGACCGGTTGGGTAGCCTGGTCAAGGCCGGTAGCCCCAGTGTCGAAGCCAGCATGGGGTTTGCCATTGCCCGGGCCGGGTTTCGCCTGAATGCCATCCTTGATTATGACCACAGCAGCCTCTACACCGAACTGCTACTGGCGGGGGTGGATGCCCATCCCCATTTTTACCTGCTGGCGGAGGACCGGGAAGCCATTGCCGATGCCCTGGGTTTGCCTCTAATTTGGGATGACAGTGGTGATCAAAGTTGCGTCATTGCCACCACCCTGCCAAAGGTTGATCTCGACGATCACCAGCGCTGGCCCGATTATCAAAACTGGCTCTGTGATTGCCTGGAGCGCTTCTACGAGGTGTTTTTCGATCGCATCAAAGTCCTGGATGCCAATGGTTATTCCCCCCAGACCCGCCGTCCGCCAGCACCCTTACGGGATGTGCTGGTATTGCCCGCCAGTCAGCGTCTGTAGCCCATGGTGAATAGCCCTGGGCCAGACACCAGCGGTGATGGAGCGGTGGCCCTAACCCCAGCCGTACTAGAGCGGGTCCGGCAGGGGGTAGAGATCGCCCGTAACCCGGTGGTGCGCCAGCGGATCGATCGGGACCTGGCTCTGCTGGCGGCGATCGCCGAGGGACAGCCTGACCCCCGGATGAGCGGCCCGGTGCGCCACTGGTTACTGCGTCGGTTGATCAAAACCCTCTTTCGGGTACGTCTGGAAAACCCCCAGCACATTCCTCGCTGTGCCAATGTGCTGACCGCCAACCACCTTAACCATATTGATCCTTTCTTACTGCTAGCCTTCCTACCTCCTCGTCCCTACTACTACATCCTGGGGGATGCTCGCACCCTCTATAACAAACGCTGGAAGCGCTGGGTGATTGGTTGGGCGGGGGGAGTCATTCCCCTGGAACGGTGGTGGAAGGAGGAAATCGCTGTGGTACAAGCGGCCGATCAGGGCCGCACCGATCTAGTCCCCCTGGCGGCGGCGATTCGACAAGCGGTGCCCAATGGCAGCTCGATTCAGCAACTACGTCAGATTGACCAGGCCATCCAGGGAATTTTGGCCCAGGGGGACGGTATTTTAGTGTTTCCTGAGGGTCGCCTGGGGGATCGGGAGGGCCGCCTGCACCATCCCCTGAAGCGAGGAACGGTGCTCTATGCCCTGAAATCAGGGGTACCGATCACCCCAGTGGCGATCGTCGGCAGCCAAGACCTGTTCTGGCGTAAACGCTTGACCCTGCGGTTCGGATCCCCCCTACCGGTCCCCCGGCAACCCCGTTCAGGCCGCAGCCTAATTAATCACCTCCTGACCCAGTTGGAACAAGCCCTAACGCAGCTACTAACTCCTTCCTATCAAGAACCCAAAGGCCCCAAACTACTGCGCCACTGGCTCAACCACCTGTTTTGGTAGGGGAAAGCAGCACTATGCGCGAAATGTTTTGTCAGTCAACCAGAGGATTTAGGGTGAGGGGGGCAGAACTACGGTTCTCAACATGGACTTGGTTTAAATTCTTATCAAGATGAAAACCTTCAGAAAGCATAGTCTTCAGTATTATGCTTCATGACGTCTGTAACTTTCTTTACATTGACTTGATGACATCAAGCATATTCCTCCACTATTCTGGAGAAAACCACAAGGGCTATCAAGCCTATATGGTAGAAAGATAGAAAATCAGGAGAGCCTATGGAAAAGTATCGGTAATACCGTATTTATACGTAACTTATGCGTAATCTATACGTAAGGACCGATTTGAAAGTGTAGTATAGCCATAGCCATCTGCAGGGAGGACGGAGGCTAACTAGAACAACCACCTAGTATTAGCTTTTTAATGTCATGTAAGTGACAGGCTTCGCGTTACAAGACATTAGATTGAGCGGTCAGTCGTTGCCTCAGCGTTTTGACCAAAGCCATAGCGATCGCCATTCCGGTTAGGACAAGATTACGGTGCTGTCCGCTATAGGCTGAGATCTAAAACTTTGCTCGATGTCATGAGCTAATTGGCTAGAGTTGCATACAATTCTAGTTCTATGGAGACAGGTGTAAACACTCACCATTTTTTACATTATCGCTACTTCGTGATGGAAGACAGTGACGAATAAGTCATTTGGCTGCGTTCTAGGGATTCTAGTTGTGGCTTAGACTTAGCGTCTCAATGGGGCTGCTAGGGCCTATCTCTCTGCTGTTGTAATCATGATTGACCTTTTAATTTATTTAATCAGAAGGATTTTGTTTCCATGCTTACTGTGAGAAAGTCAATAAAATCTTTTGTTATCACTAGTTTGGGGGTAATTGGTAGTGGGGCAATTGGAGCACTACTCCTAACGCCTGATGCTAAGGCAGCCACCCTTTCTTTTTCAGAAAGTACCTTCGAATTTTCCAACTTTTCTATTAGTCCCCTTAATACCAGCGTTCAAGCTGTTACAGATACACTAACGGTGAGTCGGAATGGCATTGTGCAGGCCACAGCTGATGCCCAAAGTATATTTGTTACCCCACCTTTGTCACTAGCTAGTGCATTTAACTTCGTATCCAGCCTAACTACCGGCGAAGGACTGGACTACTTTGGGGTAGCTGATAGCTATGCTGGAATTGTGGGTGATTTCAACATTGGATCAGGAGAAGTCTTCTCCTTCGACTTCACTGGCAGTATTGTATTGAATACTGAAATTAAAGCCCCAATTTTTGAGGTAGCATCTTCCCTAGCCGGTATTAACTTTAACCTATCAACTCTGATGGATGACGGCACCGTTGGAACATCTCTAGATTACCTCGATATTCTAGCATTCCTCAATACTCCTGGTCTAGATAGTTATAGCTTAGAGAAAACTGATTCAATCAGTTTGAATTCACTCAGCATTAGTCAGTCTAGCGGATCCTTAGCAGAATCCTTTGTAGCCCTATTCAGCGGCACCTTTAGCCGTTTCTTCCCGCAGGCTACAAAAGTTCAGCTAAGCGAAGCAAAAGCTGGACTTGCATCGATCAGCGCTAGTCCCTATGCAATTCCAGAACCCTTAACCATTTTAGGCTCCTTACTAGCAGTTGGAATTGGGGGATTACTCCGTAAAGAGTATTATAAAATCCAACCTTGACGCAAATCACCCTAGGAAATTTCCTAAGAACCCAGAAAAGCGTCCTACTTTATTTCTCTTTCACCAAAGAGGAATAAGAAATTTACTTTCCCTGAGTTGAAATAAGGCAGCTAAATCAAGTCCATGTTGAGAACCGTAGTTCTGTCCCCTCGCCTGGAGGACGTAACTTGCTTCACGCAGGGTGAAAAACTCCAGGTTTTAAATCAGACGAGGTTCAGGTTCAGAAGGCTTAGAATCATAGAAGAGGGATAATCCTCTTCTATGATTCTAACTCCTTCGAGTGAGAGCCATCATATTTCATATTTGATAGCATCTACACAACTTCGATTTCCTGAGGTTTTACAACTAATAATTTTGAGTAAATATGAATGATAGACAGGCAATTTGTTTAACGTTTGGAGCATGTTTGCTGCTTAGCTATATTACAATTCTATGGAGAGTAGGTGATACGGCTCATTTGGTTATGAGCGGCTTATTTGCTTTAGGTATTTGGGAGATACAAACTCGTAAAACCGACTCCTATATCCTAAGAACCAGGCAACCAGATAGCTTGATTGGAATCGTATTGGCTGTTTCCCTATGTCTAATAGGTTTTAAAACCTATAATTTTGTATTAATTAGGTTAATGCCATTTCTGGGTGGTATAGGCTTCTTATTATTTGCCTTTAATCGACAAGGATTAAAAATTTACATAAAGGAAATAGTATTATTATTTTTTCTAGGAGTTCCTAGTGTTATTGCTCTGTTTTTGCCAGATTTGTCTGGATTAACGGCAATGTTCAGTGGAGTGCTGCTCAACTTCACTGGATTGGAAATACTCTCAATTGAAAATAACAAATTTATCCTTGCTTCTAAGGTTATACAAGTATTTAGAGGTTGCTCTGGTATTGAATATATGACTTATTTGTTAGGTCTTTGCAGCCTATGTCTTACTCTGTTTCCGATTTCGGGCGCGAAAAGATATTTTATAATCATTTGTAGTCAACTCTTAGGATTTACTGTTAATTGTTTTCGAGTATCGTTACTAGTTATTTTAGTTAATAACGATAGGCAAGCTGAGTTTTACTACTGGCATGAAGGTAATGGATCATTAATTTTTGGGGGAGTCTCTGTAATTATGCTTGGGCTTTTATATAGCTCTATGATCAGGCTAGAATATGATAGTAGAGGAAATTATTTTCCTAATTTTATAAAAATCTTCTTTGCTAATATATGGTTCTCGGTTTCACAGGAAGCACAATTTCGGCGAACTGAAAATGAAAACTCTAGGCTAGATTCGACTAGTAATTCCAAGGTTAAGTAAGTATTCTCATCTAAAGATAATTTTTGTATCCTTTCTAAGTAAAAAAAGTTTTCCAAAATATAATAATCTGGATAATCCGGATTGATCGCTTCTAAGTGTACTAAGACAGCTTTCGATGCTACGTGGGGCATTGAGTTCGAGAATTTTCGGCTCTTCCGGCTTAAGTATGCTTAATTGCCCTAGGACGACCTAAAAGTACTGCTATGCAAGGCTTTTAGCAAAAAAATAAGTCTTTAGAGTTCTTTTTGCAGGATTTAAGGCTTGTAAGCATTGGTATGATAGGGTTTTAAGTTTCTCGAGCCTTAACGTCGCATGGTCAGACCGGAAGAGCCGAATTTTCTAAAGGTCAAATTGGATCGTTATGAAATCATTTTCCTATAAATACATATGCTCATGAGTAAATAGTCCTCCGACAACTCTTTGATCTTGATGGTCTAAATCAGTCAGATAGGAAAGATCCTTATTTGCAAGAGTTTGATTCAGATTAGAGGGGTCCATAGAATTGTGTAGACCCTCTAAATTAGTACATGGATTTTCCTTCATTAACCGATTAAAAGTGCGATAGGGAATATAATCTAGCGGATTGTAACCACAAAATCTCAACAGAAGGAGACAAGCCCAAGAGTACTTCCCACTAACGATAGCTGCTATTATTTGGTTAAATTGTGCTTCGTTTAAGGAATTATTTTTTTCATAAATAAATCTGGAAAACATGACTTGTTATATCTCCCTAAAAAAAATCCAAAAACGTTACTCATTAGGAGTGAATTAGACCCCGTAATCTCCAACCATTTACTCACTCTATTGTTTACAGTTTTGAGCAAAATTCAGATTTTTCTCAATTTTTCAGATATTTAAAGGCTAAGATTATTTTTCTTCAGCTTCAAAATTGGCTCTAAGACAAGGCTAATTATCCGCCGTTGTCGGACAACAATTTCTGCTGTAGCGGTTTCGCCAGGGCGTAAATTAATGGGCTTTCCCTCGTGTATAACTGCGGATTTTTCGAATGCAACCTCTACCCGATAAACATTGCCAGCCCCTTCCTGAAACTGAGCATCAGGAGAAATCGTTATCAATTTCCCTGCGAATACACCATAATCTTGATAGGGAAAGCTATCGAGCTTAACGTTAACCGGCATGTCAGGCTTTACTAGTCCAGATTGGTCACTAGGCAGCCAGGCTAACAAAACTACAGGAGCATCATAGGGCGTAATCTGGGCTACTGTTTGGCCAACTTGAGCAACCTCTCCTGCCTTAGGAATGGTCAAGTTTGAAACCAAACCATCCACTGGCGAACGCAGGTTAGCTTGCTCTAATTCTGCTCGACCACGATCTAGTAGGGATTGAGATTCCTGAATACTTGCCCTAATTTGATTGGCTTCGATCTTCAATTGCTGTAACTTTTCCCTAGCCTGAATCTGATCATTATCAGCTGAAGCCTTAGCCCCGTCCAATTCAGACACAAGTCTAGTAATTTCTGCATTAGAGCGCTCATTTTCACCCTGTATCTCAGTAATTCGTCGATCTCGGTCTCGTAAGTCCTGTTCCACCTGAAAAAGTTGATCAACGGCAACTCCACCCCGATTTGCCAAAACAGTAAGACGTTTCAGTCTGTCCCTGTGGGCCTCTCGTTCAGACTGCAATTGATCAAGTAACTGATTATTCGTACTGATTACAGTGCTTTCCTGCACAAGGGCAGATTCATGGCTTTCAATGTTAGCTTCAGCAATAGCTGCTACGGTTTTTAGGCCTAATTCAGTTTGATTAATCAATGCTGAAACCTGATTTAGCCGTTCTCGAGCACTGTCAAGATTGTGAGATTGTCTTTCTAGCTCTGCTTCGATCAGCCGCTGATCGAGTTGAATAATAATTTCACCTTGACTAACACGGTCTCCTTCCGAAACAGCTACGCGATCTACTTTCCCCGCCACAGACGGTTGAATCTTATAAACCTGACCCTGGGGAACTAATGTTCCTCGGGCGACACTAATCTCGTCTACCCTACCAAACCAAGACCACGCACCTACAATAGCCGTAAAGGCAACACCTCCCAACAATAGATAGTAGGGAAATCGGGCAGGGGGTTGTTCTAGAAAAAATTCAAGCGAATCGCTCCATCCCGCAAGAGGCGAATATCGAGAATTAGGAGTTGAAGTCATAGAAATCGTAGGCTTTTGCACCTCATTAGGGAGTGATTCAGGGGTAGATTTTGTTAGTTCTTGCATAATTTACTGAAGAGACCGGCAAAGTACGACAAATATTACTAACTTAGCAGTAAAGATAGCTGCAGCCCGACTTGGCACCCTATGTCAAAAATTAATATAGACCACACCTGTAAGTTACGCAAGATCACTGAGATACAACCTACCTTCCGCGGGTTGAGACTGAACGAAAAATGAAAGCCTGGAAGCCTTATTTGCCAAACATCCCAGAAGTAAGGCTTGTCTCGCAGATGAGATCGTCTTGAGACTTAGGCGCTTATCTAAACCTAGCTGAAAGTG
>JBEIGU010000080.1:0-18196 GCA_040381765.1 Leptolyngbya sp.
GTTCTCCGAGAAAGTGAGATTTCATCAGGGTTTCAGGCTTCGGACTGCCAACAAAGACGGAAACTACTCAAGTGCCTATGGTAGAAGGGTTTCAGGCTTCTTCAAGCCCCGGATTTTGGGAGAACTTCCGACTCTCCAGTTTTAATGCTTTTTCTTAACATTGTGATGGCCAGTTTCCTCGATTTGGGCAAGTTAAGCCCATGTCCCTCAGCAATGCCGTGCATCGAGTCAGGTGGTTTTCCTCCTTACCATGCCGATTCAGGGCTCACCAGGGTTTGACTTGCCGCCGTTGGCCTACAGGGTTGCGCTATGACCACATCTCCCCATACGATCACCAGCTTACTAAGGTGCGGAGAAGAGTATCTGGCTCGGGCAGAGTTTGCCCAGGCCCTTGAGCTTTTGACCACCGCTCAAAGCCTGGCTGAAAAGACTAATGACCTGGGCGCCCTCCTCCAGATACTACCGCCCCTGATAACCATTTACCTGGATCAGGGAGTCGCTGAACAGGCCATTGAACTTGCGAAACGGACCTTGTGCCTCAGCCTCGAAGCCCAAAACTCCAGCGCCAGCACCATCTGTCATCGGCAGTTAGCCAGGCTCTATCGAGCCCAGGGTAAGTTTGAAACCGCCCTGGAACATCTAGAGGCAGCCCTGGCCCTGCAGCCCAGCTCCACCGTCGACCAAGCAATGCTAGGGAAGCCTGCCCTAGCTGCCCTGCCACCCCGGTCTTGGCCAGATTACCAGGCCCTGCAGGTGCCCATGTTATTTCGCCAAATCGTCGAGCAGGCCCATATCGGCGTAGCGATTTTTCAAGAAGGACGGATTGTTTACTGCAACCGCTGCTTTCAACGGTGGATCGGTTACCCAGGCAAGACTCTGGACTCTGGGGTATCCGACCTGACCCCATCAGCCGTGGATTCATCTCCAGTTAGCTACCAACCGATTCGGTTAGAGCGAATTCTGCCCGGAATAGACTATCGATCCTTGCTAGCCTGTCACTGGCCACCCGCCATGGGGGATCAAACCCCTGGCCTGTGCCGCAGTGAACGGCAACTCAACTGTCAAAATGGGGTGATCATGGAGGTGGAATTCTACGCATCGGTGATTGACTTTAACGACCGTCCAGCAGTCCTCACCTTCATGCGGGATATCACCGAGCGCAAGCAGATGGAACACCACCTAAAGGACTCGGAAGCCCGCTACCGTAGCCTGTTTGATCATGTCCCCATGGGCCTCTGTCGGTTGAGTCCGGAGGGCCAGCTGTTGGATGCTAACCCCGCCCTGGTGGGGATGTTTGGGTTTAGCGATCGCACCGCCTTCTTGGCCGCCAATCCCCTCCAGCAATCCACCGCTAGCCAAGCCTGGCAAACCTGTCTAAACCAGGTCAGCCCCCTCAAACAGTGTGAGTTAAACCTCTGCCGTCAGGATGGACGCGACCTCTGGGTGAGGGTAATTGCCCGAGCCGTTACCGAGGTTGATAGCCAGGTGATTTACTACGAAGGGGCCATTGAAGATATTACCGAGATTCGAGCTGCCCAGGCCGCTCTGGAAGAACTTGCCATTCGCGACTCCCTCACCCATATCTACAACCGTCGCCATTTTCTTGAGGTGACTAAGCGGGAAATCGCCCGGGCCAGCCGCTTCAACCACGCCACCAGTCTGCTGCTGATTGATATTGATCACTTCAAAGCAGTTAATGATACCCACGGCCATCTGGTTGGGGATCAGGTGCTGCGTGATGTGGTCCTACGGCTTAAGGAAAACCTTCGCCAGAGTGACGTCCTAGCCCGCTACGGCGGTGAGGAATTTATTGTGCTAATGCCAGAAACCAATGCCATCCAAGCCTGGTACGGCGCGGAACGACTCCGCCGGGTAGTGGGGGATAGGCCCTTCACCATCGGCAAGGACAACCTGGCGGTGACCATCAGTGTGGGGGTCACCAGTTGGTTACCCTGCCTATCGCTGCCCCCCCTGGAGAGCCTGGTGGATCAGGCAGACCAGGCCCTCTATCGGGCTAAGCAAAACGGACGCGACCGCACCGAGACTCTCCTGGTCCAACCTCCTCTACCACTGCAGACTAAATCCTCTAGCCCAGTCGGTCTAGCCTAACTGGCAATGTACCCATGCATAGAAGCCTTGCGACGCCGTAGGTGCTTCAGGGCCTGTTGCTCTAGCTGGCGCACCCGTTCGCGGCTAATATTCATGCGGGTTCCCACCTTTGCCAGGGAAAGCTCATTACCGTCCTCCAGGCCATAGCGGAGGGAAATCACCTCCTTTTGCTGAGGGGTAAGCTCTGAGAGCAAGTTGCGAATGTCTTGCTTCAGGGCTTCCTGGGCGGTAAAAGTTTCAGGAGAAATGCCATCATCCTCCAGGAGTTCCTGGAGCTCCGTGTCTTGATTATCACCAATCCGAACATCCAGGGAAATGGGTTGGCGGGACATCACCAAAAACTCCCGAATTTGCCTGGGATCAAGCTCTAGCTCCTGGCCAATTTCAGTGGCGTTGGGGCTGCGCCCTAGTTTTTGAGAGAGCTCCCGCTGCACCCGCTTAATCTTGTTGAGCTTCTCGGTGATATGGATGGGCAGACGAATGGTACGGGCCTGCTGGGCAATGGCTCGGGTAATGGCCTGGCGAATCCACCAGTAGGCGTAGGTGGAAAATTTATACCCCTTAGTGGGATCAAATTTTTCCACACCCCGTTCTAGGCCCAGGGTACCTTCCTGGATCAGATCCAAAAATTCCAGGTTGCGTTTCTGATATTTCTTGGCGATCGCCACCACCAACCGCAGATTAGCCTCAATCATCTTACGCTTGGCCCGCTCGCCCAGCTGCAGCTGGCGGTCTAATTGCTCTACCGACAGGTGGGCTGCCTCAGCCCACTCGGTCAGGGTCGGTGATCGATCCAAAGTGGCCATCAGTTTATCCTTGACTTCCAGCAGCAGCATGTAGGCCTGCACCTGCTTGCCAAAGAGAATTTCCTCTTCGTGGGTCAGCAGGGGCACTCGTCCAATCTCGTGCAGATAGGTGCGAACAGCATCCACACTATAATGGGGTTTGACACTGGGTATGCGGGTTTTGGCGTTAGACATAGGGGACTCACCTCCATTGACAATGCTGATGCCACCGTTCACCAAGGCTAGGTGCTGAACGAATGGGAAATCGAAACCTACCCTGAGGAAACAGGACTGAGGCTTACAAAACTAACGGAATAATTACCCCTTAGCTAGCCTTTGACCGGGGAAAGTGGGGATGGAGTAGATAGATGCCTGGCTTTGGCGGGATCGGAGGGCAACCCCAAAAAAATGTTTCCCTCCCGTGGAGTGGAGGCTGCGTCCGCATAAACCAAAAACTTCGTAGCTGATGACCATCTGATTACCCTCCCAGGGTAGGTCAATATTTCTAACCCGTAAAGCCTTTTCAGACTTCGTAACGTTTAATGTAATGACGCCCCCAACAACAATTTTGTTTCTGAAGGATTGGGATTGCTAGCAGTCAATGCTCAACTCTGGCGATTTATTATGAAAAAGTGGACGTCTTTAGATCTGCATCGAATGCTTCAATTGTTCAGGTCTGGCAAGCCTAAGGATCGGTTCATCAAGTCTGAGGAATAATCCTATTATCCAGGCTGATCCTGAGTTTAGCATTAGGGCTTACCCCAGGGGAAAACCGTACACTGTGCTACTTTTCCACCAGCTCCCGAAACCACTGACTACTCCAAAAGCCATCAAAGGCGGGGTCAGTGCGGGCCTCCTCGCGATAATCAGGGTCGAGGCGCACAGCCTGCTGCAGAGACTCAAGGGCGACATCGGTCTGACGCTGTAGAGCATAGCAAACCGCCCTGTGGTAATGGGCCCGGGCATAGTCGCCATCCAGGCCGATGGCCCGATCAAAGCTGATTAGAGCCTCCTGATCGCGCCCAAGTTTGACCAGGGTGAGCCCCCGGTTATCCCAGGCCTTGGGGCTGTCGGGGTTGAAACGGGTGGCCTGATCAAAGGAGGTGAGGGCCTCATCGTAGCGCTCCAGTTCCAGTAGGGAAAGGCCGCGATTTAGCCAGGCAATGGCATCATTAGCCTGGATTTGAACCGCCCGATCAAAGGACTGGAAAGCGTCCTCATGGCGCTGCAAAATGCCGTAGGAAACCCCCCGGTTGACCCAGGCCTCGTGGTACTCGGGGTTGATGGCCAGGGCTTGATCAAAGGCGCCGATAGCATCCTCTCGGCGCTTGAGGCGACCCAGCACCATGCCCCGGTTCAGCCAGACCTTGGCATCCTCAGGGGTCAACTGGCTGAGCCGATCAAACGCCTCCAGAGCCTCATCAGGACGACGTAACTCCCGCAATAGAAGCCCTTTTTGGTATAACGCCAGACTGTGTTGGGGGCTCAAACTGAGCAAATGATCCAGGGAGTCCAGGGCTGCCTCCAATTGCTCCAGCTCCTGTTGGGCCTTAGCCCGGTTGAGCCACAGTTTGACATTACCCGGCTGAATCTCCAGGGCCCGGTCATAATCCGCCAGGGCCAGGATGTAGTCTGCCTGGGTCAGGTGGCGATCGCCGCTGTCGATATACTGATCCGCCGTCAGAAATAGCTCGGGTCGGTTGGTCTCTAGCCGACCCAGCTTATCGGTAAGGGTAGTAAATTGCTGGCGGGTCTCGCTCATAAAGGAGTCGGCCAGGTACTGGGGAGTGACCTCCCCGAGGCGAGCCATAATCTGATGCTTTTGGCTTTGGGCCTCCGCTTGAATGGCCTCCAACCGGACCTTATAGCTCTGCTGTAGGGTAGCTAGATCGGTCAGGGCCAGGTCGCGCCCAGCCTCCATATCGGCCTGGAGTTGGCTAAACTGATCGGCGATGGTTGCCATCAGAGAGTCGAGTTGGGACCGGAGTTGATCCTGCCGCTCCGTAGCGGTGGCCAGCAGGTTAGCCTGATCTTCACCGAGACGTCGGTCAAATTCATCAATTTTGTCGAAGACTCGATCGCGCTTGGTAAAGATTAGCTCCCGCATCTGCCCCAGCTGCTCCGCCAGGGCCGCCTCCATCGTCGCCAGGTTATTCAGCACCTGGCGATGGCGCTCCAGGGTCTGACCCTGCAACGCCTCGGCCTGGTCTTTAAAGGTCTGGGCAGTGGTCTCCAGATCCTTGAGTACCGTCGATCTCTGGATCTCTGCCGTGGTTGCCATTTGACCCAGCTGGGTCTGTAGATCCTGGTTAACCTGGTCAAAGTCCACCAGGGTGCGGCGCTGGCTCGACTCCGCCTGGGCTTGGAGCAGGGAAAATTGATCTAGGGCCTGGTCAGCAGTGGATTGCAGGTGGGCCATCAATCTAGCCTGCCCCTGCTCGAGGTCCACCTTGAGGCTACCAAACTGCCCTAGAAAATCATCCGCTGACTGGCGTAGATCCTGTAAAACTCGGTTACGTTGGGATTCGACTTCGGTCCGCAGGTTGGCAAAGCGTTGACTAAACTCCTCCAGATTACGTTGGATGGTATCCATGGCCAGGTCACGATGGCCGTAGATGCCCACCTGCAGATCATGGAGTTGGCGGCCAACCTCCTGTTCCTGGGTTTGGAGGCGCTCTAAACTGACCTGGCGCTGGCGATCCAGATCGGCGGTGATGGCGGCGGCCTGTTTCTCCACCTGCTCACCAGCCTGACCAATTAATTGCTGACGCAGATCCGCCAGGGCCGCGATCGCCCGGTCGCGCTCCTCCTGGACTGTGGTGGTCAGACTGGTGAGGCGATCGCTAAAACTAGCCTGCCCCTGGTTCAATTTCTGTAGAACCCCATCCTGGTGAATCTCGACGTCGCTGCGGAGCCGGTTCACATCCCTCAGAAAGTGGGTCTGGGCCTCCTCCAGGGTACGAAAGACCGCATCCCGTTGTAGTTGGGTGTCCTTACGCAGGCTGACCACCTGGTCGTCAGCACTCTGGCGTAGGGAAGATAGATGACCGACAAAGTCTGCCTCGGTGACCTCCAGCTTGACCTGCAGGTCCGCCAGGGTGGACTGCCAGTCGTTGAGGGTGCGGGCTTTAAATTCTGCCAGGTCATCCACCAAGCGATTTAACACTTGCTTTTTGGTCAGGGCCTCTTCCTGGAAGCGATCGGTGCGACTTTCAATAGCACTGGCCATTTCCTCAGCCTGACTGAGGATCTGCTCCAGGTCACGGGTGGCCGCATGGATCTTCCGTTCCAGGTTGGTGATGTCGTTAATTTGATTGCGCACCACCACCGATACTTCTTGAATCACCGATCGCCGCATCAACCAGAGCATCCCCACCCCTACCCCGAGCAACGCCACCAGGCTGCCCAACAAAACAAAGAACAGGGTGGTAGCCCGACTGAAGGCCAGATCGGCCTCCTGTTTTAGCTGGGCCAGTTCGGCGGTGGTGGGGGTAGCCTGGGCAAGGACCATGGAGGGCGGGGCGACCGGCTGATCATCCTGACCGATGTCCGCCCTGGCCACCATGCCCCCACCCAGCCCCAGGCCAGCGATCAAGAGGGCAGGAATCAGCGCGGTACTAGGGGTGGGAGAGGGTCTCATCAGAGATATCCAGGAGGGACGGATCGCCCAGATTTGGTAGCAAGCCAGAGTTGACGCTAGAGCTTGGAGTGCAAGCCCTAGCCTAGGGCTGCCATCAGCCTGGGCAGAACCCAGAGAATATGCCTAGGATACCTGATAGATCCAGAGGTTTGGGTAAATTTGTCGAAGTTTTCCCCCGTCCCTGATCGACCTTTCCCCCCTGCAGGAAAAGTTCATTGCAAATTTACACAACTTCAACTTAGTGGTAAGGTTTTGCGTATCTTACGGTTGTCCATCAATCTAGCCCAGGCTAGCAACCCAGCCCGCTAGATGTCTTTTCCTTCTCTGTCCAGGGGGGTGATGGTAGTTTATGCCTAGGTCGCTTTCTCCACACCCCGGCGTCGTTTAGTCTCGAATACTTTTGAGTTGAGCCGTTGTTAAGTGCCCATGAGTCAATCCCTGGAGGGGCTGTTCGCCCAGACCCTGGCCCGTCGTGACGTCCTCAAGTTGTTTGGCCTAGGCGGCATAGCTGGCCTGTTGGGCTATTCGCGCTTGAGTAAGCCCCAGCCTACGGTTTTTCAGCAAGACCAGCTTGCACTCCCCGCCTACGTGGCCCAGCCCACCACGGCGGTGGTGATTGGGGGCGGCTTAGCTGGCCTGGCGGCGGCCTACGAGCTCAGCCGTCGGGGGGTAAGGGTGACGGTGCTGGAGCGATCGCCCCAGTGCGGTGGTAAAATCGCCAGCTGGCCGATCCAGGTGGGGGATGATCAATTAATGATGGAGCATGGCTTCCACGGCTTCTTCCCGCAGTATTACAACCTGTTTAGCCTGGTCGACGAACTCAGTATCCGGGACAATTTCCAGTCCCTGGGGTTTTACTCCCTGGTGTACAAGGATCACTATAATCCCGAGGTGTTTTACCCCAGCAATTCGGCCTTCCCCTGGAATGTGGTAGATCTGGCCATTGCCTCTAGCAATCGCCTGGAGTGGGGGATTAACCTCACCCACCTCAAACACCTACAGGTATTTCGGGAAATTACCGGCTTCCGTAACCCCCAGAGCTACGATCGCCTGGATCAAATTTCCGTAGCAGATTGGGTGGCGGAGGATTTTCCCCGGGGCCTCTACGACCTCTATTTCCTCCCCTTCGCCAAATCCAGCCTGAACGCCCCGGACCGTCTCAGTGCTGGGGAGCTGATGCAGTTCTTCCATTTCTATTTCTTCGGTAACCCGGAGGGGCTAGCTTTTAACGGCACCCAGCAAGACATGGGCCGCTGTCTGGTGGATCCTCTGGTGGCGGCCATTCAGGCCCAGGGGGGCCAGGTGTTGCCGGGGGTAACCGTCAGCCGGGTAAATTGGCAGGATGGCAAAGTTGCTGGGCTAACCTACCAGAAGGGCACGGTGGCCAGTAACCCGGTGCCCTTCTGGGTGGATCGCAACCCCCTGCTCAGCACCAATGACCTGGAGTACTTTGGCGCCGGTGATCAACTCTACAGTCTGGCCCCCGGCGACGCCGTCGCCCTCTCCCTTACCTGTACCCACCAGGGCTGTAGCGTCCAGCGTCAGGTCAACAGCACCGCCACAGGCTACCTTTGCCCTTGCCACGGGGCCGCCTACGGTAAGGAGGGGCAGGTGCTCGCTGGCCCCGCCCAGGAAAATCTCAGCCGCTTTAAGGTGTTACAACGCCAGGGCGATCGCCTGCAATTGGTGGCGGCCCAGCTCCCCGGTGAGGCTAGCCCAGCCCAAACCCTGGAGGCCGATTACTACATCATGGCCGCCGATATCCCTGGCATTAAGGCCCTGTTCGCCCTGGCGGAGGGGGAGGTGGAGCCCCAACTGCTCAGCCAGGTCAACCAATTAGAGGTGGCCGATCCCTTCGCCGTGGGGCGATTTTGGTTAGATCGGGACTTCGAGTGGCCCCATAGCTGGTTTACCTCCGTCTCCGGCTACCGGCTCACCGATAGCATTACCCTCTATCACCGCATTCAGGCAGACTACATCGCCTGGGCCGAACGTACCGGCGGCAGCGTGGTGGAATTACACGCCTACTGCTATAAAGAAAAGGAATTTCCCACCCAGGCCGATCTGCTCGACACCTTCGAGGCGGAACTCTACGAAGTGGTGCCAGCCCTACGGGGGGCCACCATCCTGCACCGTCAGTTGGTCAACCAGAAGAACTTTGCGGGCTTTCCCCCCGGCAGCTTTGCCAACCGGCCCCAAACCACCACCAGTGCCGCCAACCTCCTATTTGCCGGAGACTGGGTGCGCATGCCCTTCCCCTGTGGCTTAATGGAGCGGGCGGTGAGTAGTGGGCTGTTGGCCGCTAACGCTATCCTGCAGCAACAGGGGGTGCAGCGCCGTCCGATCCTGTCGGTCAATCCGACAGGAGTCTTAAACATTTAGGCTGACGGACCTGGTCGGTAATCAGTGGTCAGTAGTCAGAAATCAGTGGTCAGAAGTATGGATGTCCTTGATCGCCAACCCCTCCCCGCCATCGCTAGTCCCGAGGCGAGTCCTCACACTTTGCGACAGTTAGATCTCAATTTAAACCACTGGTATGTGGTGGCCCAGAGTCAGGAGGTGGGGGCTAAGCCTCGAGCTGTCACCCTCTGGCAACAGCCTCTGGTGATTTATCGGGATGGCCAGGGCCAAATCCATGCCATGGAGGACCGCTGCCCCCATCGCCAGGTGAGGCTTAGTGAGGGTAAGGTACAGGGAGATCACCTGGTCTGTGCCTACCACGGTTGGGCCTTTGACCCCCGGGGCCACTGTGCCCAGGTGCCCTACCTGGAAGCTCGACAAAAGCTGCCCAGCTGTCGGCTGCGCACCTACCCCGTGCGGGAGCAGGATGGGTTTATCTGGGTTTTTCCAGGGGATCGGCCGGTGGAGACCTTACCCCCCCCGCTGGGGGTACCGGAGTGGGAGCACCTTAACTTTATCGGCTCCGTCGCCACCATTGATGTGGCCTGTCACTACTCCTTTTTAATTGAGAACCTGATGGATATGTACCATGGTCACCTGCACGGCGCCGCCCAGGTTTGGGCCAACCCGGTGCTGACCGATCTACAGGTGGATGGCGCGCAGGTCCACGCCCACTATGATGCCGAAAGTTACTATCGGATCGACCAGATCTGGTCCGCCATTCAACTGGTTGTCCCGGCCCTACGCCAACTCCACCCAGCCCCCCTGGACGTGTACTACCGCTACCCCCACTGGGTGGCCACCCTGGGAAAGGAATTTACCCTCTACTGTCTATTTTGCCCCGTCAGCTCCACCCGTACCCGCGCCTACCTGCTGCACTTTACCTCCCTGCAAAACTTCCCTAAATTGCACAAAACTCCCCTGGTGGTGCGACGGTTCTGTAAATCCCTATTCACCAACTCCGCCAGTTTTGTGCTGCGCCGTCTGGTGCGGGAAGACGTATTAATGCTAGAACAGGAGCAACAGGCCTTCAGCCTGGACCCCACCTACCGCGGCCCGGAGCTTAACCGCACCCTGACGGCGGTGCAGCAGTTAATTCGCCACCAGGCCAGCAGCACAGCCCCTGTCCACGACTTAAGATAGCCGTACAGGGTGGGATGAAATGATGGTGCTAGGGGTGTCAGGAAAGCCAAGGGTGGGATTAGGCCAGGGAAGCATCGAGGTGCCCGTGAGTATTGCCCCGATGATGGACCGCACCGATCGCCACTACCGCTATTTCATGCGCCAGATTACTCCGGGTACCCTGCTGTACACCGAAATGGTCACCAGCCAGGCCATTCTTCATGGCGATCGGGAGCGGCTGCTGGGTTTTACCCTGGCGGAAAAGCCCTTGGTGCTGCAGGTGGGGGGGGATGACCCCACCAGTCTGGCCGCCTGCGCCCGCCTGGCGGCGGCGTTTAGCTACGATGGCATCAACCTGAATGTGGGCTGCCCCAGCGATCGGGTCCGCAGTGGTAACTTTGGCGCCTGTTTGATGTATCAGCCTCAACGGGTGGCGGCGGCGGTGGCGGCCATGGTGGCGGCCAGCCCCCTGCCGGTAAGTGTGAAGCACCGGATCGGGGTAGACGATCGCGATCGCTACGAAGATATGGTAGATTTTGTCAGCACCGTAGCCACCGCCGGTTGCCGCCACTTCACCGTTCACGCACGCAAGGCCTGGCTGCAAGGCCTCAGCCCCAAGGATAACCGCACCCTTCCCCCCCTGCGCTACGGCGATGTCTATCGCCTCAAGCAAGAGTTTCCCCATCTGTGGATTGAGATCAACGGCGGCATTACCCAGTTGCCCCAGGTACAGGAGCACCTGGGGCGGGTGGACGGGGCCATGATCGGTCGAGCCGCTTACGATCATCCCTACCTGTTTGCCGGCGTGGATGGGGCATTTTTAGGGATTCCAGGCTGGGGGCGATCGCGGCAACAAGTCGTGGAGGCCATGCTGCCCTACCTAGAAACCTGGCTGGGGCAGGGGCTAAAACTCAATAAAATCACCCGCCATATGCTGATGCTGTTCGCGGGTCAACCCGGCAGTCGCCTGTGGAAGCAGCATCTAACGGAGCAGTCCTGCCGTCCCGGGGCCGGGCTGGAGGTGGTAACCCAGGCTCTGGCGGTGGTACTGGAGGAGTACGGGCCTACGCTGTAGGGAGGAGGAATTAGGAGAGATGGGGTTACGTTCGCCTACCCGACAGTGTGCGACAAAAGGCGGTCGCAGATGTAATCAGCTCACGGAGACTGGCCCATTAAACCGATGTTGCCCTTCATTCCAGGTCATAAAGGGGTCGGATAGGTGGCAGCGGTGATCTCGGGGGTGACCTTTTTGAAAGAGGGCGATCAGGTCGGCGTTCCCTGGCTGCATCACGCCACTTTAATGTCTTTGAGAATGTAGATGGGTTAGTCTTATGCCTAATCGCTCACAATAATCCCCATGGATTTTAACCTCCGTCACTTGCCTCGCTGGCTGCGTAACCTGCTGCTCTTTCCCCTACTCTTCCTGAACGGTTGGTTGTTGATACTGACTATCGATTATTTGCAGCCGATGGTCAGTATTGTTCTAATGGCTATCATTCTCGCCATTGTGCTGGACTATCCGGTTCGGTTCCTGGGGCGATGCGGTTTGTCTCGCCATTGGAGTCTGGCCTTGGTGGTAGGGCTGGCGGTTGTGTTACTGCCATTGATTGGTTTTCTGCTAGTGCCGCTGCTAATTCAGCGACTGGGTGACTTTATCAATCAGCTGCCCCAATGGGCCTCATCCGCCACTGGGTTATTTGAGTGGTTGAACAATTCATCCGCCGCCCGGGCCCTAGGGCTTGACTTCAACTATCTCGAGGGGCAGCTAACCCGGGAGCTGACAGGGCTAATGCGGGCCTTGGGGAACACCCTGGTGAGTTTGTTGGTCGGCGGATTTAGTGGCGGGCTGAAGGCCTTCTTTCTGTTCGTGCTGACCATTTTTATGCTGATCAGTGGCGGTAAAGCCTGGACCGGCATCATGGGATGGCTCTCCCCCTGGTGGCGAGAGCGGCTAGAAATACGAGTTCCCTACAAATTCAGTCGATTCATCTCCGGTCAGATGATGCTGGCCACAGGGTTTGGGGTTGTGCTGGCGATTATTTTCAGCCTGATGCAGGTGCCACTAGCGTTGGTGTTTGCCTTGTTAATCGGCATGGCTAGCCTATTTCCGTTTATGGGGGCGATCGCCCAAACCAGCGTTAGTGTCTTTGTGATGCTCCACGATCTGAACATCGGACTCCAGGTGTTTTTGGTCGCCTTGATTCTAGGACAAATTTTAGACGAGGTAATTTTACCCAAGGTGATGGGCGATCTGGTGGGAGTTAACCCTATCTGGCTAATTATTTCAGTGTTTTTGGGAGCTCGCCTAGCCGGGGTGGTAGGCATCTTAATAGCCGTACCCGTGGCGAGTATCATCAAGGAGATTGTCGATGATAGCCTGGCCGATCGCCGGTTCTCCCCTGCGATCGCGGACTCTGGCGACAAGGGGCCCCAGGCTGAGATCGAACCACTCCCCCCGCCTGAAATGCTCTGAGCCAAGAAACGGTAGGGTAGGTGTAAAGTGTACCCTAGCTCACCCCTACCCCTGACCCACCTAAGGTTTAGTCCATAAATAGCCCAAACCCAACCTGGGAATTTTATAGGGAGAACACGGGGCAATCAAAGGGATATCAACCCGTGGTTTTCACTGGGGCGAATCTGCCCCCTTAGGTTTGGTCCAGGGACTCGACACCGATAGCCCGTCCTGACCCCCTAGCCCCGCCGCCACATTATCAGTGCCGAAATGCTCCTGCCGGTATTTTTGCAGATCACTAATTTCAGTCTGGAGTTCGGCGGCGATCTGTTGGGCGGTTTTAGAGGGCAGGGGCGACGCCTTCATGATGTTGAGCTGGAAACTGACCTGCTGGATCAACAGTTGTCGATTGGCCAGGTTCAAGTCCAGGTCCAGGCCAAAATCCACCTGGTTTTTGAGGACCGCCTCCAGTGCCCGTTCAATCAGGTCCTCACCAATGGTTTCCAGTTTCGGGGCAAACCGTTGCATATAGGCGGTGAGGGTTTCGCCGACCGCCTGTTCCATGGGGCGCTGACTCCAGGCCACCGCCAGTTCCTTCACCACCGCCACCAGGGTGGGGTTGAATTTGGCGGCCAGGGCTTTTTCCAGATCAAAGCTGTCCACAATCTGGCTGACCAGCCCATTCACCTCCTCCCGGGTAATGCCCTGCCCATTGACCAGGGGTAGGGCGGTCAGGGCAAGATCTCGCAGGGCAGCCAGATCCAGGCCCACCGGCGCGTAGCTCTGCAGGTAGCCGATCAGGGTATTCTGCAGCCGTTGTTCCAGCCCGGCCCGCCAATCGTGGGCCTGACGGATCAGCAGATCTTGCCCGGCGTTGAGCAGGGAGGAGGCGATCGCCCCGTTCCCGTAGGCCTGCACCACCCGATCCACCAGGGCGGCTATCTCCGTCGCCCCCGCCAACCCAGGGATCTGGGGCAGGCTAAGGCGCAGCAGGGTGGCCACCAGCCCCTTAATTTCCTCTGGGGAGGTGGGCAGGCCGTAGCTGTGGCCGTAGGCCTGAAGACTACTCAGCAGGTAGTTTTCCAACTCGGTGGGGGACATAGGGAGAGGGGGAGCAGCGGCCAATAGCCATATCTCCCTGAAGTGTAGCTAACCCCAGGGGAATTGGAACGCTACTGTTGCAGAATTACTGGCCCAGTACCCATTCCACCAGAGTGCGGACCCCAAACCCGGTCCCACCGGCGTTGTTATAGCCACTTTCCTTCTCGGTCCAGACGGGACCTGCCACATCCAGGTGAACCCAGGGGGTCTCCTTAACAAACTGTTTGAGAAACAGGGCGGCGGTGATCGACCCCCCGGCCCGGGGACCGGTATTTTTCATATCCGCCACGATAGATTTCATCCCCTCAAAGTATCGTTCCTCCATCGGTAGGCGCCAGAACTTTTCCCCAGCTAGATCGGCGGCCCGGGTGATGGCGGTGGCTAACTCCTCGTCTTCGGTGAAGAGGCCGGCGATATCATCCCCCAGGGCGACGATGCAGGCCCCAGTCAGGGTGGCTAGGTCAACGATGGCATCGACCCCCAGCTTTTCGGCAAAGACCAGGGCGTCCGCCAGGGTGAGCCGGCCCTCCGCATCGGTGTTGTTCACCTCAATGGTTTTGCCGTTGGAGGCGGTGAGAATATCTCCGGGCCGCAGCGCCCTGCCGCTGATCATATTTTCAGTGACGGCGCTGATGAAGTGTACCTCCGCCTGGGGTTTGAGTTGGGCGATGGCCTGGGCGGCCCCGAGGGTAGCAGCGGCCCCCCCCATATCCACCTTCATCATTTCAATGCCACTGCCGACCCCCTTGATGTTTAGACCGCCAGAGTCAAAGGTCAGCCCCTTACCGACGATGGCCAGGCGGCGGCTGGGGGTACCAGGGGGTCGGTAGGTGAGGTGAATAAACTTGGGGGGCAGGTCCGAGGCCTTGGCCACCCCCAGGTAGGCTCCCATGCCCAGGGACTCACACTGCTCCTGCTCGAGGATTTCCACCGCCAAGCCATGGCTCTGGGCAATCTCCAGAGCGGTGGCGGCCATCTGGTCAGGGGTGACCACATTGGCGGGGGCTGAGACCAACTCTCGGGCCAGAATCACTCCAGAACAGATCGCCTCAGCAGTGGCCAGGCCCTGCTCCTGGCCGGCTAGATCCAGCAGGTCTACCGGGCCGGGGCTGGGCTTGGCTGCCTCCCGATCTTCGGACTTGAAGCGGGTATCCTGGTGCAGGGCTAAGGTCACCCCCTCCGCCAGGGCCTGGGCGGTGAGGCCCAAATCCTCCCCCAGGGTTGGAAAGCTCAAGGCCAGGCCGGTACACTTTTCCTTTTTAGCTAAGCGGGCCGCCGCCGCCGCCCCCCGCCGCAGGAGATCGCCGGTGAGGCCATCCCCCTTGCCCAACCCCACCAGTCCTAACTTCCGCACGGCGCCACCGACCCGAATTACGGCGGTGCTACCCTCCTTACCAGTAAACTCCGCCTCGTCAATCAGTTCCTGCAATAGGCCCGACAGCCGGCTATTTAACTCCGCCAGGCGATCGGTGAGGGGAAGGGAGTCCTCCGGGAGACCCAGGACTAAACAATCTCCGGTCCAGGTCAAGTAGGTTTGGGGCGACGCTTGAAACTGCATGGGCAATGGGCTCTAGTCTACAGCTCGATATTATAGCGGCAGCCAGGAGAAGACGGTTCTGTCGGACCCGCAGACCTTTCCCTCCTTACCTGACTTGAGAAGGGATGGACTACAATATATAACGTTTTCCTGATTGCTGCCGTGACCTCTATCCAGTCTCCTCTTCCCGCCCCACGGCCTCGACGCCGACGTCAGCATCGCCTGCGCCGTCGCCATCTTACCCTGGTAGGGTTATTGCTCTGCAGTGGTTTAGTATTGGGATTCCTACCACAGCTTTCCCTGCATAGGTTGCAACAGGCTATTTGGGTTAGCTACCCCCAACCCCTGGTGATGCAGGGTGGTGATCCCTACATTCGAGCCCTGATGCGCACCATTTCCGCCGCCGAGTCAAACACCAGGGAACCCTATCAGGTTCTCTACGGTGGCGGATCCTTTGCATCCCTGCGCCAGCACCCTAATATTTGTGTGACCATTGTCACCGGGCCCAATGTGGGTCAATGCACCACCGCCGCCGGTCGCTATCAGTTTTTGACCACAACCTGGCAAGAAAAAGCCGAGCAGTACCATCCCAACCCGCCCTCCTGGTATCGGGTCTGGGGAGATTATAGTTTTGATCCCCAGTCCCAGGACTGGGTGGTCTACCAGTGGCTCAAGGATGCCGCTGCCTGGGACTTGGACATTGCCGCCAGCCTTCGTCAGGGGGAATTAGACCTAGTGCTGAGGCGCCTTTCTGGCACCTGGACCAGCCTGGGCTATGGTATCGAATCCAATAGTATGACAGCGCGTTTGCCCGGGCTTTATCAGGAACTCCTGCAGGAGGAGCTAGGGCAGAGTGCCGCCAAGCCAAATTTATAGATGCTCAGCTGTTTTAGACAGGCGCATGACCTATGTTAGAAACATTACGACAGCAACAAAGGCAACAAGGGGGCCTTTGGATCTCAGCTCCTGTGCCCCAAAGCTTTGATAACGATGGCCTGGCCCTGGCCGCTGCAGAGGGAAGTTGCGCTTTAATAGATCGGAGTCATTGGGGTGTCCTATCCCTAACGGGTGGCGATCGCTACCGATTTTTACATAACCAGACCACCCAAAGCTTTAACCAGCGCCCCCCAGGGACTGGTGCCGATACGATATTTGTCACTGCCACCGCTAGAACCCTCGACCTGGTAACCGCCTACATTACTGAGCAGGCCCTGCTTCTGCTCACTTCTCCAGGGCAGGCGGACCCCCTTATGGCCTGGATGGACCGCTACCTTTTTCCCGCCGATCAGGTGCGCCTAGAGAACCTCAGCGACGAAATTCTGGCCTTTACCCTGGTGGGGCCCACCGCTGCCGGGGTGCTGGCCCAGCTGGGGGTAGATCCTCAACCGGCGGCAGTCTACGGCGATCACCGCTTAGTTACAACCGCCGTGGGGGAGTTTCGGCTAGGGGAGGGGACGGGGCTGTCGCTACCGGGGTATACCCTGCTCGTTCCAGCGGCGATCGCCGCCGCCCTCTGGGAGCAACTCCATCGGGCCGGGGCCGTACCCGCAGGGGAACAGGTGTGGGAACAACTCCGGGTGCAGCAGGGCCGCCCCGTCCCAGGTAAGGAACTGGGACCAGACTACAATCCCCTCGAAGCGGGGCTGTGGCAGACCCTCTCCTTCGATAAGGGCTGCTACATTGGCCAAGAAACCATTGCTCGCCTGAATACTTACCAGGGGGTCAAGCAGCAGCTTTGGGGTTTGCAGCTCAGTGCCCCGGTGGCCTGCGGCAGCCCCCTAACCCTGGGGGGAGAAAGGGTGGGGGTGGTGACCAGCGTGGTGGATCGAGCCGAGGGAGCGATCGGCTTGGGCTATGTCCGCACTAAAGCCGGTGGGGCGGGCCTGGTAGTGAAGGCGGATCAGGCCACCGTCCAGCTGGTGGATTGCCCTTTTCTATCCCGCGGATACCTGACTCCGGTTCAGCAGGATGGCTCCTAGGACTCGGTGGCCTAAATTAGGCGACCCCTCAAAAGGAGATCAGCATTCAGAAGTCAAGAGAAGTCGGTAGATTTATGCCAGGGTCATTACGGCTCTATCCCCAGACAGGCGGCCAGGGTAGCTGCTACAGACTGCCCCAAGGCGTCGTAGTCGTACCCCCCCTCCAACCCAAACAGGACTCGCCGGGTTATCCCCAGACAATACTCGGTGAAGCGGCCAAAGTCCTCCGGTTGCAGGGCCATGCTGGCCAGGGGATCAGCCCGATTAGCGTCGTAGCCAGCACTGACGATCAGCAGGTGGGGAGCAAGGTCTCGCAAAAATGGCAGAACCTGCTCTGCAAAGGCCTGGTTATAGACCTGGGCATCGCTGCCCGGGGGTAGGGGAATGTTCAGCAGGGTGTGATGGGCGCCGGTTTCCTCAGACCGGCCGCTACCCGGATAGGCCGGGAACTGATGCAGGGAACAGTAGGCAATGGCCGGGTTGTCTTCAACCAGGGCCTGGGTACCATTGCCATGGTGCACGTCCCAGTCCAGGATGGCCACCCGATTCACCCCCGGCTGAGTTAGGGCGTAGTGAGCAGCGATGGCGACGTTAGCCAACAGACAAAACCCCATACCCCGATTCCGAAGGGCATGGTGCCCTGGTGGTCGAGCCAATACAAAGGCCGGCTGATCACTGCTCAGTACCTGATCTACCCCATCTAACCAGGCTCGTACCGCTAATCGAGCTACCCTGTAGCTCGCCGCCGACAGCACCGTATCTCCATCCAATTGCCCTCCCCCTGATGCTGATAATTCTTCTAGCTGGTGGATATAGTCAGGACTATGGATCTGGGCAATGGCGATATCAACCTGCTGATCTACTGGCCGGGGCCGCCGCCACTCTAGGCGATCGCGCCAGCTGACATTGTCTAAGGTCGTTACAATGGCCTTTAACCGTCTAGAATTTTCTGGGTGAAAGGATCCAGGATTATGATCTAGAAATTCAGGTCCATAGATAATCGGCAGGGTCATCAGGGGAAAGGTTATAACTTAGCCAAAACGGTTAAGGCAGGATAAATCAGCTAATTTA
>JBEIGU010000081.1:0-17910 GCA_040381765.1 Leptolyngbya sp.
TAACCCAATCAGCGACAAACTGCCCCCCAGCCCCCAATTCCGGGGGAGCCGAACCCTTCAAAATCCACCAGAATTGGGGGATTTTGGGGACGCAAAGGACTCAAACGAAGTCAGACCCGACTTATGTGTACACCGTAGCTCCCAGAAGGAGGAGAGGGGAGCCGGAAGTGCTTCAAAGTCCCTCTCCCAATTTGGCAGAGGGATTTAGGGTGAGAGCTGAATCATGACAAAAGAGCATGGCTGTGATCTGCTGAATTCTGGTCGCCCCCTGCCCTCCTGACTCCTGACTCCTGACTCCTGACTCCTGACTACTGACTACTGCCCACCCTACTCCACTTGATCCGGGTCAATCCCCAGTTCCCTTAGCTTAGCCGCCAGGCGATCGGCCCGTTGTTGCTGCTGCTCCTTGGCCTGTCGTTCCTGCTCCTTGGCGCGGCGTTCCTGTTCCTTGGCTCGCCGTTCTCGTTCCTTGGCTCGCCGTTCCTGTTCCTTGGCCTGTCGTTCCTGCTCCTTAGCTCGCCGTTCCTGCTCCTTGGCCTGTCGTTCCTGTTCAGTTTCGGTCAATACCCAGTCACCCTCTTGGTCACACCACCGCAACCACTGCCCCGGGGTGCGTTGAAACGTCCCCGACCAGATGCCCAGCCCCAGCTTTAAATCCGGTAGCCAGATTAGGGGGGGCCGGGGGGCCAAGGGCTGCTCTTGGTAGCGCCCCGCCACCCGCTTAAAGTACCGCAGGGTTTGGCTATAGCGGCTGTAGACAATGTAGTGGGGCACCTGCAGGTAGCGCTCGTAGACCTCCAGTTTCCCTGGTGGTGACGTGGGGGTGGGTAGAGGCTGCACCGCTGACAGGGCATCCCCAGCGCGAAAGAACCGGCCCAGATCCTCCCGCTCCGTCCCCGGCGAGAGAAACTCCACCACCACCTCCGGCCCCTTGCCCTCCTGCCAGGTCACATAGCTCAACCGCAGGTCGTGGCCGCCGTAAAGCCAGGGCACCCCCACCGACAGCATCCAATCGGGTCGTTTGTGCCACAGGGGATGCTCTGGGTCGTAGTAAAGATTCAGGTCCGAGGCATCGCAGTAGTTGTCACTACCGTAGTCCACCAGTCGCAGGGTCTGACTCAGCAGTTGGGGCTGCAAATCATGGAAAACGTCAGGCAAACCCGGCTCCTCAGGAAACTCACTGGGCAGGTCGTACATGGTGGGCAGGCCCGGTCGCAAGGGAGAGACTGCCAGGGGTTTGGGACGGGGCAAGGGGGTCATGGTTTAGCCACCCGCAACATGCTTCCATTCTATCCCTAGACTAAAATCACCTCCACCCCCGAGCCATGGTTCAGCTCCAGGAACACCGGTTTAACAGCTTCTCAGAGCTCAGGAGCCAGGGGTCACGAGTAAGAGTTAGTTTTCATGCCAGCCCAGCATGACCAGATGATTCAAAAAACTCTGAAATTTCCTAGGACTAATAGGGGTAAATGCTCAGAAAGTTTTGAATTTGAGATGCTAGGATTTGCTAGGTGAACATGCTGAGAGGGCTTGCTGTGATCCGTTCTGCTACCCTGCCGTTGCAGACCCCGCTGTTGCCATCCCTTGGCGACAATAACCGCTTAAAACTATTTTCCGGTTCTGCCAATGTAGAGTTATCCAGGGAAGTAGCCCGCTATCTCGGCATTGACCTGGGTCCCATGGTGCGTAAGCGCTTTGCCGATGGCGAGCTCTACGTCCAGATTCAGGAATCGATCCGAGGTTGTGATGTCTACTTAATTCAACCCACCTGCAATCCTGTCAACGATCACCTGATGGAACTCCTGATCATGGTGGATGCCTGTCGGCGGGCTTCAGCTCGACAGGTGACGGCAGTGGTGCCCTACTATGGCTACGCCCGGGCTGACCGTAAAACCGCCGGGCGAGAGTCAATTACTGCTAAACTAGTCGCCAACTTGATTGCTAAGGCCGGGGCTAGCCGGGTTTTGGCCATCGATCTGCACTCTGCCCAAATTCAAGGCTACTTTGATATTCCCTGCGATCATGTCTACGGCACACCGGTGCTAATTGACTATATTTCTAGCAAAAACCTGACGGATCTGGTGGTGGTTTCCCCCGACGTGGGGGGGGTAGCCCGGGCCCGGGCCTTTGCGAAAAAGCTCAACGATGCCCCCCTGGCCATCATTGACAAGCGTCGCCAGGCCCATAACGTGGCGGAGGTAATGAATGTGGTGGGGGATGTGCGGGGCAAAACGGCAGTGCTGGTGGATGACATGATTGACACCGCCGGTACTATCTGCGAGGGGGCTCGCTTGCTCAAACGAGAGGGGGCCCGCCAGGTCTACGCCTGTGCCACCCATCCGGTATTCTCCCCACCGGCGATCGAACGGCTCTCCAGCGGTTTGTTTGAAGAGGTGATTGTCACCAACACCATTCCTATGGCCACTGACCGCGAGTTTGACCAACTGACCGTGCTGTCCATGGCTAACTTGCTGGGTGAGGCGATTTGGCGCATCCACGAAGAAAGCTCCGTTAGCAGCATGTTTCGCTAGACAGCACGCGTTTCATTAAGATCGCCTGGGGTTGGTAGCCTAATTTTTCGTAGAGGGATTGGGCTGCCTGGTTATGGCTTAGCACCTGCAGACTAATCTGTTCGTACCCAGCCCCCACCGCCCAGCTATGGGCGGTTTCCAGTAGGGCGCTGGCCAGGCCCCGGCGACGGTGGTCCGGGTGAACGTATAACAGCAGCAGGTAGGGGTGAATTTGGCCCTTGTCCTGGTCGGTGGCCCAGCCCAGCCAAAGACAGGCGATCGCCGCTGAGCTAGCCTGGGGCTGCACCCACCAGAGGGGGGTATCGGCAGCCAGGTAGCGATCAACGGTGCTAGCCAGGTGCTGACGGGGGTGATCGGGGGCTAACTCTTCCCAGTTACGCTCCATGAATTTTACCAGGCTAGCCCGGTCCAGGGGCGATCCACGCCGTAGTTGGTAGCCGGGCACAGGAAAACTGGTCATCGGTAGACAACAACGTTAGGGTTCAGGCGAGAATGTCTAGTACTTAGCGCCATGGATTTGGCGAACCTTCAAGAGGGGGACAGTAGGCAGGAGTCAAGAGAAGTGGGTGTATTTACGCCAAGCAGTATTAGTACTCGGCGGCGTAAATTCGGCAATGCTTGAAGAGGCCGTATCAACTTTTGCAACCAGCCCTGGCCGGGCCAGTCCCCTATGGCAGAGTGGGAGGGTTCTCCTTTGTTAACCTTAGGCCCTATGCAACCGATGAAATCCTATTTTGGCAGAAACCTGGCCCTGGCTCTAGTGGTCACGCTTAGTACTCCCCTGCTGTTTACCCCTACCCTTACCCGTCCTACCATGGCCCAAGAAACTAACCTACGGACCTTGACAGTAACCGGTCAGGGGCAGCAGGCGGTCCAGACCACCAAGACTCAGGTCAGCCTGGGGGTGGATCTGGAGGGCACCGATGCCGCTACGGTACAGCGCCAGGTGGCCGAGCGCACCAGTGCGGTGGTAGAACTGCTGCGATCGCGCCGGGTGGAAAAACTAGAAACCACCGGCCTGCAACTCAGTCCCCGTTATCGCTACGACAATGGTCGAACCGAGCTAGTGGGCTACAGTGGCAGTAACACCGTCAGTTTCCAGATGCCCACGGAGGCCGTCGGCACCCTATTGGATGATGCGGTCAAGGCGGGGGCTAACCAAATCCGAGGGGTTAGCTTCATCGCCGATGACACCGCCCTGGAAGCGGCCCGCCAGGAAGCCTTGAAACGGGCTGTGGCGGATGCCCAGGCCCAGGCTACGGCGGTACTCGGGGCCCTTAACCTGCGGTCCCAGGAGGTACTCAGCATTCAAATCAACGGTGCTGCTCCCCCCCAGCCCATTCCCATGGCCCGGCAGGTAGCCGCCGCCCCCGCCGCCGATATGGCTACCCCGGTGATGGGGGGAGAGCAAACCGTAGAGGCCCGGGTGACCCTGCAATTTCGTTATTAGCTACGGGGGTGGGGCGTTAAAGCTGGCGCTCCACCCGCACCATGCGGTGGTAGGCCAACCACCCCGCCCCCACCATGGCCAGGGCAAAGAGGGTGAGGAATTGGGTATGATCCGCCACCTCCGTCAGGGATTCCCCACTGGCCACCCCGGCCATGGCCTCGATCATGTGGTAAATAGGGTTAAACCGGGTGAGGTTGAGGAGCGACTCAGGAAAGAAATCCGTCGGCAAAAAGGCACCCCCTAAGATCATCAGGGGAATGCCGAAGGCGGCCACCACGGAGTTGACATCCTCGGTGCGGCGGGCCAGTTGGGTGCCCAGGACGAAGCCAACCCCAACGTAGGCGGCGATACTCAGCAGAATAATTACCAAACTGGCCAGGGGGTTGTCCTTTAAGTCGGCCCCCTGGGAAAGGGCAATGGCATACATGAGGGCGGCCTGGGCCAGCCCAATCACGGTGTAGGCCAGGCCAATCCCCAGGAAGTAGGACACCCCACTCAAGGGGGAGAGAAACAGGCGCTTCAGGGTCTGCTGTTCGCGTTCCGAAACCACCGCCGCCAAACTCCCCCCCAGGGCGCTGAAAAACAGGGCTGCCCCCACCAGGGTGGGGGGTAGGGCATTGGCGTAGGCCTGGGCCAGAGACACCTGGGTGCGCTCCTGTAGGATCAGGCTGTTGAGGATCAGCAGCAGGGCAGGGAAAATAGCCCAGAAAATCAGACTCCGTTTACGACACCAGAGCTCCGCCAAAATCCGTTGAGCCACCGCCAGGGTTTCTCGCCAATACTTCATTGTTATGAATTGTAAAAGTAGTTTGATACTACCCCGTTTCCGGTACCCCGGCTAGCGGTGGGGGTTCCTGCCCCCCTGCCCCATCCCCAGGTAGGCCAGGGGAGACCTGGTAAACCTGAAGAAACTCCCAGACCTGTGCTAGTCCCAGGGGCCAGGCGCTATGGTGAAGGAGATAGACGTTGCAGCGATCGCCCCATGACCCTATCCCCCCCAACCCTGGGCTGGAGTGCCCTACAAAACGGTTCTGACCTTCGCGGGGTGGCCCTGGAGGGCATCCCTGGGGAGGCGGTTAACCTTACCCCCGCCGTTGCCACCACCCTGGGCCAGGCCTTTGTGTCCTGGTTAAGTGACCAGTTGCACACCCCCGCCCCAGAGCTGACCATCGCCATTGGTCGAGATAGTCGCCTGTCGGGCCCGGCCCTGATGGAGGCGGCGATCGCCGGCCTGGCGGCCCAGGGCAGTCGAGTGCTGGAGGTGGGCATGGCCTCCACCCCCGCCCTATTCATGAGCACCGTCCTACCGGACTTTAGCTGTGACGGCGCCATCATGCTCACCGCCAGCCATTTACCCTTCAACCGCAATGGCTTTAAGTTTTTTACCCGGCAGGGGGGCCTCAGCAAGGAGGATATTACGGACCTGCTGCGCCGGGCTGAGGCCGGGACCTTTCCGGGCAGCGCCAGCCCCGGCCCGGTGGAAAGTCGGGATTTAATCTCGGCCTACGCCGCCGACCTGGTGCAGACCATCCGGCGGGGGGTTAACCACCCCGATGATTTTGACCACCCCCTGCGGGGCCTGCACGTTATTGTGGATGCCGGCAACGGCGCCGGGGGCTTCTACGCCCACCAGGTGCTCGCCCCCCTGGGGGCGGATATCCGGGGCAGTCAGTTCCTGGAACCGGACGGCACCTTCCCCAACCATATCCCCAACCCGGAGCACCCCGCCGCCATGGCGGCGATTTGTACAGCGGTGGTAGCCCAGGGGGCTGATTTTGGGGTGATTTTCGACACCGATGTGGATCGCGGCGCCGCCGTTGACGGTGCCGGCCGGGAGCTGAATCGCAACCGTTTGATTGCACTAATGGCGGAGATCGTCCTGCGGGAACACCCCGGCTCCACCATTGTCACCGACTCGGTGACCAGTGATGGCCTGACGCGCTTTATTGAGGCCGATCTGGGGGGCATTCACCACCGCTTTAAACGGGGCTATAAAAATGTGATTAACGAGGCCCTGCGCCTCAACCAGATCGGCCAGCCCGCCTGGTTAGCCATGGAAACCTCCGGCCATGGGGCCCTGCAGGAAAATTATTTCCTCGACGATGGCGCCTACCTGGTCAGCAAATTGCTGGTGGAGTTAGCCAGGGCACACCAGGCGGGTCGTCCCTTGACGGAGTTAATCGCCAGCCTCCAGGAACCCGCAGAAAGTCAGGAATTTCGGTTGAAGGTGCTGGTGCCTGACTTTAAAGCCTACGGCACCGAGGTGATGGAGCAGCTGCAGGGCTTTGTTGCCAGTCAGACGGATTGGCAGATAGTGCCCAACAACTACGAGGGGGTGCGGGTCAGTTGTACAGCCCCGGAGGAAAGGGGCTGGTTTCTCCTACGGCTGTCCCTCCATGATCCGGTGCTACCCCTGAACATTGAGTCCGAGGTGACCGGTGGCGTGGCGGCGATCGCCCAGCGCCTGGCAACCTTTCTCCAACCCTTCACCGGTCTGGAGATCAGCACCCTGGGCTAGGGTTACCCCACCCCCAGATGGGGCTATAGGTGTACACTGTAAATAAATATAAATATCCTGGGACCTATGACCACCGTTGATCTCGAACACATTGCGGCCCAGCTGAAAAGTCAAGACTCCAAGGATAGGATGCTGGCCCTGGCCTCCCTGCGCCATGTACCGGCAGCCCAGGCCGCACCCCTGATTCGGGAGATGATCCACGATAGCAATTTACAAATCCGCTCCATGGCGGTCTTTGCCCTGGGGCTAAAGCCGGATGATCAGTCCCTGGATATTCTGGTGAATCTGTTAAGCACTGACCCCGACTACAGCATTCGGGCGGATGCCGCCGGTGCCCTGGGCTACCTTGAAGATAGCCGCGCCTTTGGTAGCCTGGTTCGGGCTTTCTACGAAGACGCTGACTGGCTGGTGCGTTTTAGTGCGGCGGTGGCCCTTGGTAACCTGAAGGACCCCCGGGCCCACGCGGTTTTACTGGAGGCCCTGGAGAGTGACGAGGCGGTGATGCAGCAGGCGGCGATCGCCGCCCTGGGGGAAATTGGCGACCCCGACGTCGTACCCGCCATCCTTAAATTTGCCCAGTCTCCAGACTGGTTAGTGCGTCAGCGCCTGGCAGAAGCCTTGGGTCATCTGCCCAGCCCCAAAACCGTTGCCGCCCTCCGCTACCTGGAGAAGGATAACCACTTCCAGGTGGCCGAGGCGGCCCGAATTTCCCTGGAACGTTTGTCCTAGTATGGCCATAGCCGGTTAAAGGGGCAGAGGCAGGCGATCTAGAACCCCTAACCAGTCCTCTAGCTATAACCCTTTAGCTGCAGTAACCCAGTCTTGTCTTAACCGGAGTGATGATCGCCCTAGTCAGCGGAATTCGCCGCGAAAATACTCAGGCCCATCAGGTGGGCATCGGCCACAACGTTACTGGTTAGAGTGAGGTTAAGGTAACCCTGGCTTACCATCACCCTGTAGGGACCATACTTGATCCAGTCCCCCAGCTTTAGCTGACCAATTGCCGGGGCCAGTACCTGGTCAGCCGTCGACACCTCGAGGGAGTGCCAATCAGTTTGATAATTTTCCATCACCCACAGGTAGAGGTCGTAGGGGCCATCCGGTAGGGGGTGTTGAAGAGTTATGGCCTTGGCCTTAAAGACCGCAGTATTTAGCATTTGACTGATGCCATAGGTGGCTCCAGGGCTAGGTCTGAGGGAGCTATGGGTGATCTGTACCTCCGGCATGCTTAACCCCATGGCCAGAGCCTCCTCAAAGGCAAGCCAGCGATCGCCCTCAATGGTGACGGCTTGACCACCAAAGTTAATGCCTACCACAAAGTTTCCAGAGCTGGTGCCCCGTACCTGTTGATCCGAAAAGATGCTCCTCACCCAAAGAACAGCCTGGTGGGATTTGAAAAGTAGTTTGGATAGCATCATCACTCCCTGTAGCAGCATCTTGCTAAACCCCTATGGTTGATTATGCCCGGTACTCAGGATCTTGAACCAGGGGTAAGCCCCTACTCACCCTGTGATTCGCTGTCTGCAGGTTAACGAAGGTAACAGAAATCTAGATAAAACCATGGGAAATAGGTTCTTATCTGGCAGAAATGCTAAATCAAACCTTGAGTTAATACTATAGTCGGCGCCATTTAGCTCAGGACCTTGGGTGAGGATCTGGACCTCAGTCCGTAGTGAATGGTGTTCTATAGCGAATTTCACTCGGGTGAAGTGCGATGTGAACACCCCCCCACCCCCCTTGGCAAGGAGGGGTACAGCGTGAAACTCATCCAGCCAGGCGCTGGGGGGTAGGATTGAGCAATGGGGTGTCTCACTCTATGGAAAACCGCTATAGCCCTGTCCTCAGTTGACTAACGCCTGCTAAACCCTTCGCCCATAAAGGAGATCCCGATGACAACCGCCCGTAAACGAATTGGCATTCTTACCAGTGGCGGTGACTGCCCTGGCCTTAACGCGGTCATTCGAGCGGTGGTGAAATGCGCCAATCGCCGGGGCTGGGATGTAATTGGTATTCCCTACAGCACCGATGGTCTGATCCACATCACCGAGGGGCGCTACAACCTCGAGGATCTGGTGCTACGGGAACATGGCTATGATATTCCGGGAATTTTGCAAGGTTTGGATATTCTCCAGTTTCTCAGCGGTTCCATCCTGGGTTCCCTGAACAAGGGCCATCCCGAGGACTCGGAGGCGGTGGCTAAAATCCTTGAGGGTTACCGTCGGCTCAACCTCGACTGCTTGATTGCCATCGGCGGCGATGGCAGTCTGGATATCATGTATGACCTGGCCCAGCGGGGCGGCTGGAATCTGATCGGGATTCCTAAAACCATCGACAACGATGTGCCCTTTACGGAGAAGTCGATCGGGTTTAACACTGCCGTACAGACCGTCACCTCAGCCCTTTACGACCTCACCTTTACCGCCGCCAGCCACGATCGAGTGATGGTGGTGGAGGTGATGGGCCGGGATGCTGGTCATCTGGCCCTCCATGCCGGTATTGCCGGTGGCGCCGATGTGATTTTAATCCCTGAACTGGTGCCGGACCTGAATCCCCTGATTATTCAACAAATTTGTCAGGAAATCGCTGCCATGCGACGGCGGGGCAGGAAGTTTGCCCTGCTGGTGGTGGCTGAGGGGGTGCGGGGAGAGGGGGGCGAAAAGATCCACCTGGTGGGAGAACACCTGGCTCACCTGGTGGCGCAGTATAGTACCCAGCTCTGCCAAACCGGCGATGCCCACTACTGTGATATGGATCAGGTGGAAACACGGGCTACGGTGCTGGGGCACATCCAGCGCAGTGGCACCCCCACCGCCTCCGATCGCCTGCTGGCCTCCGCCTTTGGCCGCAAAGCCGTTGACCTGATTGATGAAGGTCGCTTTAGTCGCTTGGTGGTGTGGGAAGCCGGACGGGTGCGATCGAAGGACCTTGGCGAAGTCATTAGCGTCGTGCGGGAATGCCATAAACGGGGTATCTGCCCTGGGCCGGTGGAAACCGACAGCACCATGGTCAAGGTAGCTCGATCCATGGGGATCTACGTGGGTGACCCCCAGTCCCTACCGCCGACAACCCTTCAGGGTGCCCTCGGCATTTGGGAAACAGAGCTGAAATTGGTTTAGGTGAAAAGGATCCAGTAGTTAGCGGCCAGGCGGTCAGAAGGCTCCTGGCTGCTCTCCCCAAATGCCACCCACTAAACTGGCCTATTTAGACCATGGGGCTAGGGTTGGCATTGTTAGGGTTAATCTACTATCCCCGTCTCTTAGCGATGACTTCTCTTCTATTGCGTCCGCCGACCATGGCCAATGCCGCCCCCTCCAGTCTTTCCCGGTGTTCGCCGGTGTTGACCCCCCTGGCCTATTTCCTGGGGCAGCGGTTGGTTATCCCCCTATACTTTGGCGAGGTGACAATTGTGGGTCAGCACCACCTACCCCAGACGGGGCCGGTGATTTTGGCACCGACCCACCGGGCCCGGTGGGACTCGATTATGCTGCCCCTGGCGGCGGGTCGATGCGCCACCGGGCGGGATCTGCGGTTTATGGTGACCGCCGATGAGGTAACCGGTGTTCAGGGTTGGCTGATTCAGCAATTGGGGGGGTTTCCCGTCAATGTCCGCCGACCAAGTATCACCAGTTTGCGCCACGGCATTGATTTGTTGCGGGCTGGAGAAATGTTGGTGATTTACCCAGAGGGGGGGATTTATCGACAGGACCAGGTCCAGCGTCTAAAGCCCGGCTTGGCCCGATTGGCTCTGCAGGCTCAGGCCGCGATCGCCGATCTGGGGGTGAAGATCGTGCCGGTTGATCTTTACTACAGCGAAGCCTATCCTGGCTGGGGTTGCCCCGTGCAGGTGAGCATGGGTGAGGCGATCACCGTCGCTGGCTACCTCAATGGCAACACCGCCGCCGAGGCCATCAAGGTGGCAGCCCAGGAACTCACCCAGGATCTCCATGGTCGGTTAGAAGCTATGGTTAACCAGCGTCAACAGGGGCAAGCAGTGCCTCGCTAGTAGACGCCGGCGTAAATTCGGCAATCTTCCAAAAGGGGGTTCAGGAGCCAGAACTCAGTAATCAGCAGAGGTAGGCTTGGGGCTGAGAAGGCAGAACTCAGAAGCCCAGCAAAGTGGATGTACTATGCCAGGGTCTATTAGCCAAATCCGACCCCGGTGAGGAGATTACCAAAAGTATCCACGAACCCCCAACGGCCATTGACCTGTACCCGGGCTAAGCCCTCAGAAAAAGGCCCTGCATTATGGTAGATAGGAGGTATGACCCAGTTTCCGGAATCGTTAATGTAGCCGTAGCGATCCTCCTGCTGTACCGCAGCCAGACCCTCGGCAAAGTCAGCGGCATAGGTAAACTGGGGAGGAATGGCGATGTCGCCGCGACGGTTCAGGTAGCCCCAGCGCCCCTCGGATAAAACCGCCGCTAACCCTTCAGAAAAGTCGGAGACAAAGGCCCAGACTAGGGGAATCCCCATCTGGCCCGTTGCCTCAATGTAGCCAAAGTTGCTGCCCTGGCGGACCCGGGCCAGGCCCTCGGAAAAGTTGAAGGCCCCATCATAGACGGGGGCGATCGCCATTGTCCCACTCTGGTCTATATAGCCGTAGTGCCGATCAACCCTGGCCACTGCGAGGGACTCAGAAAAACTCCAGGCATCCTTGAGGGTCAGAGGAATCACCACATGACCGGTCTTATCAATAAAGCCATAATCCTCTGCCAGCTTCACCGCAGCCCAACCTTCAGCAAAGGGATTAGCTAGATCAAATTGGGGTTCTATCACCCATTCCCCAAACAGATTAATAAACCCGTACTTATTACCCGCCTGCACCGCCGCCAACCCCTCAGAAAAGGACTTAGCCTGGCGAAATTGCACCGGGATTGCCCAATCACCCTGACGGTTTAAATATCCGTAGTAGTCACCGGCCCGAGCTACCGCCAGGGACTGGGCGTAGGCAGAGGTTAAACTGACTGCGTCATCAGTTACCGTAATCACCAGCTCACCCTGGGAATCAATGTAACCTAACCGGGAGTCGAGACGCACCATGGCCACCCCTTCGGAAAAGTCAGCAACGCTGTCAAAGAGCAGAGGGCGGGTCATGGTGCAGGTCTATTAACGGGGCTAAGATCGAGGACCAAGGGCGGTTCAGTGGTAGGGTTAGGGCCCTCCACTGGCGGTGGATTAGCGGTGGGGTTATCAGGGGGCGGGTTGGTCGGTAGCTGGTAAACCGCCTGCACCTGTTGATTAGGGGCTGCAGCGGCCACAAAGCGGCTCTCATCAATTAAGTAGGTAACCACTTCAGCCCGTAGGGTGTTGCCCTCCTGGTTAACCACCACATTGCCACTCAAAACGATGCGGCGCTCGTTACTGAAATACTGGGCCTGGGCTGAGGTGGCATGGATCCGTTGAGCTGGATAGTCAATGTAAACATTACCCCGAGCGGTAATCACACCGGTATTGGTGTTAGCCTCCTGGATGTCGGAACGCAGGGTAATGGTGTCAGGGTTTTGAGCCTTAACCCTGAGGCTAACCCTATTTCCTGCCGTCATAGTAACGGTCAAGCCGACGGTAGCCGCCAGCGCTAGCCAGAGCCGAATTCGACAAAATCCCATGACCTTTTCCGATCGCTAGACCCCTGAAGAGCAATCAACCTAAGACATAGCCTGGTAGGACACTTCAGTAGGCTGATCCCCAACCAGAAGCCGATTATAACCTAGTCCACCACTAGCAAAAATTCTCCCTGTTCACCCTGGTTATAGGCGTTGACAATAACGGAGTATTGGCCGTCTCGAGGCAAAGTGACGGTTAGCTCCGAGTTAGTTGTGCGGGAACTAGCATCATCGTTTTCGGCCAGGGTATTACTAGCCTGGTCGAGTAACAGCAGGTAGGTGTCGAAGCTGTCACTGGCTAATCGCAGGCGTATCCGCTGCCCCGCCCGGCCTTGAAAGTTGAACTCCTGGAAATAGGAACCATCCTGCAGGGTGGGGTTACCCGGCCCTAAACGCCCCTGTTGTCGCAAAATCACCCCACCAGGGGTGGAGGAAATCGTACCGCCTCCGACCTCCATTAGCCGTAGTTGATAACGCCCAACTTCCCCCTCTGCGTAGGCGTTAGCCACAATGGTGTAAGTGCCGCTAGAGGGCAGTTGTAGGGATAGGCGAGCATTGTAGTTACCGCCGCTATCGTCGTCCTGGAGAAATAATCCATCCTGATCGGGACCGATCAGAATAAGAAATGGATCGACCTCGTTACTAGCCATGTCAATGGTGACACGCTGACCGGCCCGCCCCTCAAAGCTGTAGGCATTATAATAACTGCCATCGGGGAGAACGTTACTCCCCTCCCCAAGGCGCCCCTGAACGATGGGACCACCAATGGCGATGGGGACTGGCTTTCGATCGGTGCGGGCCACACCGTTAGTCGTGGTGGCCTGCCCAGACCGCACCGCCGCCAGAAAGGTTTGCACTGCATCGGTGGGAATGGCAAAGCCAATGCCCACACTACCCCCACTGCTGGAGGTGGTAAAAATAGAGGTATTAACCCCAATCAGTTGGGCGTTACTATTCAGCAGGGGGCCACCGGAGTTACCGGGGTTAATGGCCGCATCGGTTTGAATCAGGTTACGCTCACTGTCAATGCGACTGACAATCCCCACTGTTAAGGTCCCCTGTAGGCCAAAGGGGCTACCGATGGCCAAGGCACTCTGACCGACCCGCACCGAGTTGGGGGGGGCAATGGTCACCGTGGGCAGGTTATTGGGGCCATTGCGCAGGCGCACCGCCGCCAGATCCAGACGATTATCGCCATAACCCACCACCTCCCCCTGAAAGCGACGCCCATCCGCTAAACGCACCTGCACGATAGGACTACTGCCAACCACGTGGGCATTGGTGAGAATCAAGCCATTGGCGTCGACAATACTACCGCTACCGCCGCCGTCCTCGGTTTCGATCGCCACCACCGCCGAACTTACCTGCTCGTACACCTTAATGCTGGTAGCCTCGTCAACCCCCGACTGGGCCCAGACCATGGGCACTGGGGTTAAACCGGGCAAAGGAGCAGCCCAAAGAAGAGTACCCAGGACTAGGGATCGGCCCAGCCACCCGCTGACTACTTTTCCCATGGTTGGGGGTTAACTCCTAGCTAGAACAACATATTCTTACCCATAGAGGCATACTATCCTCGATGCCTACCATTATGGCTCAAGGGTTGGGACCTTTAAGACCGGTAGGGCCGCTAGGGGAACTGTCCTTCGCAGAGGATCATCCTGATCGACAAACACCTGATCTAGACGGGCAGTCAACCGTTGGGTGGTGGCATCATAGATCTGGGTCAGGAGCTTTGGATAGAAGCCAAAGCCGATAATTGGCACCAACAGGCAGGCAATGATAAACACCTCGCGGGGTTCGGCATCCACCAGCACTTCATGCTCCACTAATTGCTTGTTTTCTGGGCCATAGAAAATTTCCCGCAGCATCGACAACAGGTAAATCGGGGTGAGAATCACGCCAATGGCCATGAAGATAATGGTGATCAATCGAAAGGTAAAACTGTAGGCATCACTGGTGGCAAAACCTACAAACACCATTAACTCGGCGACAAAGCCACTCATCCCCGGTAGGGCCAGGGAGGCAAGGGAACAGGTGGTAAACATGGCAAAGATCTTGGGCATCTTTTTGCCCACCCCTCCCATTTCCTCGAGAACCAGGGTGTGGGTGCGATCGTAGGTCGCCCCCACCAAAAAGAAGAGGCTGGCGCCAATCAGGCCGTGGGAGACCATTTGCAGCACGGCACCACTCAGGCCCAAGCTACTAAAGGAGGCGATGCCAATCAACACAAACCCCATGTGGGAAATCGAGGAGTAGGCAATTTTACGCTTGAGATTACGCTGGGCAAAGGAGGTTAGGGCCGCATAGACAATGTTGACACAGCCCAGGATCACCAACACTGGGGCAAAGTAGGTGTGGGCTTCGGGCAACATCCCCAGATTCATGCGAATCAGGGCGTAGCCCCCCATTTTCAGCAAAATACCCGCCAGCAGCATATGCACCGGCGCCGTGGCCTCCCCGTGGGCATCGGGTAGCCAGGTGTGCAGGGGAATAATCGGTAACTTGACGGCGTAGGCCACCAGAAAGGCACCGTAGAGCAGCAGTTGTAACCGTAGGGGATAGGCTTTCTGGGCTAGCTGACTCATGTCAAAGCTAACGGTGTCCCCGTAGAAGGCCATGGCCAGGGCCGCCACCAAAATAAACAGGGACCCGCCGGCGGTGTAGAGAATAAACTTGGTGGCGGCGTAGAGCCGCTTTTTCCCCCCCCAGATGGAGAGCAATAGATAAACCGGGATCAGCTCCAGTTCCCAAAATAGGAAAAACAGGAGCAGGTCCTGGACCGCAAAAACCCCGATCTGGCCACTGTACATGGCCAGCAACAGGAAATAAAACAGCTTGGGCTTGAGGGTGACGGGCCAGGCCGCCAGGGTGGCCAGGGTGGTGATAAACCCCGTAAGCAGCACCAGGGGCATGGACAGACCGTCTACCCCCAGGGACCACTTCAGGTCTAGCTGGGGAACCCAGGTGTAACTTTCCACCAGTTGCAGCCCTGATTGGCTGAAGTCGTAGTTGAGGTAGAAGGCCACCACAATCAAAACGAAATCAATCAGACCCACCACCAGAGCATACCAGCGTACCGTCTTACCGTTGTCATCGGGTAGGAAGGGAATGGGCAGGCAGGCCAACAGGGGCAATAAAGTAATAATGGTCAGCCAGGGAAAGGTGGCGAGGTCCATAGGAGTATCCCATCAGCGAATAGGTTGAATCGAGGTAGGCAGCAACCATGGGTCAATCAAGGCCAGAGGCACCTGGGTTCAGAGGCAGCCTAGGTTACCCCTGAGAGCAGCACCAGCCCCAACACCGCTCCAAACACGATCAAAGCGTAGAACTGAGCCCGACCATTTTCAAGGTATTTAAGCCCTTCCCCGCTGATCAAGGTGACGAAGCCGGCCAGGTTGACCAAGCCATCTACAATGCGGATATCGATCTCTAAAACCTGCTTAGCTAGCTTGCGGCTACCCTGAACAAATAGAACTTCGTAGAGGTCATCAACGTACCACTTGTTGAGGGAGAAGTTGTAAAGAGGCTTGATTTTGTTGGCGATCGCCGCCGCATCAATGACTCGGACGCGATACATCAGCACCGCTAGGGCAATCCCCAGGGTGGCGATCGCCACCGAGCTGCCCGCCATCAGGATAAACTCACCCCAGTCAAAGGCCTCCGCCGCCTCCATCAGCCCCTCCACCTCACCAGGCGGATGGATAAAGGCCTCAAATCGATTGGCAAAGGGGGTACCCACCAAGCCAATCAACACCGAAGGAACCGCCAGAACCATCAGGGGAAAGGTCATGGTCAGGGGCGATTCGTGGGGCTGACTGGCGTGGTCGTGATCCTCATGGCTATGATCCTCGCTGTCCAGGGTGAGCTCCTGGGGGTTCATGGCCCCTGGCCCCAGGGAGAGGCCCAGGCGCTGGGCCTGGGATCGCTTCAAATCCTGACGAATCGCCTGGTCGTTACCGCGAAACTCCCCTTCAAAGGTGGAGAAGTACATGCGAAACATGTAGAAAGCGGTAATCCCAGCAGTGATCCAACCGACCCCCCAGAGCACCGGGCTAACCGCGAAGGTAGAGCCCAAGATTTCATCCTTAGACCAGAACCCAGCAAAGGGGGGAATCCCACAGATGGCCAGGGTGCCGATCAAGAAGGTGGCCGCCGTCACCGGCATGTATTTGCGTAGGCCTCCCATTAGTCGCATATCCTGGGCCAGCACCGGGTCATGGCCCACCACCGCCTCCATACCATGGATGACGGAGCCAGAACCCAGAAACAGCATGGCCTTGAAGTAGGCATGGGTCATCAGGTGAAAGAGGCCAGCGCTGTAGGCCCCAACCCCCATGGCCATCACCATGTACCCCAACTGGGACATGGTGGAAAAGGCCAGGCCCTTTTTAATGTCATTTTGGGTAATGGCGATGGTGGCTCCCATCAGGGCAGTGAAGGCCCCCGTCCAGGCAATCACCGTCATCACCGTGGGGATGGGCTCAAACACCGGGTACATACGAGCAATCAAAAACACCCCTGCCGCCACCATGGTGGCGGCATGGATCAGGGCCGAAATCGGGGTGGGCCCCTCCATGGCATCGGGTAGCCAAACGTGCAGGGGAAATTGGGCTGATTTGGCCACGGGGCCCAAAAATACCAGCACAGCAAACACCGCCGCCATGGCTGGGGCCAGACCACCACTGTTCACCAGGGCGGTGAGGCGATCGCCCATGACGTCAAACTCAAAGCTACCGGTGGCCCAGAACAGGGCCAGGATGCCGAGCAACAGGCCAAAGTCCCCCACCCGGTTAGTGACGAAGGCCTTTTGGCAGGCATCGGCGGCGGGTTTACGGCTGTACCAAAAGCCAATCAGCAGGTAGGAACACATCCCCACCAATTCCCAGAATACGTAGACCTGCAATAGGTTAGGACTGATCACCAGCCCTAACATGGAGGAACTAAACAGACTCAGGTAGGCATAGAACCTGACATAGCCCGGATCATGGGCCATGTAACCATCGGTGTAAATCATCACCAGCAAGGCTACGGTGGTAACCACCACCAGCATAAAGGCCGCCAGGTGATCGATGGTATAGCCCATCTCCAGGTGAAAGTCCCCCGCTGCGGCCCATTCAAAGGTGTGGACATAGTCAGGATGTCCCTGCACCTGACTCCAGAACAGAAGGAGGGACAGCACCATGGCTACTCCGGTCAGGGAGACAATCAAGGTGGCGGCCGGTCGACGCCATTGGCTAATGGTTTGGCCGTAGGAGATCAGGCCAACCCCCACCACGGTCGCCCCCAGCAGGGGCAACACCGGCACGAGCCAAGCATACTGGTACAAGAGGTCTATGGATTTCATCATGACTGCCTACGCCGAAATCTTGGGTAACTAGGCAAAAACCGCTTACATTCTGACACACCCTACCCCCAGGCACAGTAAACCTACTGCACAGTTTTACACGTTATTGTTGAGGGTAGAGTATTTAGGGTATGGAGTGGTGTCCACCAGAAATTTCACAAGAAACGGCTAGAACCTTTACAGGAAAGCCCTTTGGATTGAGTCGAGATTCCTGCAAATGGCCCCGAGGTTATTTTTTCTTTAATAAAAATTAGGATTTTGCCCCTGGCCCATCCCCTCCCTGGCCACCCCATCCATCCCTAGAAAATATCGGATTAACCTATTGGACTGGACAGTGGGAAGTTCTCCGAGAAAGTGAGATTTCATCAGGGTTTCAGGCTTCGGACTGCCAACAAAGACGGAAACTACTCAAGTGCCTATGGTAGAAGGGTTTCAGGCTTCTTCAAGCCCCGGATTTTGGGAGA
>JBEIGU010000082.1:0-17831 GCA_040381765.1 Leptolyngbya sp.
AGGCGGGGCGACAAGCCCGAGATACCTTGGTCGGTCTCAAGAAAACCTGCCGCAAACTAGGCATCTCGTTCTGGCAGTACCTCCTCTCTCGCGTTCATGGTGATCACCGAATACCACCGTTACCAGATGTCATTCGAGCTAGAGCGGTAGCGCAGCAGGTGGCGGTAGCAACCTGAAGGTTAGCCTATGGATCCTGCCTGTACCAGCACTTTTTGAGTAGTTACCCCTATGCAAGAATCCGATATTTTCTGATCATAGTTAGTTTGACTGATCTCTGCAAGGCACTGACGGGTGTCTACCGATACAAGCTTGACAGGTGCTTAATGGAATACTCCTATATTGTTGAGTGAGGTCAACCTATGGATAGACATCGAAGTTTGCGCGGGGTTCGCTATGAAGATGTAGACCACGCCTACCTGGAGAAACGACGATTAAGGCGAAGTGCGGGTTGGGTGCTGCTGTGGGCCTTGGGAGTTGGCGCGGTGATTTCCGGTGAATTTTCGGGTTGGAATTTGGGCCTGGCGGCGGGGGGTTTTTGGGGATTGGCGATCGCCACCATGCTAATGGCCATCATGTATCTTTGTATGGTGTTTAGCATCGCCGAACTCTCCTCTGCCCTACCCCATGCCGGAGGTTCCTACTCCTTCACCCGCAATGCCTTTGGCCCCCTGGGCGGGTTTTTGAATGGCATTACCGATGCCTGTGAATTTGTCTTAACCCCGGCCGTTGTTGTCTACTTCATTGGGGGGTACTTGAATAGTCTGGCACCGCTAAAAAATGTGCCGGTACCCGTCTGGTGGGTATTGTTTTACGCCGCCTTTGTGTTTATCAATATCATTGGTGTTGAAATCACCCTGAGGTTAGGGTTGTTCATTACCATGATGGCGATCAGCGTACTGGTGATTTTCTACCTGGGTGCCCTGGGCAAGTTTGACCCGGCCCTACTGACAAACATTGCCCCCGATCCGGGGCAAACAGCCATCTTGCCCAAGGGTACCCTGGGGATCTTCGCCGCCCTGCCCTACGCCATCTGGTTCTTCCTGGGCATCGAGCAATTGCCCCTGGCCGCGGAAGAGGCCCATGACTCCGGCCGCGACGTTCCCAAGGCGCTCACCTGGGGGATCTTCACCCTACTGGTTTTGGCATTCCTGGTGTTGATTCTCAACTCCGGTGTAGCTCCTGGCGCCGAGGGGATTGGTAAATCGGCAGCGCCCCTGGCGGATGGCTTCAAAACGGTGTTTGGGGATGGCCTGTTTGCCAGCGTTCTGACCCTGATTGCCCTCAGCGGTTTGATCGCCAGTTTTCACACGATTATCTACGGCTATGGTCGGGTGTTATTCTCCCTGTCGCGGGCAGGCTATATTCCCCGCTGGATGTCTCTCACCAGCCAATACCACACGCCGGCCCTGGCCCTAATCACGGGGGGCGTGATTGGCCTGGGCTGTGCCGCCGCAATTCAGTTCGCCGGCAAGGAAGTGGGGGCGGCCCTGCTGAATATGGCGGTGTTTGCGGCGGTGATCTCCTACTTCCTGAACATGATCAGTTTTATTCAACTGCGCCTCAGCCGTCCTGATTTACCCCGTCCCTACCGCAGCCCTTTTGGAATTCCGGGCGCCGCCGTGGGAGCGATACTGGCCCTGGTAGCCCTGTTTGCCTGCTTTGCTGACCCGGCCTTTCGACCGGGGGTGTGGGGTGTGGTGCTGTTCGTTGGTGTGATGACGGTGTACTACCTGCTCTATTCCCGTAAGCGGTTGGTGGCCCAGGCGCCGGAGGAGGAAAACGCCCTATTGGCGCTGGCAATGGGGGAAATTGAGCAGGCCGATACCTTGGCGAAGTAGGAAAGAGAGGGACGGATGGAGCAATTGTTGATTGCTGGCGATCGGGTAGCGGCCAAATCAGGGCAATGCACAGAGTTAATTGACCCAGCCACCGGGGTAGCTTGGGCAACGGTGGCTGCGGGCAATGGGGATGACATTGACTATGCCGTGCAGGTGGCCAGTGCCGCCAGGGCCAGCTGGCGCCGGGTGAACAGCCGCGATCGCACCCAAATGCTGCTGCGATTAGCCACCTTAATTCGACAAAACCTGGAACCCCTGGCACAACTGGAAAGTCGCAATGTCGGCAAGCCGATTCGAGATGCCCGGGATGAGGTCAACCTGGCCGCCGATTGTTTTGAATACTACGCCGGAGTGATTAATAAGGCCGGTGGGCAGACCATTCCCGTGGCAGCGGCGGGAACCAGTTTGACCCTGCGAGAACCGATCGGGGTCTGTGGTTTAATTGCTCCCTGGAACTTCCCCATCGCCATTACGGCCTGGAAAGTGGCCCCCGCCCTAGCCATGGGCAACACCCTTGTTTTAAAGCCAGCCTCAAAAACGCCGATGACGGCCCTAAAGCTGGCGGAATTAGCCCTGCAGGCGGGCATTCCAGCCGGGGTCCTGAATGTGGTTACCGGGGCTGGGAGCCTGGCCGGAGAGGCCCTGGTCCGCCATCCACTGGTGGCGAAGGTTTCCTTTACCGGGTCTACGGCTGTGGGCACTCAGGTAATGAAACTGGCCGCCGATCCTATCAAACGGGTCACCCTGGAACTGGGGGGTAAATCGGCCAACCTGATCTTTGCCGATGCCAACCTGGATCAGGCCCTTCCCAAGGCCATGTGGAGTGGGTTGGGAAATGCCGGACAGGACTGCTGCGCTCGATCTCGCATCCTGGTTGATCGGTCCATCTACCCCGAGGTTGTAGAAGGATTAGCGGCTCAGTTTCAAACCCTGAAGCTGGGGCATCCCCTGGATGAATCAACTGAAATGGGCTGTTTAATTTCAAGACAACACCGCGATCGGGTGCGGCGATATGTTGAACTAGGCATCCAAGCCGGGGCGAAACTGGTTTGTGGCGGAGATGTTCCCACCGATCCTACCCTTGCCCCTGGGGCTTACCTGGCTCCCGCCATTTTCGCCGACGTAGACCCGAAGATGCGGATCGCCCAGGAGGAAATCTTTGGGCCCGTGGTGGCTGTGTTGCCCTTTGACAGCGAGGAAGAGGCCATCGCCATGGCGAACAACAGTCTCTATGGCCTATCCGGCTCGATTTGGACTCAGGATATTAGCCGCGCCCTACGGGTGGCCAGGGCGATAGAAACCGGGGTGTTATCTATCAATACCGGCCACAGTGTTCACCTTGAGGCCCCCTTTGGGGGAGTCAAGCAAAGCGGGTTGGGGCGTGAACTGGGACTGGCTGCCCTCGACCATTACAGCGAAACCAAAAGTATTTTCATAGCAGAGTAACCATGACCCATTTCCCTCGTGGCAAGCTAACCCTGGAGGCCCTTAAACAACAGGTGGCTGACCAGCAGATTGAAACCGTGCTGACGGTTTTTCCTGACCTCTACGGGCGACTGGTGGGTAAACGCATCGTGGGGGAGTATTTCCTAGAGGATGTGCTGGAGCATGGCCTCCATGCCTGTGATTACCTGCTGGCCTGTGATATGGAAATGGATCCGGTGCCGGGCTATCAGTTCACCAGTTGGGCAACGGGTTACGGCGACTTTCGCATGGTTCCTGACCTGAGTACCCTCCGCACCGCCTCCTGGCTAGAGAAAACGGCGATCGTCCTCTGTGACCTGCTAAACGAGGAGGAGGATAGCCCGGTTAGCGTCGCCCCGCGCAGCATTTTACGGAAGCAGGTCGATGGGGCCAAAGCCCTTGGCTACACCGCCATGGGCGCCTCAGAGCTGGAACTGTATTTGTTCCGTGACTCCTACGATCAGGTGCGCCAGAAAAACTATCATGACCTGGAACCCATCGGTCACTACATCGAGGATTACCACATCTTCCAGGGCACCAAGGAGGAATTTGTGATTGGTGCAATTCGCAAACACCTGAAGGGGTCTGGCATTCCCGTGGAGTTTTCGAAGGGTGAATGGGGGCCAGGGCAACAGGAGATTAACCTGCGCTACAGCGACTTTTTGGAAATGTGCGATCGCCACATCCTCTACAAACACCTGGCCAAGGAAATCGCCTGGCAAAATAACGTTGCCCTCACCTTTATGGCCAAGTGGGATGAACGCTTTGCCGGCTCTAGCATGCACCTCCACGTCAGCCTGTGGGATCAAGCGGGCCACCCCCTATTCCCCGGCGATCAACCCTTGGGCGTGGTAAAAAGTTCGCCCCTATTCCGCTGGTTTCTGGGTGGCTGGATGCACCATATCCGCGAAGTCTTCGCCTTCTACGCCCCTTACCCCTCCTCCTATAAACGCTATCGGGCCGGCTCCTTTGCCCCCACGGGCATTGCCTGGGCCTACGATAACCGTACTGCGGGCTTTCGGGTGCTGGGCCATGGGGCCGGGTTACGTCTGGAATGCCGCGCCCCTGGGGCCGACGCCAACCCCTACCTGGCCTTTGCCGTCACCCTGGCGGCTGGGTTAGATGGCATTCAACGCCAGATTGAACCGCCCCCGATGTTTGAAGGTGATGTCTACGCGGCGCAGGACCTACCCCAGGTGCCCCACAGCCTGAATGAATCGATTTCAGAGTTGGAACGCAGCGACTGGGCCAGATCGGTGCTAGGGCCAGAGGTGGTGGAGCATTACCTGCATTTTTTCCGCACCGAACAGGGCAAATTTGACCAGGTGGTCACTAGCTGGGAGCGGGCGCGGTATTTTGAACGAGCATGATGGCCATTGGAGCAAAGGATACCTCTATGCGTTTAGCCAATAAAGTTGCTTTAATCACCGGGGCTGGCAGTGGCATCGGGCGGGAATCGGCCCTGCTCTTCGCCAGGGAGGGGGCCCAGGTGGTAGTGGGTGATGTCAACGTCATCGGTGGAGAGCAAACCGTTAAGCAAATTACAGACGCCGGAGGGCAGGCCAGCTTTGTCAAAGTCGATGTGTCGAAGGCTGCCGAGGTCAAAGCCATGATCGAGGCGGCGGAGGTCACCTACGGGGGGTTGAACATTTTGTTCAACAACGCGGGTATTTTCCACGGTGACGATAATTCCGTGCTGGATACGGAGGAGATGATTTGGGAGTTGACCATCAACATCAACTTGAAAGGTGTCTTTCTGGGGTGCAAATACGGCATCCCAGCGCTGCTACGGGCCGGCGGCGGGTCGATTATCAACACCGCATCCTTTGTAGCGGTGATGGGAGCTGCCACCCCTCAGATTGCCTATACAGCCAGCAAGGGCGGTGTCCTGGCGATGACCCGGGAAATTGCCGTGGAGTTTGCTCGCCAGGGGATTCGAGCCAATTCCCTCTGTCCCGGCCCTGTGCAGACCCCCTTACTGGATCAGTTAATGGCTGACCCCGCCCGCAATCAGCGCCGCATGGTTCATATCCCACCGGGGCGGTTGGCTCAAGCCCATGAAATTGCCCAGGCCGCCTTGTTTCTGGCCAGCGACGAATCCTCCTATGTGAATGGTTCGACCTTCCTGGTGGATGGTGGCATCTCTGCTGCCTATGTGACGCCAGAGTAGGCAGTGGGTCGGGATCTAGGGAAGTTGATGATCGAGCATCGAGGGAAATGGTTGGCCATGAAGCCGGCTCCAATTATTGGCATCACCACCTACGCCCGCAATCAGGCGGGGGAGGTTTCCCTACCCGGCCATTACCTGGACGCGGTAGAAGCAGCCGGTGGTCTTCCCATCCTGTTACCGCCCCATCAAACCCGACCCGATCGCCTGCTCGACCTTGTCGATGGCTTAATCTTTGCGGGTGGGGGGGACATCGATCCCCGCTGGTATGGTGGCGAGGATCATCCCAGCATTTACCTGGTAGATCGCGATCGCGACGAGTTTGAGTTGACCCTGGCCAGGGCAGCCCTGGCCAGCTCTGTGCCCACCCTGGGGATTTGCCGGGGGTTGCAAATGCTGAGCGTGGCCAGTGGCGGACAATTGATTCTCCATGTGCCAGAGGTCTATGGGGTGGCGATCGCCCATCGACTGGATCATCCCCGTCGCCCTACTCCCCATCCCGTAGGGCTGGAGCCCACCAGCCGCCTGGCCACCATCATGGAGGTCAGCCAGGTCACCGTCGAATCCTGGCATCATCAAGCGGTTCAAGCAGTTCCACCTGGCTGGCAACCGGCAGCCTACGCCGCCGACGGCTTGATAGAAGCCTTAGAACATCGTGAGCACCCCTGGATGATAGCGGTGCAGTGGCATCCTGAACTCTCTCCCCACGACCCTGCCCATCAACGCATCTTTCAAGCGCTGGTACAACAGGCGATGGCAAGACCCTCCCAGGTGATCGCCCCAACAGATGCTCAGGGATAGCCCTGGTTGAACCCTGACCGTAACCCTGTGCAATAGTTAGGACGTCATCTGACGCTCCACGTAAACCTGTCCTGACTAACTTGCACTGACTGGTGAACCTCACCGATCACACCGTGGCAGAGGTGGTTGATACGGGGTATGCGCCTGGCCAACTGCCTCACCTGGATGGTGATAGGAACCCAGCAGAATTGCCTGGGCCATCTCGCTGGCCATAGGCTGATGCCCGGCGGTAACTCCAGCTTCTATCCGACTGACCAGAGCACTGCCAACCAGGGTTTGCCAGAGTGGATAGCCGACGATCAACCTCTGGTGAGCTAGGATGTGGTGGTGTGGTATACCCAGAGCGTGACCCTATTTCTTTCATGATCTCCTAAGAACTCGATATTTTTATCTCCCTTACTGAAAAGCGCCAATCAAGAACTTAAAGTTTTGTGTGTATTTTTATATCTTCCCCAGTATTATGCCTATTATTTTTAATGGAATAATAGACGCGAATGCTAGCATGTCAGCACAAGAAAGACAGAATTTTATCGTTAAATCTTTTACGGACAACTACTCCGATCTTATCGCTGCTGATCCCAATGCCTGGAGAGGTAAATTCCGTAAAATGGCCGAGACGCCATTCGCCTTTTACCGTGGTAGCGCAGCCTTGTTTTATGCAGATATTTCACAGGATCAAGACCCTTTCCTGAATGAAAAAACCAGCAGGGTTTGGATTCAGGGAGACCTCCACGCTGAAAACTTTGGCACCTACATGAACAGCAAAGGCATTTTGGTGTTTGATGTCAACGATTTTGACGAGGCCTATGTAGCCCCCTTTAATTGGGACGTGAAGCGCTTTTGCGCTAGCCTGGCCTTGATCGGTTACCAGAAAGCACTCAGCGATGCCGAGATTCGTGAAGTTGTTGCGCAAGGAGCGCGAAGCTATGCCCAGCAAATCGCGCGATTTGCTAACGACGGCGATCACAACTTTGCCCTCACCCTCGACAACACCAAAGGCCCTTTACGTCAGGTGCTATATAATGCTCGTCAACTCACTCGGGTTGACCTTCTGGAAATGGAAACAGACATTGTTGACGGCGATCGCAGGTTCAAGAACAATAAAATGATCACACCTGTCGATGATGCAATGCGCAAAAAAGTAGAAGCTGCCCTACTAGAGTATTACGACACCATCCCTAATCGCAAACGCAGATCACAATTAACTTACCAAATTAAAGACGTGGCCTTGCGGCGTGGACTCGGGATTGGCAGTGCAGGGTTGAAAATTTACAGCATCTTGATTGAAGGCGAAAACCAGGCTTTGGAAAACGATCTGATCATTTCCATGAAGATTGCTCGCCCCTCTGCTGCCGAGTCCTATATCCACGACGAAGATGCCAAGCAGTATTTCATCAGCGAAGGGCATCGTACTTCGGTTTCACAGCGTGCGCTTCAGGCCAATGCGGATCCATTCCTTGGATATACTACCCTTGATGGCAACAGCATGTTTGTCACTGAAATTTCCCCCTATACCGCCGACCTCGAATGGGATGACATCAATGACATGGATGACATCATGGAGGTTGTAGATTACTTAGGCAGATGCGTGGCTAAAATCCACTGCTGTTCTGATGATGATAGTGATCAAACACTCATCCAATATTCCATTGAAGATGCCATCAATGCCGTACTAGATGGAAAAGAAACCGAATATGTGAATTACATGACTGATTTCGGGGAGCAGTATGCCGCCAAAGTGCGCCAAGACCATCATATTTTTGTGGATGCTTTCCGCAACCATTTAATTGGTGGCCTATAGCCTCCCCACTCGCCGGGGAACCTAACTGAATGGAAACTTCAGCTAGGTCCTAATTTCAGTAGATAACAAATATGCTTCTTTTGTCATGATCCAGCCCTCACCCTAAATCCCTCTCCCAAATTGGGAGAAGGACTTTGAAGCACCTCCGGCTCCCCTTCTCCCAAAACTGGGAGAAGGGGCTGGGGGATGAGAGCCATGGGACCTTGGAATCTACCGATTCTAGCTGATCACCCCCGTCGGAGAATGGAAGACCAGGCGATGGCCAGCCTAAACGTAACAGCCCTGGGCCTTTGAGGCATCATAGGAGAAGCAACCGCATCGCTCCTATTTTGGCCGATTCCCTCAGGAGTCATTCCCCATGACCAGACCCGCCATTCTCCAACCCGGACAATCCTATACTTTCAGGCAATACTTTGAGATGGCCTATGAGCCAGAAGACATCCTGGCAGAATTTGGTTACACGTTTCAGCGATCGATTCTCACCCTACCCCAATCCACCGCCGACCTGGATAGACTTGACAATCTCAAAACCCGTATTCAAGAAAGTCTCCCCTACATCAGTCTGACCAGCGAAGCCGCCCGCCGCGAATTGCTGATCGCTCCCTTACTGCTGGACGTAGTGCATTACACCCGCGCCCAACTCCGCATTGAATATCCCCTCACCGTCACCGACCAGCTTAAAGGCTGCCTCGATTATTACCTCTACTCCGTTGGCAAACTACTCGTGATCGAAGCAAAAAATGCTGACCTGGCCAAGGGCTTTACCCAACTCGCAGTCGAGTTAATCGCCCTCGATAAATGGACCGAAAGCGAGCAACCGATTCTGCAAGGAGCCGTTTCCACAGGGGATATTTGGCAATTTGGCATTCTGCACCGAGAGCCAAGGCAAATCCAACAAGGGCTGACCCTTTATCGAGTTCCCGACGACTTAGAAAGCCTGATTCGAATTCTCATCAAGGTTTTAGAGCCATAGTTGGAGCCATAAAACTACCATGCCTGGGGCCGCCATTATTCAACCTGATCAGTCCTACACCTTGTATCCATAGCTATACTGAAAGAGTCTCGGTGAGGGTTTTGTCATGGTTCTTCTAGATGCCACCCCATCTCCCATCGGTGAACCCCTGGCTGAGGCTCCTTCGTTGCCAACCAACCTCTACAGCGACGAACCCCCCTTGGAAACCGATTGGCACCGCAACCAAATTGACCTGTTGATTCGCTTGCTCAAGTATTGGTGGCGAGATCGCGACAATTTTTATATCTCAAGTAACTTGACGGTCTATTACAACCAGCAGCAACTTAAACAACGGGATTTCCGCGGCCCGGATCTGTTTGTGGTGCTAGGGGTAGACAACCGCGATCGCCGCAGTTGGACAATTTGGGAAGAAGGCGGCAAATACCCCAACCTGGTGATTGAACTGCTTTCCAACTCCACCGCTAGCGTCGATCGGAGCACCAAGAAAGATCTGTACCAAGATATCTGGCGAGTGCCGGAGTATTTTTGGTTCCATCCTGAGACCTTAGAGTTTGCCGGGTTTCACCTGATCAATGGCCGCTATCAGCCAATTCCTGCCACTGAGGCAGGATGGCTATGGAGTGAGCAGCTTCAGTTGTATTTGGGCATTCATGGGCAGCAGTTGCGCTGGTTTACCCCGGCAGGGCAGCTAATTCCCCTGCCGGAGGAGGCAGAACGCCAGGCCAGGGAACAGGCCCAACAGGCTGAGGTCCTGGAAAGGCAAGCTAAGGAACAGGCCCAGCAGGCTGAAGCCTTGGAACGGCGGGCTAAAGAACAGGCCCAACAGGCTGAAGCCTTGGAACGGCAGGCTAAAGAACAGGCCCAGCAGGCTGAGGTCCTGGAACGGCAGGCGAAGGAACAGGCCCAGCAGGCTGAGGCCCTAGAGCGCCAGGCTAAGGAACAGGCCCAGTGCCGCGCTGAACAATTAGAGGCTCTGTTGAGAGCCCAGGGAATTGATCCTGATCAACAGTTGGAGCTGTAGAGCACTGACCTGGCCAGGGGGTAGCAGAGGCAAGGAGGATCAGCCTCTGTCAATCAAGCAGATTCAATCAAGCCGATGCAATGGTGTGGATTTTTAGGAAGTTGGTGGAGCCGGCTTGCTTCATCGGCAGCCCACCCACAATTAATACCTTGTCACCGGGGGCCGCCAGGTCGGCGCTGACCAGGCACTGCTCAATCTGGCGAAACATGCCATCCATGGTCCCCGCCAGCTGATCCACCAGCAACGGCCTCACCCCCCAGGCCAGGTTCAACTGGTGGTAGACCCGGGGATTTTCCGTAATCGCCACCACCGGCACCCGCGGTCGTTCCGCCGCCGCCAACTTGGCGGAGTGGCCGGTTTCCGTAAAGGTGACAATACAGCGCAGGTCAAGCACCTGGTCAATGGCATTGAGGGCTTCGCCAATGGCATGGGGGTCATCGAGATCGACGGGGGGATAGTTGACATACTGGGTTTCCGGCTCCACATCGGTAGCAATCCGGGCCAGCATCTGCACCGCCGCCACCGGATAGTCCCCCACCGCTGACTCTCCCGACAGCATGACCGCATCGGTGCCATCCATGATGGCGTTGGCCACATCACTGACCTCCGCCCGGGTGGGGCGAGGATTGTGGATCATGCTATCCAACATTTGGGTGGCGGTAATCACCGGAATACCCCTCTGGTTACAGAGGCGGATAATCCGCTTCTGAATCAGGGGTACCTTTTCGGGGCTGATTTCCACCCCCAGATCCCCCCGGGCCACCATGATCGCATCACACTCCTTGACGATCTCCTCCAGGTTAGCGATCGCCTGGGGTTTTTCCAGCTTTGCCAGCACCGGTATGGTCGCCCCCTGGGCCGCCAGCAGAGCCTTCAGTTCCTGAACGTCCTGGGCCTGACGCACAAAGCTGAGGGAGACAATATCCACCCCCTGCTCGACGCCAAAGATCAGGTCCTGGCGATCCTTTTCAGTCATGGAGGGCAGCCGTAGGGTGAGGCTGGGCAGGTTCACCCCCTTGTGGCTTTTCAAGATCCCCCCCGTCACCACCCGGCAGATCACCGCTGGAGCCTCAACGGCCTCCACCTGCAGTTCCAGCAAGCCATCATCCAGCAGTACCTGGGTGCCGGGCACGGCCTCCTCTGCCACGTGGGGGTAGTCAATGCCAACGGTCTGGGGCGACTGGCTAAGGTCGGCCTGGGGCACCAGGGTGAGCCGTTCCCCTGGAGTCAACACCATGTCACTGGCGGGCAGCTCACCCACCCGAATCTTGGGCCCCTGCAGGTCCTGTAGCAGGGTGAGGGGTCGGTTCAGGTCAGCCGCCACCGATCGCAGGCGCTCGATCCGGGCCGCGTGGTCTGGGTAGCTGCCGTGGGAAAAGTTCAGGCGGGCTACCCCCATCCCCGCTAATATCATCTGTTTCAGGGTGTCGGGGTGATCGCTAGCGGGGCCAATGGTGGCGACAATTTTAGTCCGGTGAGCCAGGGGCGACATGGGTAACTCCTTAATCTAATCAGGGATCTAGTCAGGGGCAGAGGCCGGAAAAACCCCATGGCCCGCAGTTAGCATCGGATGGGAGCAAGGGGCATAGCTGAGGGCCTGGGGGAGACGACAGAAAACAAAAAAGTTTAGTCAGTGGGGGAGGATAGGGGGGCGGTAATGATCCGGGCGCCCCGTTCCTTGGTCAGGTAGGTCCAGGTCCACTGCAGGAGGACCGACAACTGGTTCTCCAGTTGATTAAGGACGGCGATATGGACGGCTAACCAGGCTAACTTGGCCGGTAAGCCACTCCAGCGCAGAGGCCCAGCCTCCATTACCGCAAAGGTTCTGCCAATGGTGGCCATACTGCCCAAATCCCGATAGACAAAGGGAACCGTCGGGGTGATCGTCTTGTCCATCACCCGGGCCCTAATCACCCTGGCGGCGTGGCGACCACTTTGCATGGCGGCCTGGGCCAGACCCGGCACCGGCTGACCCTGGGATTGCATAGCGGCCGTATCTCCCACGGCAAAAATGTTGCTCCAACCGGGCACGGAGAGGTCGGGGTCAACCGGAATCCGGCCCATGCGATCGGTGGTCACCCCCAGCCAGGCCCCGGCGGCGGAGGCCTGGACTCCGGCGGTCCAAAACACATTCTGGCAGGTAAGGCGATGGCTGGTCACCCCCCCCTGGGGGTCCGTTTGGGCCACCTCCACCCCAGTATCGTCAATGGCCCGTACCCGAGCGTTAAGCTGTACCTCCACCCCCAGGGCTTCTAATTGATCCTGGGCTTCCTGGGACAGGCGTTCCGTAAACATCGGTAGGATGCGTGGCCCTGACTGCACCAGAACAATCTTCAGCAGCTTTGGATCAATGCTGCGAAATTCCTGATCCAGGGTCAGACGAGCCATTTCAGCAATGGTGCCAGCCAACTCTACCCCGGTGGGGCCGCCCCCCACCAGCACAAAGGTCAGCAGAGCCTGGCAGGCCTCTGGATCAGAGCAAAATTCTGCCCGTTCAAAGGCTAATAAAATTTGGTTGCGAATCGCCAGGGCATCCTCAACGGTTTTCAGCCCAGGGGCAAATTGGGCCCAATCATCGTTGCCAAAGTAGGTTTTCCGGGTACCGGTGGCCAGGATCAGGTAGTCGTAAACAAGGGACCGATCGCCTATGAGCACCCGTTGCTCCTGGGGATCAATTCCGGTCACCTCTGCCATTAACACCCGCACATTAGATTGATTCTGAAACAATTGGCGAATCGGCGTAGCGATATCGTCTGCAGAGAGGGTGGCGGCGGCCACCTGGTACAACAGGGGCTGAAACAGGTGATGGTTGGTGCGATCAATTAGGGTCACCTGGACCGGCGCGGCCTTGAGGGCCTTAGCGGCTTCTACACCAGCGAACCCGGCCCCTACGATTACTACCTGGGGGACTGCCTTACCCTGGGGGGCAGCCAGTCTAGAGCTAGAATTCATTGCGGTACCTAATTAAGACTATGGCTTGAAGGCTATGGCTTGACAGATTCCCTCTGCAATGTAAAACAGCACAATTAAGCTGAGATTATGGCGGGTCACTTCCATCCCACCGCCATTGGGCCCAGCCCTTAGGATTAATTCACAGGGCCTTAATAGGACGACAAATTATCCTTAAGCTGTTCTTGGGGTTGGCTGACTAGACTGCAGTCAACGGATCAAGACTGGCCTGGCCAGGCTTTTGTATAGATCGACTGAATTGATCCCCTGAGGGAGGGAACGTGAAGCTATGGTGAGCCACCCGATCAAGGTTGAGGTGCCGGAGAAGTTGCAGACATTGATTCCAGCGGAGAAGTTAGCCGCCCTGGTGGAGGCCTTTGGTCAGATTGATCTAGACCAGGACGGCAAGGTGCAATTTGATGAGTTTCTCAATGCCTCCCTGGTTAAGGAGAAGAATCGTCTTCTGAAGGTATTTCAACGTCTGGATCAGGACCAGGATGGGGCGATTGAGTTTATTGAGTTTGTCGCCGCTAGAGAGCCCAATTTCTCGATTCTCAGCCGGTTTCAGGAATTAGATCGGGACCAGAATGATCTCCTCTCCCTGGAGGAGGCCCTGGAGATTGCCGATCGCCTGGTCTTGCCCCTGAACCCAGAGCAGGTGCGGCGCATCGTGGCGGAGGCCGACCAGGACGGAGATGGCCAGGTCACCTACTACGAATACCTGGGGGCGATCGCCCACATTGGTTTCCAATAACCCCCTACAGGAGGTTCCTATGACTGCCTCAACCCTCTGGCAACGTTACCAGGATTGGCTCTACTACCACCCCGACCTGGAACGTTAACTGGACATTAGTCAGGTTAAATTTGACGAAGCCCTGGAGGGTCGACACCATGAACGTCGTTTTTTTTAGCAGCCAATCCTACGATCGCCAGTCCTTTACGGCCTGCAATACCCACTACCAGCACGATTTACATTTTCTAGAGGTGTCTCTGAACGCTGAAACAGCGGTGCTGGCGGCGGGCTATCCGGTGGTTTGCCTCTTCGTCAACGACCAGGCCGACGCCCCCACTCTCACCCGCCTCTGGGACCAGGGGACCCGCCTGCTGGCCCTGCGCTGTGCCGGCTTTAACATGGTGGATCTGGACTGCGCCCACCGGCTGGGGTTAAAGCTGGTGCGGGTGCCAGCCTACTCCCCCTACGCCGTGGCGGAGCTGGCGGTGGGCCTGATCCTTAACCTCAACCGTAAACTCCACAAGGCCTACAACCGGGTGCGTGACGATAACTTCTCCCTGGATGGCCTGATCGGATTTGACCTGCACGGTTGTCAGGTGGGGGTGGTGGGTACCGGTAAGATTGGCTTGGCCTTTGCCCAGATTATGGCGGGGTTTGGCTGCCCCCTGCTAGGCTATGACACCTATCCCAACCCGCAATTTGAACAGTTTCCCATGGCCCGCTATGTTGACCTGCCGGAGCTGCTGGCGGCGGCGGATATCATCTCCCTGCACTGCCCCCTGCTACCGGCCACCCACCACCTGATCAATGGGGCCACCATTGCCCAGATGAAACCCGGCGTAATGCTAATCAACACCAGCCGGGGGGGGTTAATTGATACCGCAGCGGTGATTGATGGCATCAAAGCTGGCCAGATTGGTTACCTGGGTATCGACGTCTACGAACGGGAGGATGAACTGTTCTTCCAGGACCTGTCGGCCACCATCATCCAGGATGACATCTTCCAGCTGCTGCAGTCCTTTCCCAACGTGATCATTACCGCCCACCAGGGCTTTCTCACCCGCAACGCCCTGGCCAACATTGCCACCACCACCCTGGAGAGTATTACGGCCTTTTCCCGGGGGCAGCCCCTGCCCAATCAAGTGCCCTATAGCGTTCCTGTCCAGGCCTAAATCCAGGCCGTTCTCATGCCAACCCCTACCCATCCGGAGATCACCATGGTCAGCGCCCTTACCCCCCCGATTCAGATTGAGGACGATCGCACTGGCACCAGTGTGGAAACCCTGAAACGGGCCTTTCTCGATAACCTGTTTTATATCCAGGGCAAGTTTCCTAAAATCGCCACCCGCCATGACTACTACCTGGCCCTGGCCTACACGGTGCGCGATCGCCTGATTAACCGCTGGCTCAACACCAGCCAAACCTACCTGGAGCGGGCCCCCCGCACCGTTGCCTACCTATCGGCGGAGTTCCTGCTGGGGCCCCACCTGGGCAACAACCTGATCAACCTGGGGATCTACGACAGCGTCAGGCAGGCCATGGAGGAATTGGGGCTGCCCTTCACCGCCCTCCTGGAGCAGGAGGAGGAGCCGGGGTTGGGCAACGGCGGCCTGGGGCGGCTGGCGGCTTGCTACATTGATTCCCTGGCCACCCTGGAGGTACCGGCGATCGGCTACGGCATCCGTTACCAGTTTGGCATCTTTGATCAGCAGATCCGGGAGGGCTGGCAGGTGGAAATCACCGATCAGTGGCTGCGCTACGGCAACCCCTGGGAAATTGCCCGGCCTGAGGCGGCGCTCTACGTTCAGTTTGGTGGTCACACCCAGGCCTACACCGATGATCAGGGGCGCTACCGGGTGCGCTGGGTACCCTACAAGCTGGTCAAGGGGGTGCCCTACGATACCCCGATTTTGGGCTTCCAGACCAATACCGCCAATACCCTGCGCCTATGGAAGGCGGAGGCACCGGAGTCCTTTGACTTTGCTGCCTTCAACCAGGGGGACTACTTTGGCGCCGTGCAGGAAAAGAGCGCCTGCGAAAATATCACCAAGGTACTCTACCCCAACGATGACTCCGACCAGGGAAAACAACTGCGGTTGGAGCAGCAGTACTTCTTTGTCTCCTGCTCCCTGCAGGACATGATTCGCCTGCTGCAACAGCAAAACCTTCCCCTGGAACGGTTCCAGGACCAGTTTGCCATCCAGCTGAACGATACCCACCCCACCATCGGCGTGGCGGAACTGATGCGCCTGCTGATCGATGTCCACGGTCTAGATTGGGACCCGGCCTGGCAGATCACTACCCACAGCTTTGCCTACACCAACCACACCCTGCTGCCGGAGGCCCTGGAACGTTGGCCCCTGGCCATGTTTGCCACCGTGCTGCCCCGTCACCTGGAGATTATCTACGAAATTAACCAGCGCTTTCTAGACCAGGTGCGGATGCGGTTTCCCGATGATCCTGAGCGGTTGCGGCGGCTATCGATTATTGATGATAGCGGCGATCGCTACGTCCGCATGGCCCACCTGGCCTGCGTGGGCAGCTTTGCCATCAATGGGGTGGCGGCCCTGCACAGTGAACTGCTGAAGCAAACCGTGCTGCGGGACTTCTACGAGCTCTACCCCGAGAAGTTTACCAACGTCACCAACGGCGTTACCCCCCGCCGCTTTATGGTGCTGAGCAACCCTCGCCTGAGCCGCCTGATTCAGGAGAAAATCGGCACTGGTTGGATCAAAAACCTGGATGACCTGCGCCAACTAGAAAACTGGATCTACGACGGCGACTTTCGCCAGCAGTTTCGTCAGGTGAAGCTGGCGGTAAAGCAGGACCTGGCGGACTACATCCAGCACCACTACGGCCTGGCCGTAGACCCCAACTCCCTGTTTGACATCCAGGCCAAGCGCATCCACGAGTACAAGCGCCAGCACCTGAATGCCCTCTACATCATCACCCTCTACAACCGGATTAAGGCCAACCCCGGCCTGGCGGTCACCCCCCGCACCTTCCTGTTTGGCGGTAAGGCGGCCCCCGGTTATAGGACCGCCAAGCTGATCATCAAGTTGATTAACGCCATTGCCGAGGTGGTGAACCAGGATCCTGACGTGGGGGGCCGCCTCAAGGTGGTGTTCATGACCGACTACAACGTCAAGTTTGCCCAGCGGGTCTACCCGGCGGCAGACCTGTCGGAGCAAATCTCCACCGCCGGCAAGGAGGCCTCCGGCACCGGCAACATGAAGTTCTCCATGAATGGCGCCCTCACCATCGGCACCCTGGATGGGGCCAACATCGAGATTCGCGAGGCGGTGGGGGCGGATAATTTCTTCCTGTTTGGGCTCACCGCCGATCAGGTGCTGGCCCGCAAGGCCGCCGGTTATAACCCCTGGGATGACTACGCCAGCCACCCCGAGTTAAAGTTGGCCATTGATCGCATCGCCTCCGGCTTTTTCTCCCACGGCGATGGCAACCTGTTTAAGCCCCTCCTCGATGGCCTGCTTTACCGCGATGAATACCTGGTGTTGGCCGACTATGCCGCCTACGTGGAGTGCCAGGACCGGGTCAGCCGCGCCTTCCTGGACACGGACCACTGGAGTCGCATGTCCTTGCTGAACGTGGCTCGCATGGGCAGGTTTTCCAGCGATCGCTCCATCCGGGACTACCTGCAGACCATCTGGAAAGCCCCGGCGGTGCAGATTGAGGTGCCCGACTACAGCCAGGATAACGGCAACCTCAGGCTCAGGTTTTAAGCGGGCCTAAGGGGGATCATGATGGATTCTCCTTGGTTCTAGCTGAACCATTAAGGTGAAGCGATCGAGGGTGGCTGGCACCCCTGAGAAGGGGTGCCAGGGGTAGGATGGGCAAAGGGCTGCCCATCAGGGCAATTTCCTCAGCTACGCTCGAAGCTCTTGGAAAAGTGACCCTACGCTAGTCCTTAACTCCCTAACAACAGGGTAATCGCATCTAATTTGGTATAGACAAAAACAGACATATCCAAATCCATATGGATCAAGAGCTTGAAAATGCCCAAATTCAGAAAAAATTAGACTTAGATCCACAGGAGGCTACAAAAGACAGTATTCTGTGCTTC
>JBEIGU010000083.1:0-17773 GCA_040381765.1 Leptolyngbya sp.
ATCTTGAAGCGCGGCATACACACTTGACCATTGGCGGCGAAACACTGGGCTTTGTGACAGGCTGACAAAGGACACGATGCACGCGCTCACCAGCACTGCATCCATCAGATCAAAGACGGCAGCTCTGGCGTTGCCCAGGGTATTGTACAGGGTTTGGCGAAATTGCTGAAGTTGGTTGAAAATCATAGGGTCAATCGAATTTCTACTTCATTGACCTTACGGCAGTCAGTGTCACTCATTGACTGCCTTTCTTTACAGAATTAGTCCAAACTCAAGTAAGCAGGTAGGGGTAGAGGAAATGGCTATAGATGGGGTGGTCTGGGGTAGCCTTGGGGGTGTTGTAATCCTCGAAGGTTTCGCCGTAGTAGGTAATCATGGTCAGTAGGCGGGGGAGCGCCAAAGGTGGGCGGGGCTGAGGTTAAAGTGGCCGCTATTCGCTCCCACGTAAACCTGAGGCTGGGGGGTGTCCTTCTGGTTGAGTTGGCCAAGGCACCTGAGCACCTACACCATCGGCGGCACCAACACCGTTGCCATTGTATGAGTTGGCCGCCTGGCTAGGGTAAGGCCGCAGCCTGTTTTGCCAGTAGAGTGGCATCTAGGTTTCCTCAGGGGTCAGGCTTCGCGCTAAAGTTAATAATTAGAAACATATTCTTCCCTGGGCCCGCACCAATGAATATTTCCGCCTGGTCTGTCCGCCGCCCCATCCCGGTGATTGTGCTATTTCTGGTAATTACCCTGGCGGGCATGGTGGCCTTTGGGCGTTTGGGCATCGATCTCAACCCCAACGTTGATTTTCCGGTGGTGACAATTAGTGTCACCCAGGTGGGGGCCGCCCCGGAGGAGATGGAAACCCAGGTTACCAAGAAGGTCGAGGATGCGGTCGCCGGTTTAGGTAATATTGACGAAATTCGTTCCACTGTACGGGACGGAGCCTCCACCACCTCCATTAGCTTTTTACTGGGAACCGACATTGATCGGGCTACTAACGATGTCCGGGATGCGGTCACCCGCATTCGCCAGGACCTGCCCGCCGCCATTCAAGAGCCGGTGGTACAGCGGCTGGAGTTTGGCGGTGGGGTGATTATGACCTATGCAGTCAACTCTGAAAAGCGGTCCGTCGAGGAGCTCAGTGATCTGGTCGATCGCACCATCAGCCAGGAAATTCTCACCGTTAAAGGGGTGGCCCGGGTGCAACGGGTGGGCGGCGTAGATCCCGAGATTCGGGTTGACCTCGATCCCCAACAACTGGATGCCCTGGGCAGTACCGCCACCCAGGTCAACGATCAGGTTCGCGGCCTCAACGTTAACCTGCCCAGTGGCCGCGCCACCCTGGGGGGAAAGGAACAGGGCTTTCGCACCCTGGGTAGCGCCGATAGCATAGAAACCCTGGCCAATTCGCCCATGATTTTGCCCAACGGCACCCCTGTCCCCCTTAGCAGCCTAGGTCAGGTGCAACGCGGCTACCGGGAGCTGCGCCAGGCGGCCCAGTTTAATAATCAGCCGGTAGTGGCCTTCTCGATTTATCGCAGCACCGGCACCACCCTGGTATCCGTGGAGGAGGGGGTCAGGGCCGCTGTGGATAAATTACTGAAGACCCTGCCTGAGGACATTTCCATTGATCTGATTTTTACCCGGGCCGATGACATTCGAGAATCCTACCAGGCCTCCATCGAAGACCTGGTGTTGGGCTGCGCCCTGGCGGTGATTGTGGTGGGGCTGTTTCTGCGGGATTGGCGGTCTACCATCATCACCTCCCTGGCCCTGCCCCTGTCCATGATTCCCACCTTTCTGGTGCTGCGCTGGTTTGGCTACACCCTGAATAGCATGACCCTGCTGGCCCTCACCCTGGCGGTGGGCAATCTGGTGGATGACGCCATCGTCGAGATTGAGAATGTGGAGCGCCATAGCCGCATGGGTAAGTCCCCCTACCAGGCCACCCTGGACTCCACCGCTGAGGTGGGGCTGGCGGTGCTGGCCTCCACCGCCACTATTGTGGTGGTGTTCCTGCCGGTGGCCTTCATGGGGGGGATCCCCGGACAGTTTTTTAAGCCCTTCGGCGTTACCGTGGCCACCGCCACCATCTTCTCCATCCTGGTGGCCCGGCTGGTAACCCCGATCATGGCGGCCTACTGGCTAAAGCCCAAGCCCATGGCGGCCGACCCCGAGGAGATTTCCCAAGGGCCAGGCCTCTATCGTGCCATCCTGAGCTGGTCCCTGCGCCATCGGGGGGTCACCCTGGCCCTGGCGATCGCCTTGTTTGTAGGTAGTCTGCGCCTGGTGCCCTACATTCCCACCAACCTCTTTGATCGCAGTGATGACGGCCTCTCCACCATCGCCGTGGAGCTGCCGCCGGGGTCCACCCTGGCGGATACGCAACAGGTTTCTACCCGGCTGACCACATCTCTGCTAGAGGATAAAAATGTTGCCACCGTGCTCTCCCTGATGGGGGTAGATAGCGGCGTCAACCAGGCCACCCTCTACACCCGACTGGTTCCCAAGGGGGAACGGAATATTTCCCTCTGGGACTTTCAGGACCAGACCCGGGCGGTTTTTCAGCAGATTCCCGGTGCCCGGATTAGTTTTCAGGCCCAGGGGGCCACGGGGGACGGCAAAGATCTAACGGTGGTGCTAAAGGGGGATGATCCCACCCGTTTACAACAGGCGGCCAATGCCCTGGTACGAGATATGCGTCAGGTACCGGGGCTGGTGGATGTCAGCTCCTCGGCCAGTTTAGTCAAGCCCGAGGTGCAAATTATTCCCGATCGAGATCGGGCCGCCGACCTGGGGGTGACGGTACAGGCCATTGCCCGCACCGCCGCCCTGGCTACCCTGGGGGATAGCGATGCTAACCTGGCGGACTTTAACCTGGGCGATCGCCATGTGCCGATTCGGGTGCAGATTGATCCCGCCTTTCGGGAGGACCCGGTTATCCTCCAGACCCTGCGGGTGCCCAGCCAAACCGGTGATCTGATTCCCCTGACGGCGGTGGCCCAGGTTAACTTTAGTAGCGGCCCGGCCCAAATCGATCGCTTTGACCGGTCCCGCCAGGTGACCCTGGGGGCCAACCTGCAGGGGCTTTCCCTGGGGCAGGGGCTGGCCGCCGTGGCCCAGCTACCGGCCATGAAAAACCTACCGGCGGGGGTCACCCAACAACCGGCAGGGGATGGGGAAATCATGAAGGAAATTTTTGGTGGCTTTGCTCTGGCTCTGGCCACCGCCATCCTGCTGATCTATGCCGTGCTGGTGCTGTTGTACAACAATTTCCTGCACCCGGTGACGGTGATGGCGGCTCTACCCCTCTCCATTGGCGGGGCACTGATGGGGTTATTGGTGGCCCAGAAACCCATGGGGCTCTACGCCCTAATTGGCATTGTGCTGCTGATGGGGTTAGTCACCAAGAATTCCATCCTGCTGGTAGACTACGCCCTGATCGCCCGCCAGGAGGGCAGTAGTCGCCGGGCGGCGGCCATCAATGCCGGAGTCACCCGATTGCGGCCCATCCTCATGACCTCGGTGTCCACCGTGGCCGGCATGGTGCCCCTGGCCCTGGAACTGGGGGCCGGGGGAGAAACCCGCAGCCCCATGGCGATCGCTGTCATCGGCGGGTTTACCACCTCCACCCTGCTTACCCTGGTGGTAGTACCGGTGCTGTTCACCTACCTTGATCAGCTCAATGGGGCCGCCCTCAATCTCTTCCGCCGCCGGCGGGGAGGTACCCTGCCCCCGGTTACGGAATCTTGGCCAGAACCCCATAGGGTGGGTAAATAGATCTATAATCTTGGAGCAGGGATGGGGTTTCCCTCACCTAGCTAGCGGGTGTAGTTCAGTGGTAGAACGTCAGCTTCCCAAGCTGAATGTCGACGGTTCGAGTCCGTTCACCCGCTTTTGAGATTGCTTACGGGCAGGGACACCTGCTTCAGGTGTGTCCCGGTTTAGGTTGATACCTGCGGGAATAGGGTTAACGATTAAAACGATTAATCTTAAAGGAGTCAAAGGAGGGGGGTGGCGGTTGGCGCAGGTGGGGAGGTCCTGTCTGGCCCCTGACCCTGGTGGTATAGAGCAGCAGGCCAAGGTTAAATTGGGCGCCCCACAGCACCAGCCAAACTAGTAGGACCAGCCTGATCATCACTAAGCCAAGCACCAACAGCAGGCTGTAGGCAAGACCATGCCCCCAGATCCAGGCCAGGAGCCAGTCCCCTAGCTTCCAGACCACCAGGCCCAGGCCCAGGGTTAGCCCTACCCCAGGCCAGAGGGGGCACCCCCTGATCCAGGGTTTTGCACTGAAGCGGTTGATAACCGCCAGGGTTAGGGTAATCAAGCCAGTAGCTACCAGCCAGCGCAGTAACCCCATAGCCTGGGTCCAGAGGGATAGCTGACTGGGGCCGGGGGCCCTGAGCCAACTGGCCAGCAGGGGGGCCTGGAGGAGGAGGAGGGCCGTCACCGCCCAGGGCCAAAGGTGGGTGAGCCAGGTTTGGCGAGATTGGCCTCGAGCCTGATAGATGCCAGCCAGGGTCTGGGTTAATTGGGCTGTACCAGCCACCCCCCAGAGCCCCGCCCCGCAGATCAGCAGTATCCGCCAGGCCCAGGAGATACCCACCACCGATGAACTGGGCTGGGGTACGCCCAGGCTGGTGGCTAGATAGCGAGCCAGGTTAGGAATGGCGGCGGGCAACCGGGCCAGGGTAGAATTTGGCAGCTGTAGCACTAGAAAACTGATGATCAACAGGCTAACTAGCCAGAGCAGGGCGATCGCCGCCGCCGCCATGCCCCCCCTCTGTCGTCGGTCTTGCCGCCAGACTTGCCGCCAGAGCCCGAGGTTGCCGTAGAGGGCGCCCTGCTGCTGGAGACCCCTGAAAAGTTGATGCCACCACTGCCTCATTACGAAGTCTGCCCTGTTATCTGGGGCTTATGTATGGTTATGACTAGGGCTAGGATAGCGCGACTAGCCCTAGTCATAACCTTGATTCGATGGCTTAGAAGAGGACAGCATTTTGACTCGCCTTCACCCCCTTGCAGGCGGCTGTGTCTATATCCTGGTGACACAGCTAGGCGAAAGGGTAATAAAAACCCAGCCCTTGAGGGGCTGGGCCACAGTCGCTTTTAAGATTAGGGTGCAAGCTTTAAAACTTAGGCTACCCTTTGACTCAGTATTCCCTAGTGGGCCAGGCGACTAACAGGTCTCAGAGGTTGTTTGGAAAGCCAAAGAGAGTCTCAAACTATACCTATGGAGTAGGATAATCACCGCAAAATTTAGTATTTTAGCGGCCCCCTGGCAGCGAACTATACCTGAGCCCTTTTCAAACAACCGCTCAGGTTAATCGAACTACCACCTGATTATTGAGCAGGGTCTCCCCCGTCAGGATGTCTTTTACCGTAATCCTCAGCAGGCGATCGCTATCCACCTGAAACCAAACCCGCAGCCGATCGCTGCCGGGGAAGCCCGGGGGTTGGAGTTGGGCAATGGTGCGGGCCCCTGGGCGATCGTTGAGGGGCTGTACCGTTGGCCCCTGGCCAGCCCGTTGGCGGGTAACCAGGCGGCCCGCTTCAAAGTAGACCTCCGTGGCGGTGGGGGCCTCCCCTAGTTCACCAATCACCAGCTCTAGACTGGGTTGCTGATCCACCGAAGCCCCCAGGGTGATCTCCACCGGGGTCTCCATGGGGTAGGGTTGCCCCTGGGAAATAATTGGGTGCCAGCCATGGCAGTGATGGCGGCGATCCCAATAGCGAATCCCGTAGCTGTGGTATAAAAAATCCTCTAGCCCATCCCCCTGGGCCAGTTGCAGTGCCCCCTCGGCAACGGCCACAAAGGGGCGGTGGGCCCTGACCCGATCACCAGGAAACTGCTGCCGAACCCAGTCTTGCACGGCGGGGATTTGGGCGGTGCCCCCCACCAGTAGCACCGCCTCAATATCCTCACGCCCTACCCCCTGGCGCTGGGCCTGCTGGAGCACCTGGGCCAGACTTTGATCCAACCGTTGGAAAAACTGGTGCTGGGCTAAAATGGCTTCGAATTGATCGCGGGTCAGGTGCATATCGTAGCTTTCCAGGGTTTCGTCATCGAAGTAAACTTCCTGGGCGGTAGGCTGGTGGGAGAGTTTGATCTTCAGCCGCTCCACCAGTCGTTGCACCAGGGTTGAGGGGGTAAGGCCCTGGGTCTGAAAGTAATCCATCAGCCAGTGGTCGAGGTCCACCCCCCCCAGGTTTTCCCCGGCTTTAGCCAGCACCCGAGGGGTGTGGGGCCGCTGGCTGGAGGACTGGGCCAGGGTTTGGCGCCCCCATTTAACCAAAAACCCCAGGGGCGATCGCTGCGTCGCTGAGGGCCGTTGCACCAGGGACCAATCCAGGGTGCCGCCGCCAAAATCCAACACCAGTAGGGTGCGCTCCTGGCTGAGGCCGTAACCCAGGGCGGCGGCGGTGGGTTCGTCGATTAATCGCACCTCTTGAAAATCCAGATCCTGGGCCAGATCCCCCAACCACAGCCGGTAGGCCTCAAAGCTATCGACGGGAACCGAGAATACCAGGCTATCCTCCTCGGGGGCGATCGCCCGTACCCGGGTGAGCAGGGTGTGTAAAAACCACTGACCAACCTGATCTAAGGCCAGGGGCTGCCCCTCCACCTCCGGCACAAACCCCTGCAGGGGCGTACCGATGCCCCGCTTAAAGTTGCGGAAAAAGCGGGGGTCATGGGTCATGTCGAGGCCGCGATCGCGGACGGCCTGCCCCACCACCACCCCGTCCAGGTTGGGCCTGTCGACGTAGACCAGGCTGGGTACCAGCGGGGCCTCACCGGTTAAGCTCAGACTGAGGTCCGGTAAGGCCAGGATTTCAGCGGCCTGGGTGAGGGGGTTCCAGCGACTGATCACGGTGTTGCTGGTACCGAAGTCAATGGCGACGGTCATGGCGAGCTAAGCATTGCATATAATTCTTCTAACTTACTTTGCCTGGCTGTGCACCACGATGTTACCCAAAATCTGTTCGTCGCCCTCCCGCCCCCTCCGACCATCCGGTTATGGTCTGGGCTGGTGGGCTAGTGTTGCGATCGCCCCGACTATGCTGCTCAATGCCGACATGGTCCTTGCCCAGTCCCCTAACAATGGGCCCGCCAACCCCACGATCAGCGGCGGTCGAATTGTGCGTCCCACCCTGCGCCTGGGGAGTCAGGGGGAATCTGTAAAGGAACTTCAATCCCTGTTGGTGCTGCTGGGTTACTACGGCGGACCGGTCACCAGTCTTTATCAGGAGGATACGGAACGGGCGGTGCGAGACTTTCAACGGGCGGCTGGCATTACCCCCGATGGTATTGTCGGGCCCACCACCTGGAGCCAACTCTTCCCAGCCCCTGGGGCTGCCGCCCCCCTGCCTACCTCCACCCAGGCGACGGCAACCACCGGCCCCACCCAGGCCCCCGCCTCTGCCCCGGCGGCTCAACCTAACCAGGCCGACCCCAGTAGCCTACCGGTGCTACGGCCCGGCATGAGGGGAGAGGCGGTGCGCCAACTCCAGGAAAAGCTGCGGGCCAAGGGGGTGTATCAGGGTCCCATCGACGGCGTCTTTGGCAGCGCCACCGAGGCGGCGGTGCGGGAAATTCAACGGCGTCATAACCTGATCAGTGACGGCATTGTCGGGCCCGAGACCTGGAAGGTTTTGTGAAAATCTACCCCGTGAGCTGACCCGGCTACGCTACCATAGGGGCACTTGACTAAATTAATTTTCATTCAAAATTGAATGAAAATTAATTCATGTTGACGATGATCACCTTTTCTCCCGGCGTCGCTGACTATCCAGGCTGTCTCTAGATCGTTAAATTCCTTATGGCTCCAGAACCCCAAAGACACGAGGTTTGGCAACGCTTGCACCAGGGCCGCTGTATCAAGGCTGCCCAGGGTGGTTACGCGGGGTTTGGCTCACCGGCCTTTGGGCTGCAGGCGGTGGATGGCGAACTGGTGGATGACCCCCTTGAGCAGCAGGTAATCGAGTTAATTCGTCGCCACCATAAGTCGGGCAAGTCTTTACAGCAAATTGCCGATTGGTTAAATCAGCAGGGCTACAGCACCAAGCGGGGGCACCGCTGGCAACGGGTTTCGGTCAAACGGGTGCTAGATCGTCTCTTCGGTCGCAATCCTAAGGTCTCAAAGTCTCGCAAAGCCGATTAACGAACCGGGTATATCTATCTTTGCCAGGGTTTTTTCACCCCTTCTGGGCCCGATCCTTAGTTTTGAATGGGGAGTAGATTACTACTATCGACACCATCTATGGCCAGCTCAAGGGGCTAAAGCCCAGTCAAATCAAGCCGCTACAGCGTTTATACCACCAGCGGCTGCCCGGAAGTTGTGTGGTTACCCCTGAGTTTGCCCAGCGTTTGGCGGCCATTAGTACGGATATCGGTATGCCCCTGGGGGTCTACGTCAATCGCCGTGGCCAGGTGATCAGAGTGGGGGTGGGCACCCTCAGGCAAACCCAGATTCCCCTGGTGGAGTTACCTCGCTATGGCGATCGCCGCCTTTCAGGGATCCGGTGCATTACCACTCAACTCGAGGCTGGCCCCCCCAGCGAGGCAACCTTAACGGCGATGGCCCTGCAGCGGCTGGATCTGTTGGCGGTGCTGATGCTCACGGGGACGGGCTTTAAGGGCCGGGGTGGACGGGCAACGGGTTACATTGAATCCACCTATCTGGCCCACCTGGTGGCCCATCCGGAGCAGCGCTGGTGGGTGTCGGAGGCCATGGGCATAGAAGAGCTTAGCGACCAGGATGCCCTGGCCCTGACCGAGTCCCTGGAGGAGGAGCTGAGCCGCGGCTTTATTGCTCGTCAGGTTGAACTCGATCACGACCGGGCCCTGCTGGTGGGTTTGTTTACCCAGGGTCAGGATGCGGATCACTTTAGCCACCGCCTGGCGGAACTGGGCCGTCTGGTGGAAAGTGCTGGCGGTGAGGTACTGCAGTCTATCCACCAGAAGCGTCCTCGCCCCCATCCCCAAACCGTCCTGGGGGCGGGTAAGGTGCAGGAGGTAGCCCTGGTGGCTCAGAATCTGGGGGCTAACCTGGTGGTGTTTGACCGCGATCTCTCCCCGGTGCAGGTGCGCAACCTGGAAAACCTGATGGGTATCCGGGTGGTGGATCGCACCGAGGTCATTCTGGATATTTTTGCCCAACGGGCCAAAACTGGCGCCGGTAAGCTGCAGGTTGAACTGGCCCAGTTGGAATATCAGATGCCTCGACTCACCGGTCGGGGCAAGGCCATGTCCCGACTGGGGGGGGGGATCGGCACCCGGGGGCCTGGGGAAACTAAGCTGGAAACGGAACGGCGGGCTATTCAGCGCCGCATTAGTCGGCTGCAGCAGGATGTCAACCAACTCCAGGCCCACCGCTCCCGGCTGCGCCACCGTCGCCAGGAAGATGCCCTGCCCTCCATTGCCGTGGTGGGCTATACCAATGCGGGCAAGTCTACCCTGGTAAATGCTCTGACCCATGCCCAGGTCTATGCGGCGGATCAACTGTTTGCCACCCTTGACCCCACCAGTCGACGCATGGCGATCGCTGGCCCCACCCCAGACCAGGTTATCCAACTGGTGTTAACCGATACGGTGGGCTTTATCGAAGAACTACCCGCCTCCCTGATGGATGCCTTTCGAGCTACCCTGGAGGAGGTCACCGAGGCCGATGCCCTGCTCCACGTGGTGGATGTGTCCCACCCCGCCTGGCCTGACCAAATTCACTGGGTGATGCGCATTCTCAATGCCATGCCCGTGGCCCCCGGCCCGATGTTGCTAGTCTTTAACAAGAGCGATCGGGTCTCTAGTCAAGACCTGGCGATCGCCCACGAAGAATACCCCAACGCCCTGTTTGTCTCGGCTACGGAACGGCTAGGACTAGCCACCCTGCGAGATCGGCTGGCCCAGTTAGTGGCCTACGTGGGGCTCTCGTAGCTCCCAGGTAAACCTGATATAGTATTGAACGGTAATCCATAGTGTTGGCATTTTCCCATGCGATCAAAGGCCGTAGCTCTATTCCTAACCCTGGGGTTGACCACTACCCTGGTGGCCTGTAACGGTGGCGATAACGGTAGTGAGGACGGGGAAACAGGACCTACGGAGTCTAACCCCACCCAGCCTGACAATGGAGAGGGCGGTGAATCCAGCGCCCTGCCCCTGCCTCTGGGAGCGCTTCTAGCAGAGGATCTGGGGTAAATGCCCTGCGCCACAGGTGTTGTCTATAGCTACCCTGTTGCCCACAGTCTGCCACTATGATTGTTGAAATAGATCAGGTTTTGACCCCTGAACAGCTCGCCAGCCTGCACGCTTTACTAAGCCAGGCAAAGTTTGTGGATGGCAAACTCACCGCAGGACCCTTTGCCCAGGCTGTCAAACATAATCAGCAACTGGATGGCACCAGTGAAATCGCTAAAACCATCCGAGAGTCTCTAGAGGAAGCGATTCAGGGTAATGCCCTGTTTCGATCCCTAGCCCTACCCAAGGTTATCCGTCCCTGTTTAATCAGTCGCTATGGTCCGGGGATGGCCTATGGTTGGCACATGGATAATGTCCTCATGGGGCAGGGTCAGACTCTGCAACGATCCGATCTCTCCCTTACCCTATTTCTTAGTGATCCTGGAGCCTACGGTGGCGGCGAATTGGTGCTGGATACCGACGGTGGGGAGCGACGCCTGAAGCTGGCGGCTGGTACCATGGTGCTCTACACCTCTACCTACCTGCACCGGGTGGCGGAGGTGACCACCGGGCAACGATTAGCAGCGGTCACCTGGGTGCAGAGCCTGGTGCGCAATAGTGAACAGCGTCAGCTTTTATTTGAATTAGATACGGTGCGGCGATCGCTGTTTGAGAAAAACGGCAAAACCGAAGCGTTTGATTTGCTCTCCAAAACCTACGCCAATCTCCTGCGCCAGTGGGCAGAAGTCTGACGATCTCCGATCAGTGACCACCGATGGGCCAATATCAGGTAAGAAAAAACAGTTCTCCGATTTTGCTGTACTCCCTGGGGCCCCCCAGTCGGGTAATGGGTTCCATGGCCACGGTGTTCACCAGCCCCACCTCCGGTCGGTAGAGGTCTTGACGAACGTGGAAGCGGAGTACCCGGCCCAACACCATGACGTTGGTGGCCCCCTCCACCGCTACTCGCTCAATGTCCTTGGGGGTGAGCCAGATGCTGTGGGCGATGGTGGTGCGATGGGTCAGCAAACTATGGCGCTGGGCGTACTGAATGATGGTCTCCCCAAAGAACTCCAGACCGGTCACCGCCTGGATGCGGGTTTCCAGCAGGTGGGCGTGGATGGGCACATCGTACTCCGCCGATAGGGCGCTAATGCACTGCATCAACTCCGGCGTCACCGGCTGGGCCGCTGAGGGGGCCAGCACTGTGGTGATCAACCCCTGGTGCCCCTGCCAGCGCTGGTACAGATCGCGGAAGATCTGACTCTGCTGAACCACCTCACCAGCACCCTTGAGACTGACCGCCAGGCCCTGATGGGTCAGCCCTGAGGGGTCCGGTTCGTCATTGGACCTGGTGGGAGGCTAAAACCATCCCGGCGAAGTCGCGCAGGAGGGGCACCACCGCCTCGGGGCATTCCAGGTGGGGCAGCACACCGGCATCGGGGATTTCGTGGATGGTGGTGATGGCCTGGGGGTTGAGGCTGGCCAGGCGTCGCCCCACGGCGGGGGGCATAAACCGGGATTTTTCCCCCAGTATCACCGCCGTCGGTAGGGATAACTGACCGATATAGTTGGCCAGGTCAAAGCTAATTGCCCCACTCAAGGAGGCCAGGGCGGCGTACTGGGCCTGAGGCTGCTGGGTGCAGCTCAGGTAGGCCTGCACCAGGGTGGGGGTGAGGCGACGGCGATCGCCCAGCAACACGTTACTCAAAAACCATTGCACCGCCAGGGGATTGGCCGCCCCCACCTGGTAGAGCAGGCGATCCACCCCGGGGGTGCTGGCCAGCAGGGCGGGCAGGCTGAGGCGATAGTCGCGGCCAAAGTCGCTATTGCCCGCCGGTGACACCAAAAACAGGCCCTGGCAGAGATCGGGGCGTTGAATCGCCAGGCGCACCATCACCCCGGCGGTGAGGGAGGTGGCGGCCACCAGCCTGGGGCCCTCCAGGCTGGTCAGCAACTGGGTAATCATGGTGAAGTAATCCTCCACCCGGTAGGTGCGGAGCGGATGGCTAGACTGGCCCCAACCGATCAGGTCTGGCGCCACCACCCGATAGGTATCCGCCAGGGCAGGGTATACCCGGCACCACTCAAAGGCCGAGGAGCCGCCCCCCAGGCTGTGGAGAAACACCAGGGTGGGGGTGCCGATCGCCGGTGCCTCGGCCTTGGTGTAGTACACCATCACCCCCAGATCGGTGGTCAGGGGCTTTTGGATAAATCCGGCGGGGTGGAAACGCAGCATGGTTAGGGATGGGGTGGCTTGGGTTCAGGGGGTTCGGAGGATTGCATACCCCGGCTTTCCAAGAGTTGACGCTGGCGTTGGCGGGCTAGATTTTGCAGGTCAATGCTGCGATCGGTCTCATCTACAATTTCCCCAGTTAGCACTTCTAGCACATCCTCCAGGGTGACCACCTCACTGACGCCGCCGTACTCATCCACCACCACCGCCAGGTGCTCCCGGCGGCTCTGGAACTCCTGCAGCAATTTATCGGCCCGCTCGGTTTCCGCCACAAAGCGAACGGGGCGCGCCACCTGGTGGATGGGTCGATCCCCCTGACCCTGGATTAAACAGGCCAGCAGCTCATTTTTTAACACTAATCCGAGGATATGGTCGATGTCGGCACCGCTGACCAGAATGCGGCTATGCTGAGACCTGAGAATCTGCTCCTGGGCTGACTGAATAGTTCTATCCCCCGGTAGATGGGTAAGGGCGACGCGAGGGGTCATGATATCAATGGATTTCATGTCGTTGAGGCGAAACACCCGACGAATCATTTCTGCCTCATCGGCTTCAATAATGCCCTCCTGGTGACCAATGGTGGCCATCAACTTGATTTCCGCCTCATTAGTAGTGCTGGGCCGATGGTTGGGGCTGAGAAAGGGGGCAGTAATCCGTTCCAGCAATAGAACAATCGGAGTGAATAGCCAGGTAAGGGTGCGGATGGGCACCGCCATCGCCAGGCCGATGGGAATGGCGTACCGTTCACCAAAAATCTTAGGAAAAATCTCCCCGACTAAAATTACTAATAGGGTAAGGATGCCCGTAAATATCCCCAGCAGGGCGTCTCTGAAGAGTTGGGCAGCAATCCCCCCGACTAAAACACTGCCGACAATATTGAATAGGTTATTGAGGATGACAATGGTGGCAATGGGGCGATTGATTTTTTGACGAATGAAGAGCAAGGCGATCGCAGCAGGCTTTTTTGACTCCGCCAGTTGTTGTGCTTTCAACAGCGACACCGATAAAATCGCCGCCTCACTACCTGAACAGAGGGCTGAACCCAATAACATGATGACAATGGCAGTGGCCAGGCTCAGCATAGGTAGGATGAAGTCATTATTGGGCAGGTTAGGTCAGCCCGTTAATGCTCAGGCAAAGTATCATAAATCGTGTCTCATCCTATATGATAGGGCGTCCAGGCCTAGTCTATTCACCCTGTCCATTTTCCTTGCCCCGTCCCGTTCATTGTCCTTGAGGTAGATTTCATGTCCGATCTCGTCCTGGAGGTTAAGCACCTCGGTATTGGCTTCGCCAGGGAGGGTGGCTTACTACGGGCGGTGGAGGATGTCTCGTTTCAACTGCGCCGGGGGGAAACCCTGGGGATTGTGGGGGAGTCGGGTTCCGGCAAGTCGGTCACGGCCCTGGCGATCATGGGGTTGATACCGACCCCCCCCGGTCAGATTACCAGCGGTGAAATTTGGCTGCAGGACGGGGGCCAATCGGTGGATCTCTGCCAGCTTGCCGAGGCGGATCGGCAGCGCTACCGGGGGGGGCGGGTGGCGATGGTCTTCCAGGAACCGATGAGCTCCCTTAACCCGGTCTACACCATTGGCTTCCAACTGCTGGAGGCGATTAACCAACACCAGTCCGTCAGCCCGTCGGTGGCTCGGGCCCAGGCGATCGCCCGGCTGCAGGAGGTGAAGCTGCTGCCCCCGGAGGAAACCCTGCGCCAACAGGCCCTGGCGGTCAATCCTGATCTGACGGAGAGCGCCCTGGCCACGGCGGTGGATCGCCAACAACAGGCCCTGCTCGACCGTTACCCCCACGAGCTGTCGGGGGGGCAGATGCAGCGGGTGATGATCGCCATGGCCATCGCCGGCAACCCCGATATCCTGATCGCCGATGAACCCACCACCGCTCTGGATGTGACGGTGCAGGCCACCATCCTCGAACTCCTGCGGGAGCTGCGCGATCGCCGCGGCATGGCCCTGATCTTCATCACCCACGACTTTGGCATCATCGCTGAGATCGCCGACCAGGTGGCGGTCATGTACCAAGGGAAAATCGTCGAAACCGCCCCGGTGCTGCAGCTCTTTAGCCAGCCCCAGCACCCCTACACCCGGGGCCTGCTGGCCTGTCGCCCCCGCCCTGACCAGCGCCTGCGCCGCCTGCCCACCGTCGCTGACTTTCTGACGGCAGACGAGACCGACCCGGCCTACCCCCAACCCCTCAGTCTCACCGATGCCGACCTGGAGTGCCACCAGCAGGGGGCCCTGGTGGACCAGGGCCCCCTGCTGGTGGTAGAAAACCTGCAGGTTGGCTACCCAGTGCGGGATATGTTTGGCAACACCCGAGGCCACTTCATGGCGGTAAAGGATGTTTCCTTCCAGGTTTACCAGGGGGAAACCTTTGGCCTGGTGGGGGAGTCGGGCTGCGGCAAAACCACCCTGGGGCGGGCCCTGCTGGGGCTGGTGCCGGTCCGGGGTGGGCGGGTCTGGTTTGAGGGGCGGGACATGGTGCCGCTTAACCACCGGCAACGCCGACCCCTGCGGCGGCATATGCAGATCATTTTCCAGGATCCCTACAGTGCCCTGGACCCACGCATGACCGTCGGTGCCGCCATCGCCGAACCCCTCAATATCCAACGGGTGCACCGGGGTCGGGCCAACCTGCGAGAACGGGTGGCCTACCTGCTGGAGCGGGTGGGCCTCAACCCCGATGCCATGGGCCGCTATCCCCATGAATTCTCTGGGGGGCAACGGCAGCGCATCTGTATTGCCCGGGCCCTGGCCCTCAACCCCAAGTTTATTATCTGCGACGAGTCGGTTTCCGCCCTGGATGTGTCGGTGCAGGCCCAGGTGCTCAACCTGCTGAAGGAGTTGCAGGGGGAATTTAAACTCACCTACATTTTCATTTCCCACGATCTGGGGGTGGTGAAGTTTATGAGCGATCGCATCATGGTGATGAACCAGGGCCAGGTGGAGGAAGTTGGCCCGGCTGAAACCATTTACCACCAGCCCCAACGGCCCTACACCCAGCAACTGATTCAGGCGATTCCCCTGGGCAGCCTGGACCGGGTTCGCACCCTGCAGGGGCAACGCCGGGTGGTGGTGGCCGCCGACTAGGGGCCCGGGTCTGCTACCCTAGGGTTTGCTACCCTAAGGGGTGGGGCCAATAACCCCAGGTCACCCTCGACTATCCCTGAACACCGCTGCTATGCCCAGAACCCAACGCAACGACAACTTCATTGACAAGTCCTTCACGGTGATGGCAGATCTGATCCTGAAGCTGATGCCCACCAAAAAGAGCGAAAAAGAAGCCTTTGCCTACTACCGCGATGGCATGTCAGCCCAGGCCGATGGGGAATACGCCGAGGCCATGGATAACTACCGGGAGGCCCTGAAACTAGAGGAGGACCCCTACGATAAGAGCTTTATTCTTTACAACATGGGGCTGATCCACGCCAGCAACGGCGAACACGAAATCGCCCTGGGGAAATACCAGGAAGCCCTGGATCTCAACCCTCGCATGTGCCAGGCCCTCAACAACATGGCGGTGATCTACCACTACCAGGGGGAGCAGGCCGCCGCCAGCGGCGATAGTGACCGGGCTGAAACCCTCTTTGATGAAGCCGCCCGCTATTGGCTAGAGGCCCTTTCCATCGCCCCCAATAACTACATCGAGGCCCAAAACTGGCTCAAGAACACCGGCCGCATGAAAAACGATATCTTCTTTTAGGGCACCGCCATGATTGATCTAGAACAGGTTCGTAAGGTAGCCCACCTGGCCCGCCTGGCCCTCACCAGCGAGGAGGAGCAGCAGTTCACCAGCCAGCTAAGCAGCATTCTCGACTACGTTGACCAACTCAAGGCGCTCGACACCGAGGCGGTGGAGCCCACCACCCGAGCCATCGAGCTGAACAACATTACCCGCCCCGATGCCCTGGCCCCCTTTGGCGATCGCGAGGTCATGCTCGACTGCGCCCCCGACCGGGAGGGGGACTTTTTCAAGGTGCCGAAAATCCTGGAGGAGTAGGGAGTAGGGAGACAAGTTTTAGGCTAAACTCTGCCGCTCCTGACCACTGATTACTGACTACTGATCCCCGACTATGGCCCGCAGCCCCTCCAGGGTACCGGGAATGCTGCGGGGGTCCATAAACATCACCTTGCTGCTGGTACTGCTGCCGATCTTCAAGCCCATTTCCAGGTAATGCTGGGCCAGTAAAAACTCCAGGGCCGCCTTCGTACCCGGGTCTGCCTCCAGGGTTTTGGCGATCATCTGCATGGCCTCCGCCGTCGCCTGGGCCTGCAGGATCTGCTCCTGCTTGAGGGCCTGGGCCTTGAGGACGATGGTCTTTTGCTCCGCCTCCGCATCGAGGATGGCCGCCTTCTGGCGGGCCTCCGCATCCAGCACCGCCGACTCGGCCCGGCCCCGGGCGGAGTTGATCGCCGCCTCCCGTTCCCCTTCGGAGGTCAGCACCGCCGCTCGTTTCTTACGCTCCGCCGCCATCTGCAGCTCCATGGACTCCTGCACCGCCTTGGAGGGAACAATGTCCCGCAGCTCCACACGGGTCACCTTCACCCCCCAGGGGTCGGTGGAAATATCCAGCTCCCGCAGTAGGGTTTCGTTAATTTCCGACCGGGCCGTAAAGGTCTCATCTAGCTCCAGTTTGCCCATCTCCGCCCGGATCTGGGTGAGCACCAGGTTAACCATGGCAGATTGCAGATTTTCCACCTTGTAGTAGGCCTTCTCCAGGTCCACAATCCGCCAGTAGACCACCGCATCCACGGTGATGGAGACGTTATCTCGCGTGATGCACTGCTGGGGGGGAATGTCGAGCACCCGCTCTCGGATGGTTTGCTTAAACACCACCCGGTCGAGGAAGGGGACAATAAAGTTCAACCCCGGGGTGAGTTTCTTGCCGGTATACTTGCCCAGGGTTTCCACCAGGGCCTCGTCGCTCTGGTTGACAATCTTCACCGAACTGGCCAGCACCGAACCGCTTAGGACCAGCACCAGCAGTGTGCCAAATATCCCGTCCATGGCTGTGTCCTCCCCCGTCGATCACGAGTGTATTATTGCTGCATTATTCCTGTTTTCCACCATAGTCGATCAATGGGGGAATTGGGGGGCTGGTGAAGAGAGGAGATGGCGGAACTGTAGGTGGGGTAGAAGAGGAGCAGATCTATGACCATTGAGCAGGCGACTTTAGAAAGAATCCGAGTGCTGTCCCTTGAAAAACAGCAGGAAGGGGCGTATCTAGCGGTTGGGGGACTAGCGTAAAAAAGAAGGTACATGGACAATAGTCCTTGTACCCAAATAAAAAATGTCCTATGAGCATAGCGCATCGACTGAGCGAAAAGCTAGAGCAACCGGAAGTACAGGCGCGA
>JBEIGU010000084.1:0-17622 GCA_040381765.1 Leptolyngbya sp.
CCCCTCCAGGACACGATGCAGGTAGCTCAGCATCACCTCAAAACTCAGCCGTTGCTCTTCCATTCCCAGTTCCTCTTCCCATAGGCTCTATCCTCTCGGCGGGCAGTGTAGATTGTCAAATTCTGAATTTACAATTGCTGGAGAAACCCGATAAAAATATGGGCTCTAACCCCTCTTCACATCCCTTGATCACCATAGGACAGTGTAAAACACAAGCCTTAAAAAAACCCTTGACAATACTGAGGAGATTAAAGTGAATGCGCCCTATTTCATCCTAGACCCTAGGATAGCCTAGAGCAGCAACAAAATAGTTGCTTACAGCGCCCCAAAACTCCTCTCAGTGATTTGTCCGTGATAGGGTTGGTCAACCCTATCACGGACAAATCCAAATACCTTTTGGGGCTTAGTCTAGGTATAAATTTAGAAAATCTTGTTATCCTACTCAGAAAGCTAAAGAAATGTTACATTATCTGGAAATTTGGAAAAAAATTCGTATTGTGGACTCACAAAATCAATCAGGAAATGGAAACTTTCTACTTTGATGATCTGGGAGTGGCAGGCTCCTCTGAACTCTAGTTGATCAAAATAGTGGGTAACTCTCATCCAGCTATCCCTATCCATGCTTAAGACCTGTAGCTATCTGTTTTATTGCTCCTATGACTACTACATTTAATCCCAATACTGACAGCTCCATCGGCTGGTCAGATAGCTCCCTGGATGACTTTTCTGGTGACTTTAGTCGTATGCCAGAGAAAAATGCCCTGTTGAACGGGGATTTTGGCCCTGAGGCGGCAGCATGGGAAGAGGACCGCGAGGTTCTAGCAAAAATCTCCCAGGTGAGTGAGCTCTCTGAAATGGGGTTGTCTGGCTACAGCAAAACCCTGGCTGATGATGCGGTGGGAGCGTTTTTCAAAGAAATGGCTCGTTATCCCCTATTAGATGCTAGTGAAGAGATTGAACTGGCTCGCCAGGTGAGGTTTCTTACTCGAGTAGAAAATGCGAGTGAAAAACTGACAAAGGAACTAGGCCGTAAACCAAGTCGGCAGGAAATGCTGGCTAAATTGAAAATTAGTGATGGAGAATTGAGCCTGAAGCTCCAAGAAGGGCGATCCGCTAAACGACGGATGATTCGGTCTAATCTACGGCTAGTGGTATCTATTGCGAAACGTTATCTAAATCGGGGCGTACCCTTTCTAGATCTAATTCAAGAGGGGGCTTTAGGTTTAAATCGAGCTACCGAAAAATTTGATCCTGACAAAGGTTATAAGTTTTCTACCTATGCCTACTGGTGGATTCGCCAGGGAATTACTCGCACCATTGCTAACGATGCCCGCACGATTCGTCTGCCCATTCATATCGTAGAAAAGCTGAATAAATTAAAGAAGGCCCACCGTGACCTACGTCGAGATCTGCAACGGAATCCAACGGAGCAGGAACTCGCCAGTGCTCTTGATGTTACGGTTGATCAACTCCGTAGCTTACAACAGGTGAGGCGGCGATCTCTTTCCTTGAATCATCGGGTGGGGAAGGGAGAAGATACGGAGTTGATGGAGCTGCTAGAGGATAGCAAAACCCAAACCCCGGAATCGAAAATCAGCGAGACGATGATGCGTCAGGAAATTACCAGTGTTCTGGCTGAAGTGCTAACGGAACGAGAGAAGGATATTATTACCCTACGCTATGGTTTAACCACCGGGGAAACCCACACTCTGGAAGAGGTGGGTGGTATTTTCAATCTATCTCGAGAACGGGTGAGACAAATTCAAACTAAGGCTATGCGGAAATTACGCCGACCCCAGGTGGCTTCTCGACTCAAGGGATGGTTGAAATAAGTGTAGCTTTGGTTGACACGCTTAGGGCAAGGCTTATGGTTCAGTTTCATGCCTTTTAACTGGCAGGCTTGTCCCATGCTATGAAACATCAAAAAGCTAACACCTAGACCTACCAATTTGGCGCCGTTCCCCAGGGCTGTACCGTGGCTGGCGCCAGAGCAATAGGTATGGCTCGAGGAATGTCATCCATCACCTGGGCATAAATAATTTGGTTGGGCTCAATCACAATTATTTGGGGAGCCATGCCCAGGGTAGCGGTGGCGCCCATCAGTGCCCCTCCCAAGAGGCCAACACCACTAAAGCCCCCTAACAAGGTCAGGGCAAGGGCACCGACCCCACTGCCTAAGGCAAGGCTGTCACCGCTGACCTGGGGAGTGCCCACCAGATAGTCGGAGGTGCTAGGGAAGGGAACCCGCTGGCCGGTGGGCAAAATGATCATGTGGCTGACCCACTGTTGGTGGTGGCCTACGGTCTCGAACTGACCTATTAATTGACTACCAGCAGGGGCAATTATCCCTTGGGTGATGGGGTCACGCAGATCTTGAGCTAAGACCAGTACCTCGTTCAGGGGTAGGTTTGGCGTCAGTACCAGATCCTCAGAGCCAGGGTAGCGTAGTTCCAATATTGTTCCTGAGGCAATCAGGATATCGGGGGGTAGGGGGCGATCGTTGGGCTGGGCAACTGGCGAGCTAAGGGCTTGGCCTGGGAGGGGTTGACCAAAGGGAATGGGCTGTTTCGCCGCCATCAGGACTGGCTCTGACCCTGGCTCAGGGGTAGATGGGCTAGGGGGATAGGCGGGGATCTCTGCCGCTGGCGGCTCGATAGTCAGGGGATCGGGTTGGGGTTGGGCAGGAGCAGCCTGCCCCTGGTAAGGGTTGGAGTCAGCTAAAAGGGTAGTCGGCTCCTGGGTAACTACGGTCAAATCAGCCTCTGAGTTCACTGGCCCTGGGATCGCAGCTACAGTTTCAGGGGTAGAGGGAAGATCGCTGACGGAAGATAAAGATGGCGACAGGGTTGCTGGGGTTTCCTGTTGATTTTGGCCGATCTCCACCGGCAGGGATGGCTGGGTTGGTGGCGGCAGGGTGAGGCTAGCGGTTGGGACCCCCTGGGGTAGATCGGGTACCGGCAGAGGGCTGGCCATAGTAGGAACCAACTCAACCTGGGCCTGACCCACCGCCACATCCAGTTCCGCCAGGGTTGGCACGGATACGGGCTCACTACTGCTGGGTAATCCCAGGTTAAAGGGGTCAATCGCCAGGGTTTCGGGTAGGGTGTTAAAACTGTCAAGGTTAGCGGGCAACATCAGGTTGGCGGCGGCAATACTAAGACGGCCAATCCCCTGGTAAGGCCAGTGCAGATTCGGATCAGCGGCAACAGGGGGTGATTCCCCAGTCATTTGCGGAGAAAAGGGCTGACTAGGGATGACCGAGGCCCGGCCCTCCGCCACCAGAGCCGTCAATAACCAACGGGTCTCAGACTCACCCCTGAGGGCAACCAGGGTGACTTGCTCGGCGGTCACCTCCACCCCTACTGCCAATTCCAGGGTCACCTCTACCTGGTCTGGCTCGATCTGGCTCAAGTGCACCTGGCGCACCGGTCCGTCGTACTGGCTGCTGGTGGGGCTTGCTCCCAAGCGGCTGGCCGGCAGGTGGAGCAGAATAGCCCGGCCATCGGCACGAATTTTGTAGGTAGGGGTTACCTGGGGCGACAGGGTGATGGTCAACTGCTGCCGGACCGGGTCAAATTGCCAGGCGGAAATCTGATCCAGGGCGGAGGCTGGACTAATCGAGGCCAGACTTGTCAATAGCCCGCCACCTAAACCACTAGCGAATAATAAGGGGAGGTAACCCAGGGGGGAAGAACAGGGGAGGAACCGTTGCATCGGTGAAACCAGGAGTGAACCGTTGAAGCTAACTAAGGATACGCATAATCCCAAGAAATTCAAGGGTGATGACATTGGTACCAATATATAATTTCGTTAATTTCGTTAAGTAAGGGCACTTCCGCCCCTACCTATCCATCCCTGCCCAGCCAGTCACCCTAGGTCAATCACGATGCAAAAAGATGGTATTGCCCCCCACGGCGGCACCTTGGTCAACCGCCTGGTTACCCCCGAACAGGCCGATCTCTTTTCAGAAAAGGCCCCTAGCTTACCCCGCGTCAGTTTGGATGAACGGGCTTTTTCCGATCTGGTGATGATCGCCATTGGGGGGTTTAGCCCTCTGCAGGGATTTATGGAGCAGACGGACTATGACACCGTGGTGACCGATATGCGGCTAGCCAATGGCTTGCCTTGGGCCATCCCGGTTACCCTTTCAGTCAGTGACGCGGTGGCCGAGCCACTACGGGAGGGCACTTTAGTCCGTTTAGATGACCCCAGCGGTCGGTTTGTCGGAGTCCTAGAACTGACTCAAAAATACACCTACGACAAAGGCCGAGAAGCCATTCAGGTATACCGCACCGAGGATGAAAACCATCCTGGGGTGAAGGTGGTTTATGACCAGGGGTCCATCAACTTGGCGGGACCGGTTTGGCTACTGCAGCGAGATCCCCATCCCCAGTTTCCCGCCTACCAGATTGACCCAGCGGAATCTCGAGACCTTTTCCGACGGCGGGGCTGGCGGACCGTGGTCGGATTCCAGACCCGTAATCCGATTCATCGAGCCCATGAGTATATTCAAAAGTGCGCCCTGGAAACGGTAGATGGTTTGTTTTTGCATCCGTTGGTAGGAGCCACTAAATCCGATGATATTCCCGCCGACGTCCGCATGCGCTGCTATGAAATCATGCTGGACCATTACTTCCCCACCGATCGGGTGATGTTGGCCATTAATCCTTCCGCCATGCGCTATGCTGGGCCTCGAGAAGCCATTTTCCATGCCTTGATTCGGAAAAATTATGGCTGTAGCCACTTTATTGTAGGGCGGGACCACGCCGGGGTAGGAGATTACTACGGAACCTACGATGCCCAGTATATTTTTGACGAGTTTGAACCGGGCGAGCTAGGCATTACCCCGATGAAGTTTGAACATGCCTTCTACTGTACCCGCACCGGCGGCATGGCAACCTCTAAAACTAGCCCTAGCACAAAGGAGGAGCGCATTCACCTGTCCGGCACCAAGGTGCGGGAAATGCTCAGTCGAGGTGAGCTGCCACCACCAGAGTTTTCCCGTCCGGAGGTGGCGGCGGAATTGGCTAAAGCTATGCGGGTCAGGGCGTCGATTGGCTAGGATAGGACTATCTAGGTAGGACAGCATTGAGACGGTGGGACTAACACGACGGGCCTTTCTAGGGGGAATCAGCTTAGCGCTAGGGGCGGGGGGGGCTGCCTTGACGGTGGGCCCAGGTTCCTATTATCAGGCCCTGGCCCAACCCACGGACCGCAAGCTGGCTCTCTTAATTGGCATTAACCAGTACCCAGAAACAGCTCTTGATACGGTCCCCAGCCCCGATGCTGGCCTGCGGGGCTGCGAAACCGATGTTGCCCTACAGCGGGAGTTGCTGATTCATCGGTTTGGCTTTCAGGCCTCAGCTATTTTGACCCTAACTAACCAGCAGGCAACCCGTGCCGCTATTTTAGAGGCGATCGCCCAGCACTTGGTCGCCCAGGCTCGCCCTGGAGATGTGGTGTTGCTTCACTTCAGTGGCTACGGCAGCCAGGTACAGCTGCAGACCGATCCAGATCAGCCCTACCTGGCCTGGGTCACCGTTGACAGCCGTCTACCCACCGAGCAGGATCCAACCCTGGGGGATCTGCTAGAACTGGAGGTGATATCCCAGTTACAAGGGCTGGCCACCAATAACCTGACCACGGTGATCGATGCGGGCTATCAGGACATCGGCTACAATCGCCACGGTAATCTACGGGTGCGATCGCGGCCCAGCGTTCCGACTGCCCTCTGGCCCCCTGGCCTGTCCCCCAGTCGCGCTCTGAGCTGGCCGGGAACCTTACTACGGGCCGCCACCCCTGGCCACCTGGTGTTGGAGGGCCAGTGGGATGGCCTCAGCGCCGGCATCTTCACCTACGCCCTGACCCAAGGGCTGTGGACCGAACTCCCCAACCCCAATCCACACCTGTGGATGCAAGACCTAGGCAACCGCAGTCGGCGCTGGGTAGGTTCAGAGCAGAACCCCAGTTGGTCTAGCGTTGTCCGCCAAAAGGCAACAGCCTATACCCTACCAGCCCAGATGACGGCGGCGGATGGGGTGGTGCTATCGGCCCCGGGCGGAGATCGGCCCCTGGTGCTCTGGCTAGGCGGGCTAGATCCGGTGGTATTATCCTACCTGCAGCCGGGTTCAGAGTTGGTGATCCGGCCACCGGTGGGTCAAGAAATTCCAGGTGAGGGGCCTGCGCCTATGCAGTTGCGATTAGAGTCCCGAATGGGAGTAAAGGCCACAGCCCGAGCCCTGGGCACTAGGGTTTCCCTATCGATCCCATCCCAACCGGTCTACGAAAAGGTTCGCCTGTTGCCCCGATCCATTGATTTGGTGGTGGCGATCGACAACCGATTACAACGGTTTGAACGGGTGGATGCCACCAGTGCCCTGGCGGCGATTCCCTTTGTGACAGCGATCTCCCAGGGTGACAAAGTGGCTGACTGTCTGTTTGGTCGGTTGCTCAGCCCAACACCCCCGACCTTAACGGCAGCCCTATCTCCCCCCGAGGCACCGGTTGAACCCCTGCAGGAGAAGCCTGATCTGATAGTTCCTAACCGCTATGGCCTATTTACCCCTAACTGTCATCAATTGGCCAGTAGCTGGACAACCCGAGACGAGGCCGTCAAAACCGCCGTGGCCCGACTTACTCCTCAGTTTCATGGGCTGCTCGCCCTGAAGCTGGTGCGGTTGTGTGCCAATCTACAGGCGTCCTGGCTAGGGGCAACCGCTAGTCTGGAGACAGTTGGGTCAAAACCCCAACTTCTCATAGAACAGTGTAGCGATCGGGGGGAAACACCATTCCCATCCTTCAACCGCAGAACCATCGATAACCCTGATCAATCCCCTGTGCCGATGCTGGCCAGCACCACTAAACTGCTCTATCGAGTCACCAGCCTAAGGACTGATAGGCTAGAGGGCCTGCTGATTCAATTTGATGGGCAGGGCCAGTGCCATGTCCTGCTAGTCCCTGCCATCACCACTGCATCGAACATCGGCAACGGCTCTGGGGGCAGGGCCTCCCTGGGGTTCACCTTACCTGATGATAGCGAGGGCATACCCGTTCCACCCACCCCTGGGCTAGTGGAAAGTTATCTGGTGCTTAACCGACAGTCCTTCGACCACTGCCATCAAGCCCTGGGGGAGAATGGCCAAAACCCTACCCAGGGCAGCCTGGTGCAAATCCCCCAGCCCTTACCATTAGCCCAGGCCCTGCTAGAGGATTTACACAGCGGCCCGCCTGGTTCTGGTCATTACCGACTGTGTCATGACCAGTGGGTCTGTTTTAACTTTAACTATCGCATTACCCCAGAGGTGACCTAGCCGGGTTAAGTCCCTAGTAGGCTATGGAGAATAGGAGATTCGAACTCCTGACCTCTGCGGTGCGATCGCAGCGCTCTACCAGCTGAGCTAATTCCCCGAGAACCGAAAGTCCCCTTTATAGTACCAAAATCACAGAGGCGCGTAAGCCCCCTACCCCTAGCAATTGAAGAGAACGGGGCAAAGGGCTGGTGGGCCAGTCCCAGTCTCTGCTACACTAGCTAAAGACATAAAAATTTGGAAGCGTGGCTGAGTGGTCGAAAGCGCCTCCCTGCTAAGGAGGTAGGGGAGTAAACCTTCCCTCGTGGGTTCAAATCCCACCGCTTCCGTTGGTATGATGTAGTCTTTGGGCAGCGAATCGGCCTATCCTACAGTCTGTTACGGTAGGATCGACTTTAGGTTTAAGCTAACTCTGATGCTTGGGCAGAAAACCATAGGAATCTGGCTGAAGGGTCTTGGTCCGTAGCTGTTAGCCCATATCCAGTAAACACCCCCAACCAGATGACTGGGGAATAACAGGTCGGGGAAAAGCACCCGTGACCTAAGTGATGCCTATGTAAAGAAAAAACCCCCAGTGCGTCACTGGGGGGCAGTCAGGAGAGATTTGGTAGACAAACAACGAGACCTGATTTCATTATGGTGAATAGGCTTCAACGCTGCCATAGGAGAGCAGGTTAATCAGTAGAATTACGGAAGGCATTCTAGGGTTAGGGATCTCGGTCTAGGCACAGGGCTAATGCTGTGTGGGCACAGGGATAATCCGGTTGGCCCGAGCCCTTACTCGAGAACAGAAACAGGTCGTTCCCCAAACCCTGCGGATCTGGTTCTAATTACTGCCCCCCTGGCCGAACCTATGTCCTGCAGCACTAGGTCTCCAGTCCCGGAATGGCAAACTCACCCATTTTGGGGGTAGGGGGCAGGTTGAGTAACTGGCAAACCAGGGGGGCGATCGCCAGCTGGGGCAGCACCTCTGGGTAGACCCCAGGCCGCAGCCGGGGGCTAATACAAAACAGGGGCACAGCCCGTTCGGCGGTGGAGGTGCCGCCATGCTGACCATCCCCATTCATACCATGGTCAGCGGTGATCACAATCTGGTAGTCCTCCATCCATAGGGGCAGGTACTGGGCCAGCAGATCATCCATGGCGATCGCCTGGTTGCGGTACTGCTTAGACTCCCCCCCATATTGATGGCCAGCGGTGTCAACCCCGCCGGGGTGAATCAGCAGAAAATCAGGGTTATGGTGTCGCTGTAGGGCGGCGGCATCGGCAAATAGATGGGAGTCGGGGTAGTCGTCATCCCAATAGAACCGACTGTGCTGAATCGGTTGATCCAGGTCATGCTGTTCCCGGTGGTGCAGGGGCTGGAAGGGGGCCTGGTTATAGAGTTCGCTAAAAAAGTAGTAGGCGGCGGCGGCGGTGGTGCCCCCCTGCTGACGCACCAGGTGAAACAGGCTGGTCTGGCGGGAAGGGCGGACAACCTGGTTCGAGGTAATGCCGTTCACCGAGCTGGGGGTGCCGGTCATCAGCACCTCGTAGACCGGCCGAGACACCGAGGGCAACTCCGCCTGCACCGGGTGGAAACTGGCCTGACCCACCTCCACCAGGTGGCCCAGGTAACCCAGGGCCACCTGGGCCACATCCAGCCGTAGCCCATCGATCAGTAGAAAAATCAGTTTAGCCCTGGGGGCGGTATCGGTCATGGCGAGGATCCTAAGATATCGGTTAGTAGCTGGCAAGGTAGAGCCCCCGGACCGGGGGTTCTATCCCCTTAACCCTCGGCGGGAAACACCCGGGCCCGGCTGGGATGGAGGTACACCTTCACCGTGTGACCCGGCTCCAGGGCCACCGCCTGTCGACTGGGGAGGTCGGCGTAGAAGCGGCCCACCAGGCCATCGGCCTCCGCCACCAGGTGCAGCCGGGTTTGGGAGCCCTGGAAGATCTTGCCCTCAATCCTGGCCGGGTGCCCCACTCCGTTATCGCTAAATTCCACATCCTCGGGCCGGAAGAAGACCACCGCTCGACCATCCCCCAACTCCGGGGCGGCCATGTCCAGCACCTGGCCAAAGCGGATGCGGCCATTGCGCAGGGGCAGCTCCAGGGCGTTGCGGTTGCCCACAAAGGAGGCACTGAACCGGGTAGCCGGGGTTTCGTAGAGTTCCAGGGGGGTGGCGATCTGATCGATGCGGCCCTGGCGCATTACCGCCACCCGGTCGGCGATGGCCATGGCCTCGGCCTGGTCGTGGGTGACAAATAGGGTGGTAATCTGCAGGGTTTTCTGGATGCGGCGAATCTCCTCCCGCAGTTGCTGACGCACCAGGGCATCCAGGGCGGATAGGGGTTCATCCAGCAGCAACACCTGGGGGGAGGCGGCCAGGGCCCGGGCCAGGGAGGCCCGCTGCTGTTGGCCCCCGGAGAGCTGGCTGGGAAAGCGATCGGCCTGGGGGCCTAAATGCACCAGCTCCAACAGCTCCTCCACCCGGCTGGAGCGCAGGTGGGCGGGCTTTCGGCGGGCCATCAGGGGAAAGGCAATGTTTTGTCGCACGGTCATGTGGGGAAACAGGGCATAGCTCTGGAACACCATGCCGATGGGGCGGTGGCGGGTGGCCAGGGCGGTGACATCCTGGCCCTCGATCAGCACCTGCCCCTGGTCGGGCCGCTCCAGCCCGGCCACACTGCGCAACAGGGTGGTTTTACCGCAGCCGGAGGAGCCCAACAACACCACCAACTCGCCGGAGGGAATATCCAGGCAGAGCTGGTCGAGGGCACACACGGAGCCGTAGTGCTTGGTGATATGGCGCAGACTGACGCTTCCCATGGTTGTTCCTACTGAGTACCGCTTTAGACTTTAGACCTGGAGCCGATCATGAGTCGGCGGGTTTGCCCCTGGCCCCGATTGAGATAAACAGAGAGGGCCGACAGGCTGAAAACAATCACAAAGGTGAACACCGTAATCACCGCTAATTTATTAAAGTCGGCGTTGGTGCCCGTTAATAAATCCAGGCTGTAGAGGGAGACGGTTTCGTAGCGGGCCCCTACCAAAATCTGCACCAGGGCAAACTCATTAAAGCTGACCGCAAACACTAGCATGCTACCGGTGGCGATGCCGGCGCTGATGTTGGGTAAAATCACCTGGGCCAGGATTCTCCAGGGGGAGGCGCCACAGGTTTTGGCCGCCTCGTTGAGTAGGGCCACATCGGCGGCGGCCATGGCGTTATCCACCGCCCAGTAGAAAAACGGAAAGGCGATCGCTCCATGGCCCAGGGCCAGGAGCCATACCGTCCCCAGGGCCGCCGGCAAAAACTGGCCACTGAGGCTGAGAATGCCAAAGGCGATCACCACGTAGGGCAACACAAAGGGAATGGCGGCGGTCAACTCCAGGTGGGGGCGGATCCTGGGGTTGTGGATCCACTGCCAGTAAATGGCCGGCACGATCAGCAGGATATCCAACAGGGTGACCAGCAGGGCCAGCCCCAGGGTGCGCAGCATCACCGCCACCAGACGGGGGTCGGCCAGGGCCTGCAGCCAATGGCGGGCGGTATAACCGTCGGGCAAAATGTGGTTGGTCCAGCGAGTGGAGAAGGCGTAGAGCAGCACCGCCCCGATCGGCAGCAGCAGGTAGATCACCAGGCCGACCAGCAGCAGACCACGGCCCAGGGAGGGTAAATGACGGCGATCTAAAACCATCGGGCGGTCCTCCCCAGCATCCAGCGATAGGTGAGCAGGGAGATCGCTGCGATCGTCAATAGCACCATGGCCAGCACCGCCGCCTCCCCCTGGCCAGAAATACTGGCCTGCAGGCTATCGCCGATCACCAGGGTGATCAAGGACACCTTGCGGGTGGCCCCATTGCCCGCCAGGGCGAAGGGAATGCCGTAGAGCCCGATGGACCAGGTGAAGACTAGTAACCACCCCGCCCCCAAAAAGGGAGCCAGAATGGGCAGACCGATCGCTCGCCAAAACCGGACCTGGGTGGCACCACAGGTTTGGGCCGCCTCCCACCAATCCTGACGCAGCATACCCATGCCGGCAATGGTGAGTAGGATGAACAGGGGGATATTGGTGTAATTGTAGGCCAGCACCAGCCCCCAGAAGGTATTGGGGGCCGGGGGCATGAGCGGTACCCCCAGGTCTTGAAAGGCCAGGGTAATCATGCCGTAGTTGCCCAAAATTGCCACAAAGCCAAAAGCTAAACCAATACCACTGAAATTGGTGGCGGTGTTCAGTAAGGATAACCATAGGGACCGCCCCCGGGGCAACAACTGGGAGATCCACCAGGCGATGGGTGCCCCCACCAGCAGGGCGGTGGTGGCGGACACAGTACCCAACATCAAGGAGGTGAGAATGGCCCGGCGATTGCCGCGACTGGTCAGCACTTCAACCCAATTGGCCAGGGTGAAGTGGCCGTCATCCCCCTGAAAGCTCTGCAGCAGCAGGGCCAGCACCGGCGCCGCCAGCAGCCCGTAGGCCAGCACCAGCATCGGTAGGGCTGGCAACCAGTTGACCAGCCACCTGGTGAGGGACTGGCGCAGGGAGAGCGATCGCCCTCCCTGTCGGGATAACGTTCCCTCCGGCGAGAGTACTTGCCCCATGGGCCTAACCCCCGATCACCTGATCGGTCCAGAATTTGCCCAGGGTTTCTGGATCAACCTGACTCCAATCCTTAACCTGCTGCACCTGGCCGTACTGACTGTCTGGCAACCAGTTTGCCTTGGCCGAATCGGATAGTTGCAGGTCGCCGATCACGTAGCGGATGGGGCGAGCCCCAAACTTGGCAAAGATCTCCTGACCCTCGTCGCTGAGCACGTACTCCATAAACAGCTTGGCGGCATCCATTTTGTTGACGTGGTACTTATTCAGCATCAACGCCGAGGGGGCATAGATCGATACCCCGGGAATGATCACCTCTGAGGCAATCCCCTTTTCCTGCACCTTAACCGCCGCCGCCTTGCAGTTGTAGTCGTACTTGATCTGGATGGGCACTTCTCCCTTTTCCAGGGTTTGGGCATTGCCCTCCGCCGCAGCGAAGTTAGCGACAATTTTCTTGGCCATCTCTACCCCTGGGGCCATATTGGCCTCATCACCACCGTTGGCGTACACCCAGGATAGAAAAGTGGTGGCGGCAGTGCCACTCTTAGTGGGGTCGATGGCCCCAACCTTGCCCGCATATTCAGGCTTGGCCAGGTCCGCCCAGGTACGGGGCACGGTTTTGATCACATCGGTGTTGACCACAATGGCCGGCACCCCCACAAAGGTGGCTACCCAACCGCCGCTGGCGGCCTTAAAGCCGGTGGGGAGCACGGCGGCATTGTCCGGCAGGTAGTTGGGCACTACCCCCCGTTGCTCCGCCAGGGGGCCATAGAGCATACCAATATCACCCATCATGGATTGGGGATTGGCCTTCTCGGCATCAAACTTAGTGATCTCCTCCAGGGAGGACATGTCGGTGTCCTGATGCTGGAACTCAAAGCCATACTTTTCGGCAAACTTCTTGCGCACCTCGCCGTAGTTGGCCCAATCATCGGGCATCCCGTAGGTAACAAACTCCTTCACCTGCTCCCTGGCCTGTTCTACATTGGCTGGCTTGGACCAGTCTTCCAGGGTTAAGCCACCGGATTTAGAGGTCTCCCCGCCGGGCTTAGAGGCGCAGGCACCCAGCTGGGCCAGCAGGATGCCGGAACCAAAGGCCAGGGAATATCCCAGAAAACCACGGCGACTCAAGCTTGAATAATTCATAGAATTCCTAAATCCTGCGGAGAAAAATGCAAACCAAAAAATCGGACCCCATCTTAGGTCAGCGATCTAAGAGGTTGTTTGAAAAGTCAAGGAGAGTGTCAAACCATGCCTATTGAGCAGGAAAATCACCGTAAAACTCCATATTTTAACGGACCCTTGACGGTGAACTATACCTGAGCCCTTTTCAAACAATTTCTAAGGTTGGTTATGTAGTCTTAACAACGTTCTAGACAATAATTCACCTTGTTTATGAATTGATTAATAACAGTTGGTTGTTTATTTAAGGCTGGAATAAGGCTTGACGGGGAAGTTTTTGTGGGGAGGTAATATTTTAATTTGTGCCTACAACCCGATTAGGCCTGACGGTTGTGGCGCTCTTTGAGGAGATTCACCGGGGCCTGGCCCCGCACCAGCGACATAATGCGACGCCAAGCATCCCGGATGATAACCCTGATTGCCGGTTAATAGGGAGAACAGGTGAGTAGATCATTGATTGGCCCAAACCCCTCGGCATTTTCGTATCCCAGCAACTCGTAGTAGTACTGGGGTTGATCTAGCAGTAGTTGGCGGGTGGCGGTCAGGCCCCAGCCATAGAAGGTGATTACCCGTTTGACCGCCAGGGTGGCGGGCACCTCACCCCTCCCCACCAGGCTGGGAAACTGCTCAAATTCTACGATGGTATCTCCACCGGTCTCGGTAAGGGTGATGTAGGCCCGCATCCCCAGGGGATTAGGTACGCCCAGGGTGGGATCAAACTGGCAGCGGCGACTAGTATCGGCCCGCAGCCCAGGGGTGGGGATCGTCAGGGTGATTAGGGCGATCGCCAGACCAACCCCCCAGCCTCGGTTGAATACCATCGGTTTTCTCCTGGCTTTTAGTATTCCGGTACCGATGCATCCACCTCTCGACTCCAGGCCAGGATGCCACCCTTCACGTTGGTACCCGAGATACCGTGCTGCTTGAGGATAGCCAGGGCCTTGGCCGATCGCCCCCCCATCTTGCAGTGGACAACTAATCGTTGGCCGTTGTCGATCAGCTGCCTGACCCGATCAACACCGTCCCCCTGTTCAATATCCGGCAGGGGAATTAACACAGCACCGGGGATACTGGCAATTTCGTACTCATTGGGATTACGGACATCGATCAGCAGCACATCAGTACTGCCCTCCAGTATCTGCTTCAGCTCTACCACGGTGATTTCAGCGATCTCCGCCAGGTCTCGCTCCGCCTCCGCCTGGGCCTGGGGAATGCCGCAAAACATCTCGTAGTCGATCAGTTCCTCGATCACCGGCCGCACCGGGTTAGGCCGCAGCTTCAGTTCGCGAAAGGTCATATCCAGAGCGTTGTAGAGCAACAACCGACCACTCAGGGTACGACCCACCCCCAAAATCACCTTAATGGTTTCGTTGGCCTGGATGGTGCCAATGATCCCGGGTAATACCCCCAACACCCCCCCCTCGGCACAGGAGGGCACCATGCCTGGCGGCGGCGGCTCGGGGTACAAATCCCGGTAGTTGGGGCCCTCCTGGTAGTTAAACACCGTGGCCTGGCCCTCAAATCGGAAGATCGACCCGTAGACATTGGGCTTGTTCAAGAGCACACAGGCATCATTAACCAGGTAACGGGTGGGAAAGTTATCGGTGCCATCCACCACCACATCGTAGGGCCGGAAAATATCCAGGGCATTATCGGCACTGAGGCGGGTTTCGTAGAGGTCAACCTGACAGTGGGGGTTGATCTCCAGGATGCGTTGTTTAGCGGAGGCAATTTTAGGCTTGCCCACCCAGGACTCACTGTGGATAATCTGGCGGTGCAGGTTAGATTGATCCACCACATCAAAGTCAACGATGCCAATCCGGCCAATGCCCGCCGCCGCCAGGTAAAGTAATAGGGGCGAACCCAGCCCGCCGGTGCCAACGCAGAGGACACTAGCGGCCTTGAGGCGCTTTTGCCCATCCAGGCCGACCTCCGGCAGAATGATGTGGCGGGAGTAGCGCTCGTACTCCTCCTTGGTCAGTTGAATGGCATCCAGATCGGGATTCAGCATAATGGTGAAAACAGCAATCAAATCGGGCCAGCCGCGGCTTGCCCTGTCCACCTTTCCAGCTTAGGGCAAGAGCGCGGTTTTGGTGGCAGGTGGGGGCAGGATTTTGAAGATTACCTCTGCCGGTAGCTGACCACCAGGATATAGATACTAACCAGTAAAACCCACAGGGGAAAACCCATCACCACCCAGCCCAGATGATCAATTTGACCGATTCGGAACAACATAATGGCGGCCAGGCCATAGCCCAGCCAGGCCAGCCAGGCCGGAATCGCGTGGGTACGGAGAAAAAGGGTACAGGTGGAAATCATAAATACCCCGGCCATGCGGATGCCGTAGGTGCTGAATAGGGCGCTGCCGGCGTAGTGGTAGGCTTCCCAGGAGTGAGCCTCCGAGCCCCCAGACAGGCCAGGGGCCAAAGACTGGGACATTATCACCGCACTACCAATCAGGGCGGCGCTCACAAACAACAGGGCCACAAACAACAGACCACTGCCCAGGAAAATAGTGGCAAAAAATTGATCCTCCCCTTCCCCTAAGCGATCGCGCACCACCCCGATAAACCAGAGGAAGGCGATGCCCGCAAAGGGAATCAGGTTGAGGGCTAGCAGCAGGTGATCCTGCCGTCCCGTCCACCAGAGCCTCTCGCCATTGGCGCTGGTGGGTATGGCGGTAAGGAGAAGGACTAAGCTGATAATCAGCAAAATGGAGAAAACCACTCCAGCGATCCCCGCCGCCTTGGGTGCTCGGGTACGCTGGGGAGGTCGTGATTGATGGGCTGCCATAGATCGGTACCGTTAAACTGACTCTTCGCTCTCGGGTTGGGCCATCATGTCGATCGCCGCGGTAATCGCCAAAATCAACACATCATTTTGCCCCGGTTCAATTTCTACGCCGTAAATATCGGCAAAGCGAAACCACCGCTTGGACACCTCCGCCAGTTTATTTCTACCGGCGGTAATACTGTATTCGTGATCCAGAATATTACCCTGTGCCTCTAACTCTGGACCATCGCCCATAGTGACGGTCCAACGATCTCGCAGGGGAGCGATTAGAGCCTTTTTGACCACCGCCAACTTCTCACCCTGATTATTTTCAATCGCCATCGCCTCCTTAACCCGCAGCATCCGCTCCTGGATTTGGCAGAGGGTATGCCCCTGCAGGTCCTCAAACAGCAGGGTTTGTCTAACCCGTAGGGCCTTGCCGTCAACCTTAAAGACCCGATCACCGGCCTGGTCCTCAATATAAAAGTCATCCCCCAGGGAGACCAGGCGCTGCCGCATTTTATAGATGGTGTTGCCGCTATGGCGATGGCCAAAGCTACGATCCTGTTGACGTTCTTCCCGGCGATCTGAATCGGAATTAGAGACTCGATTAATCATGGCTATGGACTCCTGTGGGGGTTGACTGAACTCGAAGAAAGCTGGACTAGGAGAGTTAGGGGCAATGCCTAGGGTTGATCTGGGATGCTAGCCTTGAGTGCCAGGGCTATCCATGAAACCCTAACTGACTCTGGCAACGGAGACTCTTGAGGGCTTGAGGGAACGATTGGGGGATCGGTCAGACCTGGGGGTCGACCGGTCCGACGGCAGGGTGGCTTTACGGCCATGGCCTGGCTGACTGGCCCTCAGGATGCGCCCCAGTTGACTGGCGCTCAGCTTAATGCCAGTTTCCTGCTCCATATGGTTAGCCAGTTTTTGCTGACTCCAGGTCTTAAAGGGATAGCCCAGATCATGGGGTTTTTGACTCACCACCTGGAATAGTCGATCCAGGTAAGCGTCGGTCACCTTCTGATAATTACCCTGCATACGTTTATCCACCAGGCTATCCAGATCCCAGGGGTCGCCATGGACTGACCAGTAGGCAACCTTGCGTAGGGAGCACCCCGGCAGGTCGGCGATTTCCCGTTGAGTTCTACCCTGATGACGCAGCAGTAAAATCAATATCCTTTCCCGCACATCGGGGTGGGGGTGGAATTTAAGCTGCTGCTGTAGGTAGTGTTTAACCTCAGGGGATAGGTCGTAATTGGCATCCATAGGTCGAGGGTATGCAATAGGACAACTTGCGACTGGCTCTTCAACCCAGGTCTAAACCACCTCGGGTTCAACCGGTTTTTCTAAAAAGGCTTTAGTTACCTCCCGATTACTGGCGTAGATCCGTTGCCGACCAATTCTGGTCAGTAAACCATAGGTCTGGAGGCGCTCCTCCAGGCGACCACTGACCCGGGTGATGGCAAAGTCAATGGATCGTTCCTCTAGCCAATCGATGACCTGCTCCAGGGCCTCAGCCCCGGTCACATCAATGTCGGTGATTGCTTCCCCATCTAACGCAAACCACTGCAGCGGAGGCTGGGCGGTCTCCACTAAGTCCTCAACCTGCCCTTCGAAGAAATTGGCATTGGCCAGGGTAATCGCATCTTAATTGGCTAATTACGATACAGACAGATTGCTCACTTTCTGAAGCAAGAGCAGATTTACTGGTTCTTCATCCGTGATCACGGCTAATCTCATACTGATACTGCATTTTGGGTTATATGAG
>JBEIGU010000085.1:0-17552 GCA_040381765.1 Leptolyngbya sp.
CCTTAGAAGCGAGTGACCATACCAGTTTGCTCAGCAGGCAACGTCTCTGTCGCAACCAAAAGTCCCTGAATCGCTGAAAACCCTGGTTCAGGGGATTAAAAAATTATTGGCTGTCCCTCCCAACCTGCTGAATGTGCGATCCAGGCTAGGGGAGCCAGGGTTAGGATAGCGCCGATCGCTTTAATCGCCACGGGAATTTATTTAACGTTTTGATACAAAAAGCCTCCGGCGGCGGGCCCCTGCCGGTAAGTTTGCTTTACAAAGGCGAGGAAATTTTGTATCAAATTATGTCACCTCATGGGTGTAGCCCTTAGGTGGTAAGGTTTTTGATACACACTGAAGAAGATCTGTTGGAATGCTAGGGTTACCCGCACAATTGTTGCGAAGTGTTAGCTTTGCCGGTGCGGCTCGGTCTAGTGTTTCGCCCATCAACCCTTGACCCAATCCCCGTTCCTTTCTAGCCTTAGCCACGATTAAGGAGTGCTGCTGCATGTTTACCCACGTTAAGCCCACGGTCAGACACATCGTCCCCGACTCCCTGGAGGGGCGATTACTGGTCAAGGTGGTCTATGTGGTTCTAGAGCCCCAGTACCAGAGTGCTCTATCGGCGGCGGTCCGATCCATTAATGCCCACAATCCCCAGGTGGCGATCGAGGTGAGTGGTTACCTGATCGAAGAACTGCGGGATGAGGACAACTACGCCGCTTTTCAGCAAGATCTGGCCACCGCCAATGTATTTATCGCCTCCCTGATCTTCATTGAGGACCTGGCGGACAAGCTGGTGGCGGCGGTGCAGCCCCTGCGCGATCGCCTGGAGGTGGCGGTGTGCTTCCCCTCCATGCCCCAGGTGATGCGCCTGAATAAGCTGGGCAGCTTTTCCATGGCCCAGTTGGGGCAGTCCAAGAGTGTGATTGGCGAATTCATGAAGAAGCGTCGCAAGCAGCAGGGCAGTGGCTTTGAGGAGGCCATGCTGAAGCTGCTGCGTACCCTCCCCAAGGTGCTCAAGTACCTGCCGGTGGAAAAGGCCCAGGATGCTCGCAACTTCATGCTCAGCTTCCAGTACTGGCTGGGGGGGTCGCCAGAAAACCTGGAAAACTTCCTGCTGATGCTGGTGGATCGCTACGTCATCCCCGATCAAGCTATCCCCGGCGCGCCCCAGATCGATAGCCTAGACTACCAGGAGCCGGTCACCTACCCCGACCTGGGGATCTGGCACCCCATGGCCCCCACCATGTTCGAGGACATTAAGGAGTACCTCAACTGGTACGACAGCCGCCGGGACATCGCCGCCGACCTCAAGGATTCCCTGGCCCCCACCGTCGGTCTGGTGCTGCAGCGCACCCACCTGGTCACCGGCGATGATGCCCACTACGTGGCCATGGTGCAGGAACTGGAGTACCTGGGGGCCCGGGTGATTCCGGTGTTTGCCGGTGGGTTAGACTTCTCCAAGCCGGTGCAGGCCTACTTCTTTGACCCGCTGGATAGCGACCGGGCCCTGGTGGACTCGGTGGTCTCCCTGACCGGCTTCGCCCTGGTGGGGGGGCCGGCCCGGCAAGACCATCCCAAGGCGATCGAAACCCTGAAAAAATTAAATCGCCCCTACATGGTGGCCCTCCCCCTGGTGTTCCAAACCACCGAGGAGTGGGAGGATAGCGACCTGGGCCTGCACCCCATCCAGGTAGCCCTGCAAATGGCGATCCCCGAATTGGATGGGGCGATCGAGCCCATCGTCCTGTCTGGCCGCGATGGCCTCACCGGCCGGGCCATTTCCCTCCAGGACCGGATCGAATCCATCGCCCAGCGGGCACTGAAGTGGGCCAACCTGCGCCGCAAGCCCAAGCTGGATAAAAAACTTGCCATCACCATCTTTAGCTTTCCCCCCGATAAGGGCAACGTGGGCACCGCCGCCTACCTGGATGTGTTCGGTTCCATCCATCGGGTGATGCAGGCCATGCAGCAGAATGGCTACGATGTGCAGGACCTGCCGGAGTCCGCCGAGGCCCTAATGCAGGAGGTGATCCACGATGCCCAGGCCCAGTACCACAGCCCCGAATTGAACGTGGCCTACCGCATGCCGGTGCGGCAGTATCAGGCCCTCACCCCCTACGCCGATCGCCTGGAGGAAAACTGGGGACCGCCGCCGGGCCACCTCAACACCGATGGGGAAAATCTGCTGGTCTACGGCAAGGCCTTTGGCAATGTGTTCATCGGGGTGCAGCCCACCTTTGGCTACGAGGGCGACCCCATGCGGTTGCTGTTCTCCCGCTCCGCCAGCCCCCACCACGGCTTCGCCGCCTACTACACCTTCCTGAATAAGCTCTGGGGGGCGGATGCGGTGCTCCACTTTGGTACCCACGGGTCCCTGGAGTTCATGCCCGGTAAACAGATGGGCATGTCCGCCAGTTGCTACCCCGACAGCCTGATAGGCACCATCCCCAACCTCTACTACTACGCCGCCAATAACCCCTCCGAGGCCACCATCGCCAAGCGCCGGGGCTACGCCGAAACCATCAGCTACCTCACCCCCCCAGCGGAAAACGCCGGCCTCTACAAGGGGCTGAAGGAACTCAGTGAGCTGATTGGCTCCTACCAGGGCAATAAGGACAGTGGACGGGCGGTGCAGATCGTTAACGCCATCGTGGAAACCGCCCGGGTTTGTAACCTGGATCGGGATGTCACCCTGCCGCAGGGGGATGCGGCGGAACTCAGCGCCGACCAGCGGGATACCCTGGTGGGTCAGGTCTACATCAAACTGATGGAAATTGAGTCTCGCCTGCTACCCTGCGGGCTGCACGTGGTGGGTAAGCCCCCCAGCGCCGAGGAGGCGATCGCCACCCTGGTCAACATCGCCAGCCTGGACCGGGAAGAAGACGGCATTAAGGGCCTGCCCCGCATTCTGGCGGAGAGCCTAGGCCGCGACCTAGACCAAATCTACGCCAACAGCGATCGGGGCCACCTGGCGGATGTGCAACAGCTCTACGACCTCAACCAGGCGGTGCGGCTTGCCGTCACCGCCCTGGTGCAGGAACAAATCGACGCCGAAGGCCGGGTCAGCCGGGTATCGCGGCTCAACTTCCTGAATATTGGCCGCCAGGAGCCCTGGCTCAAGGCCCTGCGGGAGGCTGGCTACGGTAACGTCAATAGCGAGGCCCTCAAGCCCCTGATGGAGTACCTGGAGTTTTGCCTCGAGCAGGTCTGCGCCGATAACGAGTTGGGGGGTCTGCTCCAGGCCCTGGAGGGGGAATACATCACCCCCGGCCCCGGCGGAGACCCGATCCGCAACCCGGAGGTGCTACCCACCGGCAAAAATATCCACGCCCTCGATCCCCAATCCATCCCCACCACGGCGGCGGTGCAGTCCGCCAAAATTGTGGTAGACCGCCTGCTGGAGCGGCAGCGCCAGGAAAACGGCGGCCTCTACCCGGAGACCATCGCCACCGTCCTCTGGGGCACCGACAACATCAAGACCTACGGCGAATCCCTGGCCCAGATGCTCTGGTTTGTCGGGGTTAAACCCCTGCCTGACTCCCTGGGTCGGGTGAACAAGCTGGAGCTGGTGCCCCTGGCGGAACTGGGCCGGCCCCGCATTGACATTGTGGTGAATTGCTCCGGCGTCTTCCGCGACCTGTTCATTAACCAGATGGCCCTGCTGGACCGGGCGGTGAAGATGGCGGCGGAGGCCGATGAACCCCTGGATCAGAACTTTGTGCGCAAGCACGCCCTGGCCCAGGCCGCTGAGATGGGCATTGACCTGCGTCAGGCCGCCACCCGCATCTTCTCCAATGCCTCCGGATCCTACGCCGCCAACATCAACCTGGCGGTGGAAAACAGCACCTGGGAAAACGAGGCGGAGTTGCAGGAGATGTACCTGAAGCGCAAGTCCTTTGCCTTCAACTCCGATAATCCGGGGGTGATGGACAATAGCCGGGGCTTATTCGAGGCGGCCCTGAAAACCGCCGAAGCCACCTTCCAGAACCTGGATTCCTCGGAGATCTCCCTCACCGACGTATCTCACTACTTTGACTCCGACCCCACCAAGGTGGTGGCCAGCCTGCGGGGAGATGGCAAAACCCCCGCCGCCTACATCGCCGACACCACCACCGCCAATGCCCAGGTGCGCACCCTGTCGGAAACCGTCCGCCTGGATGCCCGTACCAAGATGCTTAACCCCAAGTGGTACGAGGGCATGCTCTCCCACGGCTACGAAGGGGTGCGGGAATTGTCTAAGCGGCTGGTAAACACCATGGGCTGGTCCGCCACCGCTGGGGCGGTGGACAACTGGGTCTACGAAGATGTCAACACCACCTTCATCCAGGACGAGGCCATGTGTCGACGACTCATGGACCTCAACCCCAACTCCTTCCGCCGCATGGTCTCCACCCTACTGGAGGTGAATGGTCGCGGCTACTGGGAAACCAGCGACGAAAACCTGGAACGGCTGCAGGAACTCTACCAGGAGGTAGAAGACCGCATCGAAGGGGTGGAGTAGGGCTCGGGGTGGCGGTTCTAGAGCAGAAACTGCTCCAGGGCGGCGGCCACCCCATCCGCCTCCACCCCCGGCGCCACCCAGTCCGCCGCTGCCTGGACGGCGGCGGGGGCATCCCCCATGGCAACGCCCAGACCAACGTAGCGGATCATTTCCAGGTCGTTGAAGTTATCGCCAATGGCCATCACCTGATCCGGGTGCAAGGTGAGCAGCTCCTCCGCCAGAAACCGCACCGCCTCTCCCTTGTTGGCCAGGGGGTGGGTGGCCTCCACAAAGGACTCCACGGAACGGGTCAGGTAGAGGTCCGACTCGGGGTAACGGTGGCGCAACTGCCCTTGAAGGTCCCCCAGCAGCTCCGTGTTCTGGCTCAGGGTCAGCAGCTTGGTGGTTTCCAGGCCAGGGTTGCCGGCCATCAGGGCCCCCAGGTCTCCGGAGGGGATGGGGGCGATGCCCGATCGCTCAGCGTAGGCCTGGGTATCCGCCAGCACCTGACGCACGTGCAACCGATCATCGATGTAGAGATGGATGGACAGGTCCCCCTGGGCCTCCAGGGGGGCCAGATACTCCAATAGGTCGAGGGCCAGGGGGCGGGGCAGGGGGGTATGGCGATGCAGGGTCTGGTGCTGGGGGCATTTGATTAAGGCCCCCTGGTAGGCCATTAGGGGCAGGGTGGAGCCCACCTGCTGGTGAAACCGCAGGGCTGACTGATACATGCGGCCGGTGGCGATCGCCACCGCCACCCCCCGCTCCTGCACCGCCCGCACCCGCTCCAACACTGGCTCGGAAATTTGATTGGATGCCCCCGCCAGGGTGCCATCAATGTCGAGAACTAGCAAGCGAATATCGGCGGTCATGGCGATTAGGGGTGGAAGGGACTCAACTAGGATCGACTACCTTGGCACAAAAGACCGCCGTCCTTAATACATCAGGGGCAGTTCCCCCACCACATCCAGGCGGCTGAAGCGACCGATATCCAGGTAGGTTTCCGCCAGGGTATCGGCCACCAAGGGCGGGATCCAGCCCAACTGCTTGAGGGTAAAGATGGCAGTGGCGTACTTGGCCCGCCGACTGCCATCCAGCACCTTAATGGCCAGCCCCAGGCTTTCCCCCACCCGACCAATACACTGAATCCCCTCAGCCCCTGACTTGCTCACCAGCTCCCCCTGGGTAAGCTGCATCAGCTGGGTGTCGAAGCTGTCGGGCCCCCCCACCATCTCAGGATAGTGGGTCATGGCCCGAATAATCCGCTCCATCTCTAGGCTATTGCCGGAGGCCAGCATGGCAAACAGACTGGCCATTTGTCGAATTTGCATAAAGTAGGTGGGGGCGCCGCAGTCATCGTGGGCCATGATAAATTCATCGGCGGGCATGGCCAGCAGGTCAGCAATGCGGGATAAAATCATTTTCTGCACCGGATGATTACGGTCCAGGTAGCTCTCCAGGGGCCAGTTGTGCTGCTGGCAGACCACCAGCATACCGGCGTGTTTCCCAGAACAGTTGTGTTGCAGGGGGCTTTGCTGGCGGGGGGGCACCGGGCACTGCAGATCCCCCGGGTCTAACTGGGCCCGCCAGAGAATCTCAAACACCTGTCGCACCTGGGCCATGGTGCCCTGGTGGGAGCCACAGATAATCGCCAGGTGGCGATCGCTGAGGTGGTAGCGTTCTAGCCCACCGCAGGTGGCCACCGCCAGGGCCTGGAAGGGTTTCAGCGCCGATCGCACAAAGCAGGCCAGCTCCCCATTCCCCGCCACCGACAGGCTACGGCCCCGATGGTCACACACCACCACATGGGCGATGTGGGTGGACTCCGTGATCCCCTCCCGCAACAGCTGAATGGTTAGTTCCTTGCTTTGGTGACGGTTAACCCGACTGCTGGTCATAGCGTTGGCCCTGAGGTAAGAGTGGTTGGCAGATGAACCCCGTAATCTTAAACCAAGCCCCTAGATCAAGGACCAGCTAATTAATCCGGTGGCCACCAGCCCGCCAATCCCCAGCAGGGTACGCCGCAACCGCTGCAGTACCGGCTTTACCTGGTAGTCGACGATCAGGCGATCGCGCTGACAGATTTCCTCGGGCTTCACCCACAGCTGGCCATCGTACCAGCCCGACTCCTCGTAGGGCACCGTGGGCTGGCCCAACCGCCCCCCCACATGGGCCCAGCCCACGTAGAGCTGCAGCAGGGCCAGGGTCGGCAAAATCAGGGCCCCCAGCCCGGCACTCAAGCCAAAGGCCAGGGGATGGCGACTGGGGCTAAAACTGGCCGCCGCCATCGGTCCCGTCACCGCCCAGCTGAGCAACCAGAACCAGAACAGGGGGCGCAGGTAGGCTCCCCAGGGGCGATGGCCCCAGCTATAGAACCAGGAGTCCCGTACGTCTTCATACTGGTGGAGGGGCTGTTGTTCGACCGGAACCGGGCAGCGCTGGACCATGGATGCTGTGCTAAAAAACCTAGCTATAGCCTAAACGAATTCCTGGCCTTAGGCATCCCCCATCATCATTCCCTATTCCCTACCGTACAGACTTAGCATGGCCCCAAAAGGCCTCCAGGTCATAAAACTCCCGGGCCTCCGGCAAAAAGATGTGGACGATCACCTCACCGTAGTCCATCAGCACCCAGTTACCCTCCAGCTGGCCCTCCACCCGCAGGGGGCGGCGCTGCCACCCGTTCTCCAGGGCCGTCTCAATCGATCGGGAGATCGCCCGCACCTGTACCGTAGAAAACCCCGTAATCAGCACAAAGTAGTCCGCCAGGTAGGAGACATCCCCCACCTGCAAAATCACGATGTTAGCCCCCTTACGGTCCTCAGCGGCGGCAACGATGGCCCGCGCCAGGGCCAGGCTCTCGTCTTCAGGGGAAGGGCCTGGGGCGCTGAGCCTGGGGCTGGTGGTCAGGGAACCGGTGGGGGGCAGGAAAGGGGAATGGGTCATGGGCAACTTAGGGATGGCGACAGGGTGCACCGGGGATATCCACCATTATAGTTGCCCCCTTCTGGTTACCAGGAAAACTTAACCCAGGCAGGTAGCCCTTAGGGGACAATGGAACGGTTCTGACTCCCTCCACCGCCCTATGCCTGCTCCGGTCCTCTACATTGCCATCACCAACCACGGCTTTGGCCACGCCACCCGAGTCGCTAGCATTGCCGCTACGGTCAAGGCCCTGGCCCCCGAGGTGGAGTTGATTGTGGCCACCACCGCCCCCCGCTGGTTACTGGCGGAATACCTGCCCTGGGAGTTTGAGTATCGACCCGTGGCCTTTGATATTGGGGTGATCCAGCCCGATAGCCTGACCCTGGATCGGCCCGCCACCCTGGCCCAACTGCGGCAGATTCAAGCCAGCCAGGAGCAGCGAGTGGCGGCGGAGGTGCCCTTTCTCCAGGCCCGACGGGTGCAGTTGGTGCTGGCGGATATCCCCCCCCTGGCCACCGCCCTGGCCCAGGCCGCTGGCCTGCCCTGCTGGATGGTGGGGAACTTTGGCTGGGATTTTATCTATCGAGCCCTGGGACAGGAGTTTGCCGAGGTTGCCGACTGGGTGGGGGAGTGCTTTGCCCGTTGCGATCGCCTGTTCCGCCTGCCCTTCCACGAAGCCATGGCCGCCTTCCCGGTGGTGCAGGAGGTGGGCCTCACCGGGGGTACCCCCCGCTACGATGCCGATCACCTGCGCCGCCGCTGGCAGCTAGAAACCCCCCCGGATCGCACCATCTTGCTTACCTTTGGCGGGTTGGGGCTACACACCATTCCCTACGACCGCCTGGCGGCCTGGCCCGACTGGCAGTTTCTCACCTTCGATCAGGTGATTCCCGACCTGCCCAACCTGCGTACCATTCCCCGCCAGGGCCTTCGGCCGGTGGATGTGATGCCCCTCTGCAGTCGGGTGGTTTGCAAACCGGGCTTTAGCACCTTCGCCGAGGCCTGCCGACTAGACCTGCCGATTGTCACCCTCACCCGGGAGGACTTTGCCGAAGGCCCGGTGTTGGTGGCCGGCATGCAGGACCATAGCTGGCACCAGGTAATTACCCCGGAGGAGTTTTTTCGCGGCGACTGGAGCTTTCTGGCCCAGCCCCTCCAGCCCCCCCGCACCGATCAACCGGTGGATAAACAGGGTAACGAACAGGTGGCCAGGGCAATCTTAGATTACCTGCAACCCTAGAACGCCTCCGCCCTGAGGGGTCTGCCAAAGCCATTCTAGAGGCGGCCATACCAGCGGGCTAGTCGGCTGGGGGGGATGCCAAGGCTGTAACCCAGCACCATGATTTGGTTGATCAGGGTGGTGCGTATCACTCCCAACCGCTGCCAGCGCCGCCCTGAGGTGATCACCGCCAGGGGCACCCGGGCGATGCGGCCCCGCCGCCACAGCTGTTGCACCAGGGCAACGTCCTCCATGATCGGCAGGGCCGGAAAGCCCCCCAGGCACCGAAAGTCATCGGCCCGGAGAAACAGGCCCTGGTCACCGTAGGGTAGCTGTAGCCAGCGCGATCGCTGTTTTACCCCCCATTCCACCCAGCGTAACCCCCACCCTGGGCCATCAATGGCCAGATCAAAGGCCCCCGCCACCACGCCGGGCTGGCCCAGGCAGTGGCGAATCCAGTACTCAAACCCCGGCGGCACCAGGGTATCGCCGTGCAGAAACAGCAGTAACTCTCCCCGGGCCTGGATCGCCCCCCAATTCATCTGGGCCCCCCGCCCCCCCCCCGCCGCCAGGGTGGTGGCCCCGGTGGCTTGGGCTAGGGCCAGGCTATCATCCCGACTGCCGCCGTCCACCACGATTACCTCCACCCCCACCGCCCCCGCCAGGGCCGCCAGGGTGCGGGGTAGGTGGGTTGCCTCATTCAGGGTGGGAATAATCACCGAAATCAAGGGCTGCTCCGGCTCCCCCAGCCCTAACCCTGGGACTGCCATCGGTCTAGATCCTCCGGCCGATCGATGTCGCTGAGCTGGGGCAGGTAGGTGGGCACCAGCCCCAGTTGATGGGCTCGCTCCACCGTAGTGGCCAGCACCGCCGCACTACTCCAGGGGATCCCTTCAAATAACTGGGGTTGGGGTTCCACCAGGCCAATTAAATAGTAGCCACCATCTCGAGCTGGCCCCAGCACCAGGGGGTGGCGCCGCAGCTGTTCAAAGGCCTCCGCCAGCAGGGCGGCATCCAGATCGGGGCAATCCGTCCCGATCGCCACCACCGCCCCAGGGCCCTGGGCAAAGGCCCTGGCGAAGGCGGCCTTCAGCCGCTGCCCCAGATCCCCCTCAGGTTGGCGGTGGTAGTCTACCTCAGGGCCTAGCCAGGCGGCCATGGCATCGGCCTCCCCACCGGTGTACCAGACCCCGATTCCCAACGAACGCTGGCTTGCCAGGCGGAGGGCCTGCTGCAGGGTCTGCCCAGCCATTTGCCGATAGAGCTGCGCCGCCCCTTCGGCCCCCAAGCGAGGCATCAGCCGGGTTTTCACCTGACCAGGGGTGGGGTAGCGGGCAAAGATCAGTAAATACTCAGGGTTGGAATCGGGCAGGGGCATGGACGACGGTGGGAGAGGCGATCCCTCATTGTACCCCCTAGGCCTCGGTCAATCGTTGCAGGTAGCGTTCAATCAACAGGATGGCAACAATGTCATCAATAGGGCGGGGGATGGGTCGCAGGGACTGGGGTAACCAGCGCCCTAGTCCCCGGGGAGGATACATTTGCCAGTAGCGATCGCGGGCCGCCAGGCTACTGTAGCGTTCATCCACTAGCATGACCCGGGGGGGATCGGTCAACTGCCGGAGATGATCTTGCCACTGTCGAGAGCCGGTCTGATCCCCCAGGACAATGGCCACAATGGGAAACCGTTGACGTAACTGATCAATGGTGGCCATTACCTGACCCACCGGCACCACCTGCTGATACTGAAGAATTCGGTCAACCCCCATGACTGCTAAGCCACACTTTTGCAGGCCTGGATCGAAACCCAGGATCATGGGTTGGGCGGGCTGTTGTGGTAGCGGATCGGGCACAGAGGCAGAGAAGTTAAGGGTGAAGCTAACTTAACATACTGCTAGGAATAGACCTATAGGTTTGGTCAGAAGGCCCAGGGCAGAGGTCAGGCCCCAGCTTCCCCGGCTCGATTTCTTTGTAAAATCAGGCCCGAGAGGGAGGTCGTCCTCAATGCCAGCCAGTTGAGCCTATCAACTGGGGTAAAACCCAAGGGGGAGTTAAATCAAGGGATTCGGGCCAATTCCCCACTCATGCTTGAGAAAACTCTTGTACATGGTTTCTCGCATCATCATTTGCTCGTACATCTTGACCAGAAACTGTTGAGCCTGTTCCCGGCTCATTTTGTTCACCTGGGTCTCAAAGGACCGGAGGTTAAACTGCTGCTCTAGGGAGAGGTTCATGGGTTCATTCATAGATTGGCTCCTGGGAGAGAACAACCGCTCAATCAACCATGTCGGTAAACCGGAGAGAATTGATTGAGCCAGACATTGCCCAGGCCTAACCCTAATCACCCGCTGGTGAGGGGATAGACCGGACAAGACCACCATCAAAGAAGGGAGTCTGTCATTAGTTTACAAAATATAACAATAGTTTGACAACAATCCACTTATTTGATCTAAGTGAACTATAACAGTGGCCCTTGAGTGAAAATGCTCAGGATGAACCCTTCCATGGGTGCTGGCAGCGAGGACAATCTCCCCCTGTTGCGCCAAGAAGGCCGGACTCCTGTGGTGGTAGGGGATGCTAGCAGGTCTGACAAGGGTGGTACTGGCCTGGCTCTAACCGATGGTTGACGGTGACCCGCTGGTCAAACACAAAGCATTCGCCCTGCCAGAGGCTGTCCTGGCTAGGTACCTGTCTTAAATAACTGAGAATCCCCCCCTGCAGTTGGTAGACCCGCTGACAACCCTGGTGCCGCAGGTAGGCACTGGCCTTTTCACAGCGAATCCCCCCAGTGCAAAACATGGCGATCGGTCGATTGCGCCAGCTAGCCAGGTGACTTTCCAGGTAGGCGGGTAACTCCCGAAAACACCGGGTCTGGGGGTTGACGGCCCCCGCGAAGCTGCCCATCTCTACCTCAAAGCTGTTGCGGCTATCCAGTACCAACACCTCCGGGTCCTGAATCAGGCGGTTCCAATCAGCGGGAGCTACGGGGATACCCGCCCCTTTCCCAGGATCCACCTGGGGTTGCCCCAGGCTGACGATTTCTGGTTTGACCTTAATCTTGAGGCGGTCAAAGGGGGGGCTGGACCCCTGGAACCGCTGCACCTTCAGGGACTCCAGCCCAGGCCACTGTTGCAGCCAGGTGATCAGGGTATCCAGGGCGAGGGCATCGCCGGCCAGGGTGGCGTTAATCCCCTCCGGGGCTAGTAAAATCGTGCCCCGCAGTCCTAACCCCTGGCTCAACTGCTGCAGCGTTAACCGCCACTGCCCCGGGTTAGTCAGGCGAGTAAACCGATAAAAGGTAACAATGGTCCAGCTCATACCAGCTAATTATCACAAAGAATCCTACAGGCGATGACGTTGAAACACCGCCGTGGCGGCCCGATGCAACAGGGAGTGGCGGAAGATCAGATCCTCCAGGCGATCGCCGTACCCGCCGCCGATCACACAGGCCACCGGATAACCCGCCCCCACGCAGGTGTCTAACACCATTTGGTCGCGCTGGTAGAGCCCCGTATTGGTGAGGGCCAGCTTGCCCAGGCGGTCTTCCCGGTGGGGGTCGACCCCAGCGTCGTAGAGCACCAGGTCTGGTTTCACCTGGCTGAGCAGGTCGGGCAGGTGACCGGCCAGACAGGCCAGGTAGGCCTGGTCCTCCAGACCGGAGACCAGGGGAACATCCAGGTCACTGGTTTGTTTCCGGGCCGGAAAGTTTTCGCCGCAGTGCATGGAAAAGGTAAATACGCTGGGGTCCTGGGCAAAGATCCAGGCGGTGCCATCCCCCTGGTGGACGTCCAAATCCACCACCAACACCCGCCCGACCCGCCCCTGTTGCTGGAGCACTCGGGCGGCGATGGCCAGATCGTTAAAAATACAAAACCCGGAGCCATAGTCGGGGAAGGCGTGGTGAGTGCCCCCCGCCGTATTGCAGGCCAGGCCGTACTGCAGGGCTAACTTAGCGGTGAGGATGGTGCCGCCAACGGCGGTGCAGGTGCGTTTCACCAGGGCTGAACTCCAGGGCAGACCAATCCGACGCTGAGCTTTGGCGGTTAGTTGCCCTCCACAGTAGGCCTGGACGTAGTCTGGCTGATGCACCAACTCTAGCCAGGCGATGGGGGGTTGGCCGGGTTGATAAATTTGCTCCGGGCTAATCACCCCGTCCTGCAGCAGGCGATCGCAGAGGAGTTGGAACTTGGGCATGGGAAAGCGGTGCCCAGGGGGTAGGGGAGCAACATAGTCGGGGTGGAAAATAACCGGCAGATGGCTCAAGGGAGGGCACAGCTAGGAAAAATTATATGAAGGAAGACAGGGACCGACGCTGGCGCAGATCAAGGCTATGGGCCAGGCTAGCCTCCGGCCAGTCCAGGGGTAGAGCATCCTGATCAGGCACCACCTCTGGGGCCAAAGGAGCTGGGCTGGGGTCGGGCTGGCTTTCGGGAGGGGGCTGGGGGTCGGTGGGGTGAAGGGCAACCACCATCGCATCCTGCTCTGGCCGGTAGGGAGTTAGACGCTTGGGGGTTGACCGTTTGATGGAGGGGCGAGCAGGTGGGATGGCTGCCCTGGGTCTGGGGGTAACCGTAGATCTAGATCGATGGGGGGCCACCCGGGACTGTCGAGCGATCAACCAACACCCTAACCCACACAAACCTACTAAACTCACCAGCCACCCAGCCCCCACCGGTTTAGTCGTGGGCATCTGCACTGGAGGATTGGCAGAAACCCTGAAAGATGCCGTCGAATCTACGGACACCGGGGGCGGAAGGGACGCCATTTGGGGACCAGGGTTAGGCAAAGTAACCGCTGGATCGGGCTTGGTCAGCATGAGCTGGTGGTAGGCCAGGGCCGATACACAGACTAACCCCAGCCATGCCCCACCAATCACCAGCAGGGGACGCCGGGAAATCATCTGTCGCCAGGGCCGATGGGGCCTGAGCTTTGGTTGGTGTGCCCCAGAAAATAACAAAGACCCTTGGTCAATGGGGCGATACTGGGAAAGACGCTGCAGCATAACGGGGTACCTGAAGCGGCCAGAGAACTAGAGATGAAGCCAATTTTGGCATAAATTCCCCGGGCCTGTCACTATTTTGTAAAAACGGCAGGCATGGACTATCCCCAGGGTTTGGTCCATACCCTCTAGGGCATGGAATTCTACTGGTAATAATCGGTTCCAGGCCCTAGGGAATAGCCCCGCAGGGGGGTGTTAGGTCAGGCCCCTAAAGGCCCAGGATGTCCTTGGTTACCCGAGTGCCCGTACCCATGTCTGGGCTGTAGTAGCTCCACTGGGCGATGTGGGTGTTGTTGCTGCTTGCCATCAACACCTGGGGCGGCTTTACAGACTCTTCCCCCAAGAGGAAGTCGGGGGCGAGGGAGCGAATTTCCGTCTGGTGACCCGGTTGAATTGATGAGGGGGCTAGCCAGTGGGCATCCTGAATAGGATCGTGGTGAAGGCGTTGTTCCCCCTGGGGTGCGAAGGAGGAGGAACGGTTAGGAATGGCGATCAGGGTCAAAACGGTGCCGATAATCACCACTACGATCGCATCAAATCGGGTCAAGCCAATAGGCTGGTGGGTGGATAGGGAGTAAAGGTCTTTCATGGTAGATACAGTCAGGTTAGGGAAATGGGGTTTGAAGAAGTCGGAACTACTTTGCAATAGCCGTTGCATGGTTGAAACGGCTATTCAAGATAGGCAAGAATGGAGACATGAATAATGCCAATCACGACAACTTGTGATTAACAAGGTAGCGGCTCGTGTCTGGGTTAGGTACCGGGCTGACACACCCTTGACAACTCACCATCCTATGTATTAAGGATGGAGGCTTACTTATTTCGGCAAGGGTTAAAAAAGGGGTCTCACCCCTTTTTTGGGGTGTAGTTAAGTCTTAAAAAGTTACTTTTAATAGGGGTTAGTCTGCCCAAAACCCATTTCTAATACAGGGCCCAGAGGCTTCTGGCAAGTTCTCTAACCCTCAAGAACATGAAAACTAAAATTATTTTCCTATCCTAGTTTTCTTGATCGAAGAAAAAGGTGAAGGGGGCTCACCCCTGATTGTTTTTTCTCTGATCAATTCTGCTCAATTCTGCCTGGTCACAGCTTCCTCTAGGGCTTGGCGGGCCAGCTTAGCGATGTAAACGGTAATTATCCCCGTCGCAGCCAGCCCCGTTAAGCGAAACCCCCACTGTAGAGCTGGGGGCTGTTGAAGGGTGCCGAGCCGGGCTAAGTCAGCGGTCAGAGAACCCAGGTAAACGTAGAGGAGGGTGCCAGGTAACATACCAATGGAGCCCAATATGTAGTCTCTCAGCCTAACTCCACTAAGGCCGAAGGCGTAGTTTAGCAGGTTGAAGGGAAGTAGGGGTGACAGTCGGGTCAAAACTACCAGTTTGAAGCCAGCGATGGCCAGGGTTTGATCGAAAGCAGCAACGGTAGGGTGCTGGGCAATTCTTTGGTAAATCCAGTTTCGTAACAGGTAACGAGCCAGGACAAACGCGGCGATCGCCCCCAGGGTAGCGCCGATAAATACGTAAACTGTTCCCCATAGGAGGCCGAAGATAGCTCCCGCTCCCAGGGTTAACACTGACCCTGGAAGACCCACCAGGGTAGCCAGGATGTAGAGACCGATAAAAGTAAGCCCCGCAGCCCATCCTTGGACTTGCAACCCCTGCAGGGCATCAATCAGCCACTGCTGTGTAGGCAGATCGGCTAGGATGTAGCCGTAGCCAGGGATAACGGGGTTGGGGCAAACCAGAAGGCCTACCCAAAGTTTGCTCTGATCGATCCACTCTGTCCTAAGCATTCTGATCAGGGCTATCAATTGCATCAGCCATACCCCCTAAGAGATGGCGACGGAGAAAATCGAGGGCCCCATTAGCGCTGAGATGCCGGACCCACTCTCGCCCGCGAAAGGCGGCAAACTCATGCTTGACTGCCAAAGCTGTGCGGTTTGGAGTAGCCAGACCCAGGTACACCAGGCCCACCGGTTTAGTGGCAGTACCACCACCTGGTCCAGCGATGCCGGTAATGCTTAGGGCCCAGTCAGTGTGCAATAGTTGTTGAACGCCCAAGGCCATGGCGATAGCCACCGCCTCACTCACCGCACCAAATTCCGCGAGAAGGCTAGGGTCTACTCCCAGGAGATCTACTTTGACCTGGTTATCATAGGCAATGATGCCTCCGCGAAAGTAGGTGGAACTACCGGAAATGGTGGTGAGCATCTGCCCCAGCCCGCCCCCCGTACAGGACTCCGCCACCGCTAGGGTCTGCTGCTGTTGCTGGAGTAACCCCCCCAGCACCGCAGCCAGGCTCTCCTGATCGGTGCCATAGCAGTCTAAGCCAAGCTCGGTTTTGAGGGCCACTTCTACCGGTTCAATCAAGGCCAGAGCCGCAGAGTGGGAGTCAGCCTGGGCCGTAATGCGAAGTTTGGCCTCCCCATGGCTGGCGTAGGGGGCCACGGTGGGGTTGGTCAGGCCGAGGTAGGGCAACACCTGCTCCGCCATGGCCGATTCACTAATCCCCCAACAGCGCAGCATGCGACTGACAATAGTTTGCTGGACCCAGCCCTGTTGCTGCAGGTAGGGAACAGCGGTCTGACGCCACATGGCCTGCATTTCCCGGGGTACACCAGGAAAGGTCATTATGGTCAGGTGGGATTGGGGTTGCCAGATCACCCCTGGAGCAGTGCCCAAGGGGTTGGGCAATACCCTAGCCCCCTCCGGCAGTAGGGCCTGCTTACGGTTGCTGGGCGGAACTCCTCGCCCCCGACTGGTAAACTTAGCCTCAATATCCGCTAAAATTTCCGGGTGTTCCACCAGGGGTACCCCAAAGAAATCGGCCAGGGTTTCCAGGGTGAGATCGTCTGGAGTGGGGCCAAGACCGCCGGTAAACAGGAGCAGGGCCGATCTCTCGGCAGCAATCTTGACCACTGCTTGAATCCGGCCAGGATTATCTCCTACTACGGTTTGATAATGATGGGAAATCCCTAAATCAGCCAATTCTCGAGCTAGGAACTGGGCGTTGCTATTAAGGATATCCCCCAGCAACAGCTCAGTGCCTACGCAAATCACCTCAGCACCCATGGTCATAGTATTGGCTATCCTCAGAACCATTGATCGCTAGTATAGCCGTAGCTACCTGCAGGGGGGAAGGAGAGCTAGCATGCTATGTCAGTATTGTAGTCCGACACCGGTTGGGGATCGCCCCAGACCGTCCGCTGCCACTCCGCCTCCCCCATCAGCCGGGTGCGGTGTCCGGTAACCTGGTTGTACCAGCCACAGTAGGCCACCGCCTCGTGGTAGTTGACCTCCACCGGGTACTGCCAGGGCATGCGGATTTCATCAAACAGGGCCCGGTACCGGTAGCCCCCCGATGCTGAAAAGAGCTCTTCATAGGCTGGCTGCAGGGCCCGCTGGAGGAGGCCCACCCGCTGGAGTTTGTTGATGTAGAAGACCGCGGTATGGCCCAGGTAGAAAATCAGCAGATTACGCAGGGGGTCAGGGTTGAGGTAGAAAGGGTCATCCCCCACCAGGCTTTGCCATAGGCGATCCTCCAGGGCCCAGGCCCGTTGGTAGTAGGCCAAGAGCGCCTGGGGATCCCAGTGATCGAGGCGGAGCGGCGGGGCAAGGGTAGTCTGGGTCATGATCGTTTGTTACAAACAAGTAAGCGTTTATGGTTTCCGGGTACCTGTTTACTGTGGCAGTAGAGAGGTAGGATGGGCAAAGGGCCTGAGCTCGTGCCCATCAGGACAATTATCCTTAGCTACTTTGCTCTCAGCTTGTAGATCCTGGCTGATTAGAAAGGAATTTTGTCAGGATGAGATAGCGGGTAAATCAAACTCCTGATTACTGATCACTGACTACTGATCACTGACTACTGATCACTGACTACTGATCACTGACTACTGATCACTGACTACTGATCACTGACTACTGATCACTGACTACTGATCACTGAC
>JBEIGU010000086.1:0-17488 GCA_040381765.1 Leptolyngbya sp.
AAAACCCGCCTACGCGGGTTATGGATCAGTCGGCGCAGGCCGACTTCGTCTGTATAGCAGCGGTTTGAACCGCCGTGAGGCAATGTTTTGTCAGTCAACCAGGTTACGTCCTTTGGGTGCTTCTGTTGATTGCTGATGTGGAACTGTCGCCTAGGTGTGTTGAGTTAAGTTCACCGTCGTACTCTGGAAGAAGGGATTCAGAACGTTTGTCAAAGATTTGATTTTTATGTCTTGTTAATGGCCGGTCTGTCCGGCGTTACGTCCCATAGAATTGATCAACCCACTTAGATCCTAACAGTTCTGGCCAAGGCTAGAGTGCAGGCAAAGGGGCTTGACCTAAGGTCAGTCAGTGATTGCGCAGTTCTTTGCTGGCCTGTGGAGCTCCATAGGCGTCTGGTAACTCCACGGTCTTCAGGGGTACTTTTTAAACAGTCTCTTTTTGCTAATTTGATTTATCCCGATGATACCTACAGAGGACACTCCTGTTCTAAATGTGATTTACTGACTTATCTAGACTAAATTCTACAAAAACTAGTTATTTACAATTTTATGTACTATAGGCACGGCTTAAAGAGACTCTCTATTTTTGTTGATGGCAACAATATGTTTTACGCCCAGCAGAAGAATGGCTGGTTTTTTGACCCAAAACGCATCCTTGACTACTTTCTTAACGTGGAGGGTGGTGTCACGTTGGTTAATGCCTTTTGGTATACGGGCTTAAAAGACCCCCAGGATCAAAGGGGTTTTCGAGATGCCCTGATTAGTCTAGGGTACACTGTTCGCACGAAAATCCTGAAGGAATACTATGACGATACCTCAGGCCGCTATTCCCAAAAGGCTAACCTGGACATTGAAATTGCTATCGATATGTTTAATACTGTGGATCAGTATGATCAAGTGATCTTATTTAGTGGCGATGGAGATTTTGAACGAGCTATTGAGCTGCTCCGATCTAAAAGTACTCACATCACCGTAGTATCCACCGACGGTATGATTGCACGGGAACTGCGTAATGCCACTGACCGCTATATCGATCTTAACAATATCCGCAAATACATCGAGAAAGATTAGGGGCCTAAGACCTATTTCGGGTCAGCGTTCTAGTGCTGAGTCAACTAACCTGGCTGGTGAGGCAGTATCTTGGCGGTAGGGTTGCTGAGTCTCCCTATCATGGTCACGAAGTACATCGTTCGATTGAGAATGGCGCCAGCTGCCGGTCTGCGGCGATCTTATCGGCGGCGGTGGTTATCGCCGTTGTCCCCCTCCAATTGGGTCAAGACTTCTGGTCTAACCCTCGGCTAATTTGAAACCAGAAGTTTCCCATCCTTCAGAAAGCAAGCTAAACCCTCTGGGAGAGGGGGCGGGGGTGAGGGGACAGAACTACGGTTCTTAACATGGACTTGGTTTATATACTAATTAAAGCAATCATAAATTATTGTTTGCTTCTGACTTCTCCCTGAATATGCGGGAGAATAACAGAAATTGACCCTACAGCGACGCGCTAATTGCCATAGTTGTCAGTATAATTTCACAGATTTCTCCCCTCGCTATGGTCTGAGGTCTCCAGTGTCGCCCCAGAAACTGTCTAATTCCCAAGTTTATCGCGGTCCTCGTCGAATCCCCGTTCACCCCCAAGTTCCCCCTTCCTGGGCTAAGCCCCGCCAAGCCAAGGCGCGATGGCGCATTCCCCGTCTGCTGGGGTTAGGGGTAATCATGGCGGGGGTGGCCAGTCTGTCGGCCACCGCTGGGGCCCTGCTGGCGGTTTCCCTGTCGGCCACCCCCCTACAACAGCAGCCCCTCCGCCAGGGAGACGGTCAGGTTTTCGAGCAAAATAGCCCGATCTCCGAGGCCGGTACCCTACGGTTGCCCCGGCTGACCCGACCGGTGAATATTTTAGTGTTAGGGATCAAGGTGCTCACCTCCGACCTCGACCAGGTGCCACCGGAGCTACAGAATGTGGGCTACCACGCCCTGGTTAATTCCTTTGATGGCCTGTCTGACTCCATGCTGCTGCTGCGCTTTAACCCCCAAACCGAGCAGGTGGTAGTGCTCTCCCTACCCCGGGATACCCGTACCTACGTGCGCGGCCGTCTCACCAAGCTCAACGAAGCCAACCGGGAAGGGGGTCCCGCCCTGACGGCGGAGTCCGTTAGCGACCTGTTGGGGGGGGTCGCCATCGATCGCTACGTGCGCATCAATGTCCAGGGGGTGGAAAAACTGATCGACGCCCTGGGGGGGGTCACCGTCACCGTACCGGAGGCGATGAAATACCAGGATGATAGTCAGCACCTGTATATTAATCTCAAGGCTGGTGAGCAAAAGCTGAATGGCAACCAGGCCCTCCAGTTTCTCCGCTTTCGCTACGACTCCAAGGGAGACATTGGCCGGATTCAGCGGCAGCAGATGTTTATGCGAGCCATGACCGAACAGGTTGTGAACCCCGCCACCATTGCCCGTCTGCCCAAGATCCTCTCGGTGATTCAGTCCAACGTGGATACTAACCTGTCGGTGGAGGAACTCCTGGCTCTGATGGGATACAGTGCCCAGGTTAATCGGGCCAACGTGCAGATGTTGATGCTGCCGGGTAGCTTTAGCACCCATAAGGAGTTTAAACTCAGCTACTGGTTGCCCCATTACACCGACATCGATACCCTGGTCAGTCAGTACTTTGGCCAGGGGGGGCAGCGGGATGCCGCCACCCCCGAACCCAGCCAGGTGCGCATTGCTATTCAGGATAGTACAAACAACGACGACGCCCTCCAGGCCTTGATGCAAACCTTGCGGGACAGTGGCTACGCCAATCTTCATCTTGACAAAGGTCTGCGCGAGCCCCTGCCGATCAGCCGCATTGTTGCCCAGCGGGGGGATATGGCTACCGCTGAAATTTTGCAACGGTTTCTAGGGGTGGGGGAAGCTCGGGTAGAAAGCACAGGGGACCTGGACTCCGACATTACCATCCAGATGGGGGAAGACTGGATCACCGGCTTGGAGAGTCGTCGCTAAAGGATAAACAAGCATGCAAACGCTCACGCTTACCCGACCTGACGATTGGCATCTTCATCTCCGGGATGGCGCAGCCTTGAAAGCGGTTCTGCCCCATACCGTGCGTCAGTTTGCCCGGGCGATTATCATGCCAAACTTGCGGCCTCCAATTCGCACGGTCGCTGATGCCGCAGCCTATCGTGACCGTATCCTGGCGGCGGTTCCAGCTGGTCAACAGTTCGAGCCCCTCATGACCCTCTATCTTACCGATAACACCAGCCCTGAAGAAATTATTGCAGCCAAGGCCTCTCAGTTTGTCAAGGCAGTCAAGTACTATCCAGCCGGGGCAACCACTAACTCAGACCTGGGGGTGACCGACATTGGCAAGTGCGATCGCGTCTTTGCAGCGATGGAGGAAGTAGACCTGCCCTTACTTCTGCACGGCGAAGTGATCGATGTTGCTGTGGATATCTTCGATCGGGAGCGGGTGTTTATCGAGAAACATTTAATTCCCCTTAAACGACGATTCCCTGGACTACGCCTGGTCCTTGAGCATATAACCACCTCAGATGCAGTGCAGTACGTCCTCTCTGCCCATAATATCGCCGCAACTATCACGCCGCAACATTTACTGTTTAATCGCAATAGTCTCTTTCAGGGCGGTCTTCGTCCCCATTTTTATTGCCTGCCAATTTTGAAACGAGAACAGCATCGATTAGCTCTTTTGCAAGCGGCAGCCTCCGGCAATTCTAAGTTTTTCCTGGGCACAGATAGCGCCCCCCATGCCCGGCATAGCAAAGAAAATTCCTGTGGTTGTGCAGGGTGCTATTCCGCCCTACATGCCCTGGAGCTTTACACAGAAGCCTTCGAAACCGCCACCGCCCTGGATAAACTCGAAGGTTTCGCTAGCTTTCATGGGCCAGATTTCTACCGCCTTCCACGGAATACTGACCAGATTACCCTAGCCAAAATTACCTGGCAGGTTCCCGACGAGATTCCCTTTGCGGAGTCTACCCTTATACCCCTGCGAGCAGGACAACGTATGTTTTGGCAAATGCAGGGTATCAACTTAACCCGAAACCAGTTGAGTTAGTAATAGGCTATCTGCTTCCCAGAGGCTACGCCAACGACAAGCTCAGCCCGAACGGGCTGAAAACCGCTCGCTCTGAGCCTGTCGTGAAGTACCCCGGAGGGGATAGGGCAGTACATGAAGTCAGCCTAAAGGCACAGCAACCTTATACTCCTTCAAACTCTGGAATAACCCTTTGATGCGTTCCCCCTGCTGAACATCTAAGATTTTTGGAAAGGTTAAATCAAGGGTCGTGGCCGTCTCTGAGGTCTGAATTGTGCCGAACTGAGCTACCAGGCGCACGGGTTGGGGGCCATCGGTATGAATCATTAGGCCTACGGGTTCACCGGTGCCAAAAATCTCTGGATGGAGAACAAGACCATGATTCTGCTCTAAAACCACCTGAATTCCTCGACTGTTAATCCCAAAGGCCATAGCATCTAAATAATGCCCCTGACTATAGATTTGGGTATAGGCTTTGACCTGCTTATATAGCGGACCTGATTCTGATGGCTGAGTATCATGGAATACTCGCATTAGACTGGTCAGCAAAAATCGAATTGAGGCAAAGGGCCGATCAGCATTATTCTGAAATTGGGAATACCACTGCTCAACATCAGAAAAAATCACCAGTGTTAGGGCGTCTCGCTGGGCCTGAGTCATTCCCTCAAATGTTACGGTGATGGATACTTCCCTATCACTGCGAGGATTGACTCTTAGCACCCGACCACTAAGGAAAACCCGACTATTAGTATCGCCATGAATTTCAATATCGATTAAATCAGGCAGATTAGGCCAGTCTGACAATAAAATTTCCGCCCCGGTTTCACTAATGTCAATGGTGGTGCCAGACAAGGTATTGTTACCAGAAAAGACCGTGGCTACCAGGTTTCGATTTAGTCGGTGGGACCGACGCAGCTGAGGCTGTTCCAAGGCTACGAGAACGGCAGCGGTAATCAGAATCAAATTCACAATGCACCAGGCAACATTAATTAATACTGCATCCGGATCCTGCAAATTGGTAATTAGCCAGTAGGGAGCTAAAAACACTGACACTACACTTAGAACCGCAACAATCACCAGTCCCCGTACCGAACTCCAGTCAAAGCTGCGTTTAGAGACTTGAAGACCCTTGTCGGTTACGTTAAACCTACCCATTTTGGGGTTTAGTAGGGCTAGAAAGGTGACTAAGCCATCCTGAAAAGCCATAGAGTACTCAAAAACCTCATTCCAGAATGAGAATCTAACGCCTTTTTGGATAATGTAGTTGGCATTGAGAGCTAGCAAGATCGAGGGAAAGGCGTAGGTGAGAATTTCTAAGCCCAACCCCCGCACCAGGTTAACCCCAAATAATAGGAAGACAATCGGGGCGATCGCATACATCAGCCGCGGAAAGCCAAAGAAAAAGTGGGTGGTGGCCGACGTGTAGCAAATCCGCTGGGGAATGGTGAGCTTGCGATTGAACAGGGGCCATTCTAACCGTAAAATCTGAGCCATCCCCCTAGCCCAGCGGACCTGCTGGCCCACATAGGAGGAGAATTTCTCAGGGGCCAGACCCGCCACCATGATCTTGTCATAGTAGACTGTCTCATAGCCTTTAGCATGGAGTCTTAAGGAGGTATGGCAGTCTTCCGTTACGGTTTCGATAGCAATACCCCCGACCTCTAAAAGATGGCTCCTACGGATTACCGCTGCTGATCCACAAAAGAAAGCGGCGTTCCAGAAATCATTTCCCTTTTGCAGCACCTTGTAGAAGAGCTCGTTACCAACCGGTACCTTCCCTTGAGTCAACAGATTCCGCTCAAAGGGGTCAGGGTTATAAAACCAGTGGGGGGTTTGAACCAGGGAAACCTTAGGATTTAAAAAAAATCCAACCGTCTCCTGCAGGATATTCCGAGTTGGAATGTGATCGCAGTCTAAAATCAGAATCAAGTCCCCATCGGTACGCACCATAGCATTATTAATGTTGCCAGCCTTGGCATGGTCGTTATTACTGCGGGTCATCAGGTGACAGCCAACTTCTGTACACATTTGTCGCAGTTCTTCCCGCCGTTGGGGAAACTTGGAGCCATCATCTAAAATATAGACTTCCTTTTTACTGGTTGGATAGTCAATGGCCATGGCGGCCAAAGCTGTTTTACGCACAATGTCAATAGCTTCGTTGTAGGTAGGAATATAGACATCCACCCGTGGCCATTGGTCGATACACACCTGAGCCATACTTACCGACCGGCGCTGTTTTAATTTCAGCGTTTGAAAATAGGCCAGGATTAAGGTGGCGATGGCGTATAGCTCAGCCCCATACAGTAACAAGCTAAAGGTCGTATTCACCCAGCCGTCGAAGTTGAGTGTGTTAAAGGTGCGGTAATAGAGGTACCGCAACGTCACCACAATACTGATCCAGATCAACAGCAGATGCAGTTGTTCGCTGATGCGCTGATTTTGCTGGCGTTCCTCTAGTCGCACTAAAAACCAACCAACGGCAATCAGAAAGACGGCTAGCACGGTCTGTTGCCCTAGGGGGAGGGGTGTCACAATCAAGGGTAAGGCCAGGATGACGGCCAAACCGAGCAGCCAAACTAGGGCATGGCCTCTCCGGCCACCTAAAGTAGTTTCTAGCCAGGTGGGTAGGCGGTCAATTAAGCGAACCAGCCCCAGGAGGAAGCCAGATTTTGCAGAGGTAGATGGGTTGATCATTAGATTCTCTCCGGACGGCTAAGGCGATTTAGATACAGTTGAGACAGGCCGTACAGCAATAGGGCTATGCCGACAATGCCACCGGGCAGCAAAAACCAGTTTGTTTGTAGAAAGGCGACTATTCTGGCGGCAGGACCCCGGCGGTCAATGGTCTTCTGAGGATGCTGGGTCAGGGTGGTGATCCGGTAATCATCTGGGTCGTAGACCGAAGGCTCCGTCGTGGTTCGCTGGATCAGAACCGTGTCGCCAGCCAGACGGGCAAACAAAGCATCTTGACGGAATACCTGCTGAACTTCCCCTAAACCAGCGCTGGTCTGGGCGGTTAACCCCAGCAAGACGCCTTGCGGATTCCAGGGTGATACTCGAGATTGCACGACGCCAGCCTGGTCAGAGAGGGTTTGGATCTGGGTTTGATTTTGTCGCCGCCCAAACTGACCCAGCAAACTAAAGCCAGCGGTTTCCTGGAAGATTTCTGGAAGTGGGAAATTATCCCGTAGGCCGATGCCAACCAAATTTCTCTGCCGGGCTTCACTAGAGAGTTGATCGGCGGTATAAGCACCTAGCTTCACCGATGGTCCGCGACTCAACTGCCCCACTCGATCACTGACCGCCAGCATAACCCCAATCTCCTCGTCGGAGGGAGTATTAGGTAATACGAGAGCCATCTGGGAGAGATCCTGGGGAGCTGTTAGCGGAAAACCGGTTTGCAATCGCTTCAGATCAGGGAGTTGAACCATACTGGCCTGATTAAGTTGTAGGCTACTGTTGCCATGTACCTTGCCCCACGTGGGCTGGTCAGGCAACGCTCCACAGTTAATGGGTGCATCGGGGAAGGTGTAAAACTGTACGGACAGGGTGGATGATGGAGTAACTAAATCCGGGGGGATTTTGACGGTGACGGAATCTGTGCCACCCTCAGCAGACTTCAGACGCTCACCACCAATTCCCTGACCATCAAGCAAGATAGAAACAGAAGAACGCTTGGGGTCAATGCCGGGCCCATAGCTGTAGCGCAGGGTAAAACTACTACCACTAAGCAATTGCTTATTTGGTAGGGGACGAAAGGGAATTTCAACTGGTGGTGGCACGGGTAGCCCGTTTACCGTGACATCTTGGAAGAACTGGTTAGGGGAAACTTCCAAATCACTGAGGAGCAATCGCTGAGAGCCCTCAGGGAAAAAACCAGGCCAGGCCATGGGGGCCGGGGATGCTGCTTCAGAAACCTGATTAACTAATGCGGCTTGACCGGTTAGAAGTTCTTGATCCGCCGGTTGAACCAGAGCTTGTACGGCCTTTAAAACTCCCCCTGCATCATTGCCAGTGGCAACTAAAACTGGAACACCGTTATTAGCAGCTGTCGTTAACATCACCACCCCTACCCCTTGAGGGAGAGGCTTGCCACTGCCATCCAGAACCTGACTATTCTTAATCTCAAAGGGCAAAGCCAGGGAGTCTAGGGCAGGCTGATCCGCTGGCGTACCAATAATCACCAGGCGATCGCCAGGCTTAACCTGATCTAGTTGCTTCACCAGCCGGGTTTCAATACCTCTGGCATTGCTAATCCGACTAGCGGCAGCCTGGTAACGACTGCTAGCCGTAAGCCAGAGGCTGTCAACGGTTTTAGGTTGCAGATAGGTTAGGCGATCGGGGTCAAGCCCCAGGCGGTCTAGAAAAGGATAGGGGTAGTTAGAAAAATCTAAGGGAATGTTCTGGGGTCGATAGTTCAGGATCACCTGGGAATCGGGGAGGATCTCAGTCCAAAGGGTCGGATCAGTGGGATCCGTACAATCCTCAGAGGTATGTTGCTGAACTTCTAAAGTCAGAGTATTAAAGTCCTGCACTAGCCCGGCCGGAACGTCAAAGACAATGTTGCCGATACCATCAGCCCCACGATTAAGAGGAACACTGCCCAGGTGAGTATTGTTAAAGCGGGCAGTCAGGCTAGAGCGATCGGCGTAGAGAGCCGGAGAATGGCGAAAGCGAATCTTTACCTTGGTAGACTCTACTTGCCAATGGCGAGGGCGGGTAAACCCCAGCCGGGACTGGGATAGGACGCCGTTCATCTGTAGAGCATTGCCAACCACCGGAGAACGGTTGAACTGCAGCACATACTGACTTAAGGAAGAAGCGTCTGCTGTTGTTGTGGCCTTAGGGTTAGGGCTAGGGTTGGGTTTTGACTCAGGTGGCGACGTAGGGCTCGGGGCCGGTGCTGTCGGTGCTACCTGCTTAGTCTGTGGACTCGGAAGGGGTGAACTCGGTCTAGTGGTAGGTTGACTAGGGGCGGGAGATCGTCGTGGACTAGGTCTGACCACCGGTGTAGGTGGGCTGGATCGAGGTAGAGAATACTGCTGAATAACCGCATCTTCCTGTTTTTCTACGGTGTTATCCGACTGTCCCCGAGCCGGCGCTAACCCCTGCAGCCCAATCAGTAAAGCACAGCACAGGCCAGCTGCTAAGAGGCCAAGTCCTCGTAATCGACGCTGACTGCGGTGCCAGCTTTTTGCTATAAACCAGTTACGCATAATTTAATCCTTGATGAATATAGCTAAGATCAAAATAGTTAGAGCCAATCGGCGGAGCCTCAGGCCCTGGTGTTGTTGATTAATTCCTGGTGGAGATCGGCTCAATCGACTCAAACCAGGCGGATGGCACAGATTTGACCGGGAACAAACCCAGCCAGGCTAAATTTTGTACATAATAAGCATTCGTATTATCCCAAATACCATTTTGGTAGGCCTTCAAGAGTTTCTGTTGGTACATCGCTTCTGCAGTGGCTGGATCAATCTGTTGAAATGCCGGGTAAAGCATGGCGTACTGAGCTGTAGACTCATAATCAACCAAAGCCTTGCCTGACAGGGTCAAGACGGCTGGGATACTCTGCTGGTCTTGCCATAATTGGTTGAGAAAAGGTAGATTTTCTTCTAAAAAAGCTTTGGCTCTAACCTCTTCAAACCAAGCCGCATCCCAGGCTACTCGCCACCAAACCCGATAGGCATCAAATCCATACTGGCTACGCAAGGGAGCGTCGGATGGAATGGTTGTCAACGTTTGTGAGGCCAGGTCTAGGATCGCCCAATCGCTGGGTAAGCCCTTGGGGGAAAGCTGATCAACCTGAGCCAAAATGTCGTAGCTGCTCTCTACTAGAGCGAGCCAGTCTCGGTCAGGATCAACCTGGGCAAAAAGGCGAAAGGCATAGGGGGCGAAGTAGGAAGGATTAACATAAATAGCTCCAGGGCGGGGTTGGAATGTCGAAAGGAAGCCGGGTAACAGATAGCGAGGAGCCTCTTTCCCCAGCACCGGCAGGGTAACCGTGGCCTGAATCCAAAGGTCGGCTAACTTTAGCCGAGCTAATTCTAAATAGTCTGAACGTTGCCAGCGTCGGGCCGCAAAAATCAGGGCGGTAATGGCGTCGATATCGGCATCGCTGGCAAAATTACTATCCAAAATACCCCAGCTACCATCAGTCGCCTTGCCCCATTTCCAGGCCCAAAGATGATCGGCGCCATCCGCATCATTGGGTAGACTGGAACGACTCAGGTTATTCTCAGCCCAGCGCAGGGTGAGATCAAAGGTAGCTGGATCATTGGCCAGCACGGATCTCAACATGGCATAGGCTTGACCTTCAGAGACGGTACGGGCTCCATCTTCCCAGTCAATCACTCGGCCATCGGCCTGGATAAAGCGTTGACGGTAAGCGGCCCAGCTTTCAGCCAGCAATTCCTGGCGGGTTAAGCTAGCACCGTCCTGCTGCGGAGGAATCAAGACCAGTGGGTCTAAATTCCTTGCTGTAAAGGCTAATGGCTGGATAGATCTCGGTGTCTGTGCTGTGCAACCAGCACTCCATAGCCAGGAGAGAGTTAGGGGTATCAGCATAGTTCGCCAACTAGCTAGAAAAGGTAAGGTAATCAAGATCAGCTAGATAAGAAGATTCCATGGAAAACATCGTCCGTAGTCAAGACACCAAGGGGCATACAATCCGCTAAAAGCTTTCCCAAGGCAGTTGGAAGCCTCGCTGTAAGAGTAAGCCTTCCTGAATCTGTTGAATTTGACGATTAATCTGAGGATTACTCATCCCCACGGTGGCAAACTCCTGTTGAAAGGCTTGCAACTGCCGCAGGGCAGCCAGGGGATACCCCTGCACCGCATTTAAGGCTGCCAGGGAGGTGCGAGCGATCGCATTATTGCTATCCGACGCCAGAATGGCTTTATACAAAGACTCAGCCCGGTCATAGTTGCCCAACTGAAACTCCAGACCAGCCAGGGCAAGCTGGGCATCAAAGTTATTCGGTTGGCGAGCCAAAATCGCTTCGTAGCTCTGGCGAGCTAGGGGGTAATTGCCGGTCTGCTGAGCAATCTCCCCCTGCACAAAATACCAGTCCAGGACAGCTGGATTGGTCGCTACCAATTGGGCAGCCTGGGCTTCCGCCTGGGCCGGATTGGTGGATGCCAGCACCTGCAGGGCCCGCAGCTGTAATTGGGGATTACCGGGGTTGATCGCCAGCAGCGATCGGTAAATCTCCGCCCGGGAAGGGCTAGGGGGCAAAACTGTGGCTAAGGTGATCAGCTCCTGGGGCGGTGTAGAACCGGCATAGCGCTGCATACCCTGGCTTAATAGGGCTGAGGCCTCGGTTTCGGTGATTAACCCGGCCTGATAAGCTAGCGCTGCCCTTCCCAGGGGGTAAGCCAAGTTCTGGGGATTGGCTGCAATTAACTGATCGTAAAGGGCTAAGGCTTCTCCGAACCGTCCCTGGATTTGATAAACCGCCGCTAGACCCTGAATAGCCCCGGCCCGAATCAGAGGCAACTGGGTAGTGGTCAGCAGTTCCTGGTAAGCCTGGATACTCTGGGCCAAGTTGCCTTGCCGACGATCTAGATCCGCCCTCATAAGTTGGACAGTTTCAGGATCGCGGCGACCTGCTGGGGTATTAGCATAGCCAGCCAAGGCCATCTGGGCCTCCGCCAGTCGTCCTTGTTGAGTGAAAATCTGGGCAATCCGAAAGGATAGGAAGGGTTCCGTGGCGCCCCCCGCCACTAGACTCTGATAAAGGGGTAGCAATTCCGGTGGTGGCGGATCTAACCGGCTAAGGACCTGCCCCATATAGCGAACCTGGACGAGATCCGCGGGTAAGTTTGGAAAGCTGGCCCGAACCTGTTGGACCAAGTCGGAGCGGCTAATTTGACCGATTTGGTAAGCTAGAATGCGTTGCTGTAGGGTGAGGCTAGCCTCCTCTGGTTGTTCCTGAGCCAGTTGATTCACTAGCTGTAGGGCCAGGGAACGATGTTCAGGCAAATTGCCTAGCACAAAACTAGCCTCCCGTCGCCCCCCTGGTGTCAGGTGAGGAGTGGTGCGCAGTACCTCGATGTAGAGGTTGGCCGCTTCCTGGCTATAACCAACTTGCTGGCTGTAATCGCCAAGGGCACTAAGGGCTCGCGCCAGGGTTAAACGGGAATCGGTACGACCTCGCAGGGGCTGAATAATTGCCGAGGCCTCTTGAAACTGCCGATTTGCAGCATAGGTGCTGGCCAGGGCTCCAATTAACCGAATTTGTTGAGTACTCAACGCCTGGCGGGTAAATTTCCCCAACTCCTGTTCAAGCACCTGGATGGCGGCCGCCACCTGACCGCTGTCTCGTAGAGCCTGGGCATAGGCGATACTGCGATCGCCGCTAATCATTCCGCCCGCTGAGCGATATCGATCAAAGAGGGCCAGCCCAGTAGCATAGTCGCCGCTAAAGGTATGGGCTTCCGCTGCTGGCCCCACAATATTTAGATCGGAGGTTTTTGGCAGCACCAGCGCATAATCCGCTAGAGATTGGGAGAATAAACCCTGGAAGTAGTAGAGTTTGGCTCGCTGGGCTCTAGCTTCAAGGGAGTTAGGCTCAAGCTGCAATAGCCGGGTCAGGGCCTGGATACCAATGGGTTGCCACTCTGGACGAAATTCCCCCAGAAATCCTAAAGTACTCAAGGACAGACGATTGTCAGGATCGAGAACCAGGATACGCTGATGGGTAGCAAAGGCGTCGCTATCGCGCCCAGCCCGGCGGTAGGCAATCACTAGCCCTGTCAAAGCTTCTAAATCCTTGGGATTTTGTCGCACTAGTTGCTGGAAGACAGCAATGGCATCATTGACTCGCCCCTCAGCCAGGAGATCGTAACCCCGACCCACCGTCGCAGTTTGGCCGTAGACCGGGGCTATAGTTAAACCTTGATAACCCAAGCTAGATCCTAATGGCCCAGAGATAGTGAGCAAGGCAAAGGTTAAGCTACACAGGGCAAAGTACTGCCGATTCATTCGTTTATTCATGGGATGCACCTTAGGGTAGGGAAGGGTTAGGCAGAATATCCAGACCTCCCCGAATTCGGAATCCGGCGTAGGAATCCTGGAGCTGGTTACGCTGTTGGAGAGTAAAACCGATGCGTAGGTTAGGTAGAGCTACGAAATCGTAGAACAACTCCAAAACATCTGGGGTTAACCCATCTATCGAGTTCAAGGGTAGGTTGCGCCCGTAGGCCAGACCAAGCCGATCATCCTGCATAAATAAATCCTGAGCACTGATGCCAATCACATAGTTGTTACCTTCAGAACCAGCTGCACTGTTTAAGGCTCCGTAACGACCAAATAGGCCCAAATTGACTTCTGGAATAAACCATTCGGCGTTGATGCCGTAACCGCTGAGTCGACCTTTGGCCCCGTCAAACTGAGAGCCGTTACCGGTTACGAAGGTTCCCCTCAGGACAAAGTCACCCATGCGGAAGCCCACTTCCGTCGCCAAGCCATCCAGGGCAAAATCGGCAAAGTTACCAGAGGATGAGAAAACCGCCGCACTGAGGTTAAGGTTATCCGTTACTAACCACTGCACTAACCCGCCGGGACGGGAAGCCGTCACATTAGCCCCAGCCACTAAAGCCGGATTAGTGTGGAAGGTAGAATTGAAAAAGTCCCGGGAAATATCCTTAGCAAAGCTGTTGCGATCGAAGTAAGAAGTCATATCAAGCTGCCCCAGTCGAAACTGCACACCCGGAAGGGCAGGAATCGCAGTCGCCAGGTATAACTCCGTTAGCTGCACACCGTCATCGTTGGTCAAGTCTGGCCCGGTGACGATGTCTAAAGCTCCCCCAATCAACCAATTGGGCGACAGAAAGTGAGAACCTGAGACTCGCCCCCGGGCTGAGGAGCTATCTCCCTGCAGAACGTATAACCCTTCGGCGGAGAGGCTAGAGTCTGTAACGGCTTGGTTAGGAACCCTGGGGGAAGTTAGTTGTGAAGCTGCCGGTCCCCCAGGACTGGTAACTGAGGTTATCCCAGGAGATGGTGTCATGGAAGGGCTAGCAGGGCTGGCACTGAGGGTAGCTGGCGCTACCAGGGAGGGGCTGGCGTTGCTCTGTTGCGGACCTGGAGAACCCGCAGATATAAGGCCATTCAAGGGCACCGATGCACTGGTTAGAAGTACGGGCGGCGGTTGAATAGCCCCATTACTAGAGGGGTGAGCAGTGTTGGGTAACCTGGGTACCGCCAGGGGGTCAAGGGCAGCCGTTACTGGGGCAACCAGGGCATAGGGCTGAACCGGCATACCGGGTGGAACGGCTGCTCCATAACCCCCCGGTAGCGGGGCTCCAGATGAGTACCCATAGCCATAGGCTTGGGGCTGGCCATAGCCGCCGAGGGGAGACATTCCCCAAGGCGGCATGCCAGGCCCTGGCAGGTAGGTTGGAAAACCCGCTGAGGGCCCATAGACTGACCCTTGGGGTAAAACCGGTGATCCTTGGGGAAGGTAACCGACTGGCAAAGATGGCATAGGGCCTGTGGTGGGCGGCACCGCTCCGGGCCAATAGCCTGGCATTAACCCGTAGGGAGCCGTTGGGCCATAGGGAACCGTTGGATAATAGGCCATGGAGCCGGCCCCGGGTTGCATAACTGTCGGCGAGGGTGCCATGGGCACACCATAGGGAATCCAGACCGTCATCAACATCCCGGCCCCTGGGGCATAGGCTGACACCCCGGCAGTTCCGGCGGGCAAAGCCGACTGCCCTGTTGGGATGTACCCCCCAGCACCCGGAACTAACTGCCAGGGTACTACACCACCCTGCTGAGGCATTGGGCCCTGCACACCAGGACCCGATGTAATCATGGGATAGGCTGTCGCTGGGTAGGCCGTGAGTCCGCCGATCAAGCCAGGCTGTCCACCCATACCAACCTGAGGTATTTGGGCAATTGCCCAGGGAACGGAGTGGTCTGATTGAGCTAATGGGCCGAATTGACCATTGACGGAGCCTAAATCGGTCGATAAATCCTTCTCCAAAGCAATTAAATCACCCTGAGTCAGCTCAGGGCGATCAATCGGCTGGGCTGAAACTGCCCCTAGAGCAAATGAATTAACTAACTGGGATCCATAAGCGATTCCGGGACTAACCATAACCGCTAAACAAGCTGGAAGACACCCGATTAGACTTAGATAGAGAAAATTGTAGAAAAATCTATAAGATAAGGGCATGATAAAGATGGCCTCTGTAATTACAGGCTCAAAACTGTTGATTTAGCACTAAGGAGTTACTTAATTTAATCGAATTAATAGTAGGATACCCATGAGGCCGTAAACGATAACAGCGTTGAATAGGTTTTTACTATAACTTTGCGACCTTTGTAGTTTCTGTAGTTTTCCTATGCGAAAAATAGTTCTTTCGATATTCCTGGCTCTAGTTATTACTTTAAATACCGCCTGCAGTCAGGTATTTAGTCAACTCATAACTCCCCTCCGTGGAGATTCCAATATTACGGCATTAACTATTGATCAAATTAGAAAAAGTGATAATCCTGGTCAGTTTATGTTGTCCGGCAAAGCTGATTTGCCTGAACAGACTGAACTCACGATCTCTGCGATACGTCGCCTGACTCTTCTATCTAATGATAAACCTTCGGATACAGACCAGCTCTATGGTATACTTGATCGCAAAACAACTCTAGTAAAAGGTGGAAATTGGCAGGCAGAACTTTCACTATGGGAAATAAATTCTGAGGGATACTACCAAGAAAGCTGGCAAGCAAATAAAGATGAGATCTCTGATAAAATTGAACCTGATCAGACCATAAATTTTCTTTTGACTGTAGAACCGAAAGATTTTATTGATTATACAACTAATTCTAATTCCAATAAATTAAATGATCAGGTCAGTGATTTGATTCGATTTACTCCAGAGGGAGAATCCTATCTGAGTGCTAGCAAAGATTTACCAGTTCCCTTGCCTCAGAAAGTCAAAGCATCCAAACTTGATTTACCTCAAGCTCCCGACGTAAGTTGGCAGAATCGTACATTATTGGATCCGACTAAAAGTTCAATAGAACAACCCACTGAATTACCATTTATCAAGGAAGATAATTTACCACTTCCATCTGAAAACTTGATGAGATAAATGGTTAACTTTAGAGTCCAGATTTAGGCTTTCTACTTGACAAAGTTAAAGGCTTAAATCTGGACTTCATACTTCTTCTTAGGCAGCTAATCGAGAATTGGAACTATTCTTTAGGTCTTCAACTTGACGAGAAAGGTGGTGCAGTTGACTAAGCAAATTTTCAAAGGGTTCATGCTCAACTTCCGAAACAATTTGTCGGCTTAGACCAGTAGTGTAGGATTTGCTGTGGGCGATCGTAGCTGGATTAGGTTGCGCTGAAATCGCCAGGTGATGGCTAGTATCCAGTTGCTGCTCTGAACGATGTAGGGGTTTTACTATCGATTGAGGTTGAACTACCGCAACAGGCTCTCTCTGTTCCTCAGGTGCACGGGAAGCTAATTCTGAGGGTTGAAGAAAAGCGCTCAACTGCTGAGTACGGAGCCGAGACTCAGAAAACTTGATACGCTCAAGCTCAGATTGGTAAGCAGTTAGACTTTTAGCCAAGTCTTCCTTGCTAGATTCTGACCCGGCGAGCTTATTGGCAGAGTGGCGCCAACCTAAAACCCCAAAAACCCCAACACCAACGGCTATGCTAATACCTCCAGCAACAGTCAGGTATGGAGCAGCCAAGTACTTAAGTTCAGAAGTAAAGATAGGTTGATTTTGCAACTCAACATTGACAACATTCGACTTGAAGGCTGTGAATGGCAGGGTAGTTGCGGAAAAAATAATTCCCGCAACGCAGGTAGATGCAAATAGAGAATGAGCGAAAGGAGACTGACTCATAACTTAACCCTAATCCTAAAGCGACTGGTGTTCAGATAAAAGCCTTGGCCTGGGAATAACTCACCCAAGCAAAGGACTAAGCCATTCAGGCTACTAAGCAAGAAAAAATAGAAATTAACTCACTCAAGCCTGGAAGCACATATTTCAAAATCAAACAACAACAAAACTCAAACCTTACGGGACTAAGTGATAGTACGTACGCCGCAAACTATTAATGCAGCGAGCGGGACAGGGAAAATACATAGGCGACGTCATTAATATAAAGCTTCCAATCTCCTGGCCTTTCATGTTCCGGATGACTTTGTGCAAATTTACAAATATTCTGAGTTTGTGTAATTTTTTTATAAAGTAATTTATTGCATCCACCAAACCTTCTGGGGTCTTGCCCACTTGTAGAGTCCCATATTGTCTTTGCTCGAAAGCAAGCTATTGAACGACAATTAACTTGGCCGGTTGACGACAACTAACTTGGCCGGTCAAGGATTAGCAGGGATACAAGCATCAGACCAGCAAATAGGACGAATGTTCTAAAAATAAAGGACACTGGCAGCGTCAATTAACGCCAAT
>JBEIGU010000087.1:0-17081 GCA_040381765.1 Leptolyngbya sp.
GACTTCGTTTGAGTCCTTTGCGTCCCCAAAATCCCCCAATTCTGGTGGATTTTGAAGGGTTCGGCTCCCCCGGAATTGGGGGCTGGGGGGCAGTTTGTCGCTGATTGGGTTAGATTTGATCACTTGTGTGTACACCGTAGCCCCAGCGAGTGGGGACACTATATGCGGTTAACGTATTTATGGAAGCTTGGCGTTTCCATTCAATTGGGATCCCCAGCGAGTGGGGACGCCAGATCCCTTGCGCTGCAATGTATTTGGGCTGAAATCTGAGTTTCCATTCAATTGGGATCCCCAGCGAGTGGGGACTTCACTAGACTATTTAAGCAGCCAACTTGAATTTGATAGGTTTCCATTCAATTGGGATCCCCAGCGAGTGGGGACCAAGCAAAAGTAGAAATGGCGGCCCTTGCTGCCATAGGGTTTCCATTCAATTGGGATCCCCAGCGAGTGGGGACGATTTCCGCGAAATCTTGTTTGTTCAAAAACTAAAGGGTTTCCATTCAATTGGGATCCCCAGCGAGTGGGGACCGCTGACTGGCGGCTAGCCAGGGAGCTGGCGGAGCGGTTGTTTCCATTCAATTGGGATCCCCAGCGAGTGGGGACGAAACCTAGCTAAAGGCACAAAATGAAACTGACAACCAGTTTCCATTCAATTGGGATCCCCAGCGAGTGGGGACCGGGAACTAGAACCCATGCCGGGGGTTATCAAGCGTCGTTTCCATTCAATTGGGATCCCCAGCGAGTGGGGACGCAGAAGACTGAACTAGACCGCAATACTGGCCAGCCTAAGGTTTCCATTCAATTGGGATCCCCAGCGAGTGGGGACTTTGGAGAAAAGAGATGATGAAGCTTAACCTTCCTACTAGTTTCCATTCAATTGGGATCCCCAGCGAGTGGGGACTTAAGTTCCCTACTTTCCGCTATCTCCCTACAAGGGGGGGTTCCATTCAATTGGGATCCCCAGCGAGTGGGGACACCGCCACACTGACCGCCACAACCGTTACCCGCCAGTTTCCATTCAATTGGGATCCCCAGCGAGTGGGGACGTTAGATGTAAAAAATAGCCCAAGGAGGCCGCCCAGTTTCCATTCAATTGGGATCCACAGCGAGTGGGGACTGGGAATTTTCTATCTACAACTCTGATCCTGACCATAAGTTTCCATTCAATTGGGATCCCCAGCGAGTGGGGACGAAAGCTGAATCCACTTCCTACTGTTGGATGGGCGACTGTTAGTTTCCATTCAATTGGGATCCCCAGCGAGTGGGGACTTAATGCTACAAAGAATGGTGCTGGATTTACCGCTGTGTTTCCATTCAATTGGGATCCCCAGCGAGTGGGGACAGTGAACAGGCCTTGCTCACTCAGTGGTCAAAGGCGTTTCCATTCAATTGGGATCCCCAGCGAGTGGGGACCGCAAACAGTGCTACCGGCTGGCAGCGCATGACTCTAGTTTCCATTCAATTGGGATCCCCAGCGAGGGGGTACGGGTTTTTACTTTAGTAGGTCCCCGGGCAGCAACAAGGTAGTTTCCATTCAATTGGGATCCCCAGCGAGTGGGGACAAGATCAAAAAGCTACTCGCCCTGAGTAGCAATAACTCGTTTCCATTCAATTGGGATCCCCAGCGAGTGGGGACATCTCAAGTCTCACCTAAACTCCCTCAGTGTAATCGGTTTCCATTCAATTGGGATCCCCAGCGAGTGGGGACTCTGCCCTATTAAAACCCATACGGGCAGGGCATTTCAAGCCCCGTTTGCGAGGGATAGCCATTTTCTACCCAATTCACCGCCAAAATCACCCCGCCAAACCGCCTCAAACCCTTGCCCCGCAAGCCATCGAGGGATAGAACGAGAAACCGTCATTCCAGCCATTTTAGCTATCCCTCGCAACCCCCCCGCCTCAAATAATCACCGACCCTGGTGGATCCGTAACTGGCACCCCACCCCACACCTCCACCTTAGCCAGGGTGTGCTGAGACAACGGGTAAAACCGCACACTATCCTCCTGTAAATTAACCCGCGATCGCAGCCTGGCCTGCAACTCTGTATACTTCTTGGCCGACAACACACACTCAAACACACTGTACTGCACCCGTCGCCCGTAACCCTCCAGCACATCCGCCACCTGCTTGCGACGGCGATTGGAGGGAATATCGTAGGTAACCACGTAAAACAACATCAGCGAATCTGATAGGGGCGATAGGAGCAGGCCGGAATTAATGGTACGGAAAATTCCTAAAAGTCCCTAGCTCTTTTACTCTTAATAAGAGACGATAGAAAGATTTTCAATAAAACTTGTGTTCTATCTTAGAGTACATTTAATCTGCACTATTGCTCTGTATCATCATTTTCAAATTTTGTTTTAAAACTATCTTCTGTTACCCGAATTATATCTTTAGCTAAACGCTCACTGAAGCCACCAATAAAAGAAATTCCCATAAAGAATAGCCATTTATCTATATTAATAGAATTACTCAGATTATCACTTGCATTAAGTGGATTTGAAAACTGAATTAGGCCAGATCCCAAAACTGAGAAAATAAAAACACCAAATGCTCCACCAATTATTGGCTTAAATACCCCTATGTAAAATGGTACAGAGACTTCTCCATACTCATCACTATGATAGTCACTAATTCGACTCAAGATGCTGATAATACTACCTGTCGCTCCGCTAATAAACGTCAAGAAGATTAAAATTGCAGCTTCATCGTAATCATTACTAGGAATACACTTGAGTTCTAATTGAACTGGTTTTATTGTAAATTTATTAATAGTCTTTTTTCCTGAATAAGTAGATTTATTTTCAATATTAAAATTCATCTCCTGAATCTTTTCAGGATTTTTGGCGCTATAAATTTTAAGAATGACGCGATTTTCTGATTGTACATCAAATTCGATTTTATCTCGTCTATTTTGTCGCTGAAATACAAAAATTTCTCGACTATTAGGATCAAATGTTATTAAATCTTCATCAGGACATATAATATTCATATATGCCAGATTTTTAGCAGATTCCGCTAGTACAGAGAACGCAATAAAGGGAATTGTAAGATAGATAATTAGACCTAAACCTAATCCTTGCAAGACTCTAATGACTGTCTTTGCAGAATCATTTTTCTTTCGCAAATTAGGAGATTTTGATTCATTTTGATTCTTTTCATCTTTGTCTTTCATCTGAATTTCGATGCTCAAAAATTGAAAATTGTGAACGTTGGAAAAACTCTGTTGAACATACACTGAATGCTTGAGTGAGTCAATCGGTAACTTGGGTTAGGTTCCTTAGTGATATGGAAAACCCCTGAAAGTGGATAAATCCTTGGTTCTAAATAAAGAATATTATCGATAGTTACAAAGTCCTTGCCGAGCATTGCAGACTCCAGACTATGATTCATTCTCCAAGAAAACTCTGGAATAGTTAGCTGCACTACCAAAAAGGCTAGGTCATAGACAAATGCCTTGAATGGAAGCCACGAAAGCAGAGAGATTGGTTACAGGCGATCGCAAATGTACTGATTCAACCGACTAAGGGGGTTTTCTGCCGGGCTGCCCACCACCTGGCGCATCACCCTAGTCAGATGGGCCAGCATGGTCTCTTCATCCTCAATTTCTGAAACACCCACCAGGTTATGCACGGAGTGGTTGCGCTGCTCACAATAGTCATTTAGCGCCTTGAGAGACTCGACAACCGGGGCAAACTGGGGGTAATACTCCACGATGGCCAGGTTCACATAGCGACTAATCGCCTCCTCCAGCCGCAGGGATCCCCCCTTGGGGAGGGTGTACTGTTGCAGGTGCTGGTAGAGGCGGCCCTGATCCACCTGCCGAATGGCCTGCCAGGATTGTTCCCGTTCCCCAAAGCGGCCTGATATAGCCAGTCCAATTTTCTCCACCAGCAAGAATTGCAGGATGTTTTCCTGCAGCCGAAATAGGCTGACCAGAAAGTCTTCGTACTGGTGGTGCTGGAGTTGAATCAAGGCTTTAAAGTAGGCCTCCTTGAGCAGGGCGCGGCGATCGCCCTGGCGCAGGGGGGCAATGTCTTGCCACCACTCTGGATCGATGGCCTCTTGACAACCCTGCAAACTCGAGAAGGCCCGGTTAAAGTCGAAGGCCAGTCGGTAAAAGCCATAGTTCAACAGGGCCTCCAGGGTGGGGGTGATCAGGCCCCCCTGCTGGAGGGTGATCAGGGCCCCCCGGTAGTTGTAATCCTGCACCTGCTGTTGAATCACCTTCAGGTCAAACTCTCGCTTGAGGATGTTGACGTTGTTGGCAAACACCCGATCCTGCCCTGGTCGGATTTCCTGGGGGTTCCGCACCTGCCAGATGCGGCTATAGGGGGCATAGCCCGCCGCTTGCATGATGCTCCAGGCGGCTTTCATCGCCGGGGTGCCAGAGGAGGCATTCAGTTCCAGGGTGGTGGTGGCATTCAGGCCGGGTAGGGCGGTCTGGATGGCCTGGCGGGCGGCTTGACTGGCCAGCAACAAATCGATGGGGTCGGCGGAGAACTCAGGGGTCACCGGCTGCAGGGCGATCGCTGAGGATGGCAATTGCAGCTCTGACTCTAACCAGTCCTGGGTTTCCTGGGCGTTGCCGGCGGTGTCGCTGGTGTGGAGCAGAATGGCCTGGACGATAGGGTGGTTTTGGGCTGTTAGGTAGCGCACCAGGCTGATGATCGACCCTTCGGTGTGGTTTTTGCTGAAGGGGTCCTGGTTGCCGACGAAGGATAGCAGGATGCTGTTCATGGTTTAAAATGACCTCTCCCCTAGGGGGTAGACTCCAGGATCACATCTTCGTAGATGGCCGCCTGGGTATCGGCAAAATCCACACTTTGCAGTTCGAACTGGGGGGTTGCCTGGGTGTAGGTTCGCAGCAACCATCGCCCCCCGGAATCACGCCGAAAACACTCAATTCGCTGGTGTCGGGCATTGATCAAAACGTATTCCTCCAGGCTTGCCAGGGTTTGGTAATCAGCGCACCTATGGCTTTGGTCAGAACCTTTAGGACTGGGTTGATCGGTCAAAGCGAAGTCTGGGTAGACGCTCTGACTCGCCTCCGCCCCGCCTAACGGGGCTACAGCGATATCCCCCCGGTCAAAAGCCTCAGTAGAGTCAGATAGAACCTCCACAATCAACTTGGGAAACTGTTTGTAGGTCGAGGTTGCCTGATCCTGGGAGTTGCAGGTGACCATGACATCGGGATAGTAGAAGCAATTGCGATCGAGGATCCGCACCTTCATGTCGGCAATGTAGACGCGACAGCTACCCCCGCGCAGGTGGCTACGCAATCGGACAAAGAGGTTACCGGCGATCGTGACATGGGCGTCACTGGCTCCCGCCATGGCATAGACCACGCCATTGATGTATTCGTGCTTGGTCTGGCTCTGCTGCTCAAGCTGGAGGTAGGCTTCAGGAGAGAGGGGAGGTTGGGGTGAGGCAATCATGGGTGGCGAGGGGTGAGAGGAATTGTGATCGATTCGATTTATGTCAACGGAAAAACTTTCACCGAACCCTGCAAAGATTCAACATATTTCTTTCGAGGATTTTGTGTTGAACCAAAAATCGTGACAACCTGATAATTGTCAAAAGCTGCTATCCAAATGGGAGATGGTATTGCACCACGATCAATTTCCTGTAAACCAACTCGAATCCTATCTTTCTTTGCTCCACCACATAGGCTCTTTGCTTCTGATAGCTTTTGTTTGAACTCTCTGGACTTATTCTGACTTTTAAGTTGTTCAGCTTCCTTTTCCAGTTGATGAAACTGCTGATGGAGGATATGCAAAGCATAAGGCTTAGTTTCATCAGCCTCACTAACAATCAAAATTCTGCAGGTAGTATCTACAGCATCAACCCAGGTGTGTTGAGTGACTTGTGCTATATTTCTAAAATTAGGAAAGGTAGATATTCTATTTTCCATGTCTAGCAGCACATTCAGGGATGTGTAAAAACCTCGAAGCTGCTCTTGAAATTTAACTTTTGCCTTCTGAACACTTCCTGGAAGCTGCCAGAATGAATCAGAACGATCAGGCTCAAGGTCTGATCCCCGCCAGAAAGGCTTATTTGAACGCTCATAGCAAGGTCGTCTTGCGCCTTGTCCTACACCGCCCAGATGAAACATCAGCCAGGTCAAATGTTTAAGTAAGTCTGAAATTTTCTCACGGTGTTCAACTTGCACATCAGAAGAGTAACTCAGGTTTAGCGTACCCTTGTACTCGCCATAGTCGTCCTCTTTTCGTCGAGCTTCATCGCGGATTTTCTCAATCTTGCTAAGGGTGACACGTACCCAACCATGAGCATGAGTTTGTGGATCAATGGCACCAAATAATTTAGCTTCCCAGTATTTCACATCCTCAGGTTGTATTACACCCAAAGCAAACGCCCGAAACCAGTAACGCAGCATTGACTTAAAGGCAATTGGACGCATTTCTGTAATACTAGTGGCTTTGACTTTCAGCCTCCCTTCGTTGTCATAGCGCAACTGACCAGTTGTACGATCTCGCTCGTATGGCTCATGAACATTGTCAAAGCTTTGGTGACCGTGAATCAGTTGTCCCTGTAAAATAAAGTCAACCTGGAAGAAGGGTACTTCTGAGATACCTTCACTCAGAAGATTGCCGTAACCAGAGTTTACCTGAGATCCAATACCCGCTTTTAGCCCTGCAATCAGCCATTGTTTAATTTGATCAAACTGCTCCTGGCTACAAGTCGGTAATCGGCGCAGACCGATCAAAAATGTTGACTGTTCAAGGGAAAAATAAGGGTTTGGATTTGGCTTATACTCTGGTGCGTCACCTTTCCATGACCAGATCTTGTTTGCCATATCCATCGCTAAACCACCACCTTTTCGCTTAACATCAGCAATTGGGTAGGCATCCAAAAAGATAACTTTGCCGGTGTGATCTTTATCTTTTGCGTCTAAATGTCCAAACCATTCAGCAACCTGACGATCTGCATCTTTCCATGCTGCTTTCACTGCTTCTCTATTTGTGTAGTCTAAATTGCTCCCTAGTTTTAGCTTTTCTCGAATCGCTTGGGTTCTGGCAACGCCCCGTAACGTGCTAGAAGGGATGTAGGGCATCCCCAAGGCATCAAAGGCTGGCAGCAAAATACTCTCTGGTCCTCGATGACCACCTACCCGAATACGCCACGGACAGGTCACTTCAAAACAATTCGATTCATCTGCTATTAACTGGGTTCGCTGATTGAGTTGAATTAAGCGATCTCGATAGTCGGCATTCTTCTCTGCCATTTGCAGAATTTGTATTTTGGTTGGATCTTTGTACTTGCTATCGGGAGATCGCATCCATCGCAAATATTCCACAAAACTAGCCGAGGCATGGATTTCTTCTGGTGCTTGAGCTGGATTCAACCAAGGGGAGGTTTCTGGGGGCAGATTGTTGCCATTACCACCGTTACCGCCCCCGCGATTTCCGCCATTATTTCCACCGCCCCGTTTAATATCGGGAATCACTTTCTTGGGCTTGCCTGTGCCTGCTGCCGTACCTTGAGTAAATCGTTCGTTGGAATTCGGACGTGCTGTTGGGCTTGGACGAGATTGACCAGGACGACTCGGACGTTCAAACACCATAATCAATCGCCTCCTTTGATATCCCAGTACACTGCACTTGCCCAGAAACTAAATTCTTGTGCTAGTGCTAATCCCAGACCTGTTAAACCAAGATAATCATCAACATCCATATCAACTAGCATATTCAACCCATCTGACCCCGATAGCTTGGATTTCTCTGTCAATATTGCAAGGCACTTAAAGTATTCCTGAACAACTTGCTTTTTCCCTTTTTTATCCTCACTAATTGCTTTTTCTTCTGCTTTTAGGCGCAATAATCCCCAAGTCGCAATATAAGTGTAAAGCTCAATTGCCTGATTTTTTTGCTCTTTGAGTCGCTCTTTTCGCTTTGCCTCATCGCGTTGATTTTGATGTTGTTCGTCTCGTAATTCTTGCAACGCTTGATAAACAGACTTTCCAATGGTGCGTGGATCAAAACTCATTTTACTACCTCCTGTTTAGGAATGGTATTAACAGACTTAGAGGTGTTATCAACAGACCATTGCTGAACGAAACCACGCCCAAGACTTTCCTGTCCACCAATCTGTAAAATGTCATTGTCAGCCATGATTTGGCTAAACTTCGCTTGTGAATCTTGAGCCTGACCGTTCGCCTGGGACGTCACACCCCAAGGGAAATACATCAGCGTATCAGGAGGAATCGCCTCCTCATAGCGAAAACCCCCATCTACTGTTTTATGCTCACCCAACTTGACTTTTACCTGCCGCCACAAACTCATCTGAATCAAGGTGGCGCAGTGCTGATCTGGCAAAATCAAGGCCCGATCAATACTCCCTACATTTGATCGAGGAATCCATGGCTTTAGATCACCTGAGGGCTTTAGCGTTGCAGATTTGAGGATGGCATCCTTAAGATATACAGGTTTACCTTCAGCAAAGTTATTGCTGTAGGGTTCAGGGGCTTTTTCTACTTTCCTGTTCAGTCTTGTCCAGCGTTGCAGCAACAGAGGACAACTGATCCAGACTACCCCATGACTGAGGGATGGCACTGGCAACCAAAGAATCGATGCATCCCCAATCCAAAGAGTGCCTTGAGTCAGGTTAGTATCGCTACTACTACTGTTTGTGACATCGTCGATTGTATTGCCCCACAGACGGTTTTTGTCTGGTTCTGGAGTCAGAGATCGCAACTTACCCCGGACTGTACTCGAAGGAATATAGGGCAAATTAGTGTGAGACTCACGCGCAATCCCCAGAAGATTACCTTCCTGGGTCGCGCCTCCTGTATGCAAAGGTGAGAGCAGATAAAAATAAACAAGATTACCAATCATGCCAGTACGCTCCGTTCTTAATCAATAACAAACTCAATGCTGACTCAATGCTAATGCTGGCAATGCTGGGGGGTTAGGTAAGTTACAAGACCCCTATAGATAGCTTCAACCATTCGGCTCATAGGGCATTGCCTCAATTAAACCAATCAAAATTTGCAACAGTTGTTGCAATTGAGAAGGAACGCTATACAGCAAAATATCCTGGGTAATAGTGCGGGTCGCTTGCTCTAGCTTGCCGAAGCGCCAACCATCCCCAATAGTCACAGCCCCGTAGACGATCGCCTGTTCCTCAGCCTCAGCCAGGGCAATCATCTCCACCGCTAACTGGGTAAAGCCCCGTGATAGGTCATCATGCTTGGCCTCCACCACCAGGAAGCCCTGTTGGGCCTGCAACAGGTAGTCGAGATTGCCCTTTAACCAGTTGTTGACTTGCAGAGGGTATTCCAGGCGGATTTGACACTGACAAAATCGGGCTACTGCCAGCAAAATTGGAGCAATGATTACTTCCCGGCGGGATGTCTCGCTCGATAGTAAAGTCAGCTTCAGAGAGTCCTGAATGTCTTGCTGAAGTTGGACAAACTGAGTCAGAGATTGCTTTGTCTTGGGCAAATCTAGTAGATCGCTAGCAAAATTGTAGCCTAACTCTGCCAAAATTTGATCGACCTCATAGGGCATCTCAAAGTAAGAGCGGAAGGTGTAGGATTGGCCTGCTTGTAGGATTTTGGGTCTGGTCATCGCGGTTATCTGGAGGTAAACTCAGTTAGTGAAACGTCGAAAAAGATACCTCAGGGCTGGGGCAATTATGGGGCCGTTCTAACTTGAAGTTGTTGCATCCCCCAGTCGTAGAGGTCTTGAAGCAGCGATCGCCCAGGCATCGGAGATTCAGAGGTGCAAAATTGTTGTAAAAACGTTTCCATTTGGTCGTAAAGCCCATCGGAGCAATCAATTTTATGATTGGGACATACTTTTTCTCTTAATTCCTTAAATGTTAAAGACTCACTGCGATGAATCACCCCGTTACGGAGTTCATTAATGGCTTCTAATTGTCGACAAATAGGCTCCTCCTTAGACAAGCCCTGCTGATTTTGCCACCCCAGGCGCAAATCATAGAAGGTTGCCTTATACTTCTTAACTCCCCAGTTTTGTTTATCAGACGGGAGACTTACGTATCCCTGTTTTATCCAGTCTTCTGTCTGATAACGCCAAAATAGTAATCTTTCCAGAGTTTGGGCAAATTGAATAAAGGCCGCCGTGTAGTTTTGGCGAATTAAGTGAAGACGAATTAACAGGCGAGATTCCCACAATTTAAGAAATTTACTGGCGGGGGTTTCATTGACTTGATATTGCGCCTGAATATCACTCCGCCACTGGTTCCTCTGGGATTTTGATATACATTGTCTTGTTGCGGGACGATCAAGCCAATTATCACCTTGCAACGATTTAAGGGCATCTTGCCATTGCCAGTTGATGGCTAAGGATAGGTGTTGCGCCAATTCATATAGAGCTTCGTGCCGATCTCGATGGGCTTTCAACCACAGCTTAGCCTCGGCAAAGTCACCACGTTCCCAGGCGGATAGGATCCGCGATCGCTCTACAGGCCAGAAATACTCACCTAGATTGACTGTCTTAAAGTCCGTGGCGACACGAGCCCCATTGTCTTCAAATAAAGGAGTAGGTTCTACTGGAATGAGTTGTTCCACCGGACACTGGCGCATCAACGCTGCTGCGCAAATCTCTAGCGCATTGGCAATTTGGGGAGCCGAGCCCTTAGTTTGAATAGCTAGGGTAAATTGATCAGCAGATTGGGGATCAAGCTGATTCAAGACGTAGTCTAAAATAAAATCCTCCACCGCCTGACGAATGGCATCGGGCTGATTAACAGATACCACCGGATTCCAGACATCTATTTTAATTTGGGGATATTGCTGACGAATTTTGCCAGCCATCAGCTGAGCTAGCCATAGGGTATCGGCTCGGCGGAAATTCCAGGGAGTTGCTTCTGGTTGGTCTGTACCCCAGAGAATGATGTGGTCTAAGTCCTTCTGATGGGTACCAGACAAAATTATGGCATCCATCAACAACTCAATATTGGAAAAGTCTTGAGATTTGACACAGTGTTGATAAACTAACGCTCCCAAATGACGCACACTCCAACGAAATTCAGGTTTTTGTTGATCACCGTGGTAGCCACGTTCTAAGCCAAATTCATCATAGAGATAGTCAATATGTTTAGGATGACCACGATCGCCATCCGCACCCAGCGATCGCACTATTTCATCCTTACATTTCCACCCAACCTGGCGAGTGCCAACTGTAATAATTAGTGTTTTCATAAATCTGTGTTCTGTAGTAATAATTTGTAGAAGATCCGGCGATTTTAATCGCCGGGTGAGAGCGCCCATCAAGTTCCAACCCCCAATCCGCGTAGGCGGATTTTGTTTGTGTAGCCGCGATTTTCATCCCCTGGCTCAGTAAATGGCAGCCAAAGCATTTCGGAATAGCCTAATTTCCGCCAAATTCCAGCTTTGTGAGGTTCACCAGTTCTGCTGAGCGGGGGATCATCCTGAAACAATGGATAATCGCCCCTAATCTTGGGCGGAAAATCTAAGTAGTAAACACTACCCGGAGCAGCCGCAAAGACTTGGGGAGCAGGAATACTATCATGCCTGTTGTGGTCTTTACTGGCCCGTAAACGACAGCTAATGGCAACTGGCTTATCTGTGGCAACACTGACCAGTCCCACCATGGGACTGCTATTGACCCCATGAGCTAATTTCCACTCCCAGGGCCAGGCTCGACACATGGCTTTGCCCTTGGTTTCCCGTTCAAAAACCCCAGGCGTAACCAGGTAGGCCAGGGATCTTTGCTGAGCCTGATGCCGATGGCTAAAATTCTGCTGGGATTTTTCATACAGCTCTTGCCACCTCTGACCGAGGACTTCACAACGCTCTAAAATAACCCGATGCCCTTCACCCCCCAGGCGCATGATCAAGGCGCGTCCTTTTGCCTGTTCTTGAATGGTGCTCTCAGTTTCAGCATCCAGCCCGATCGCCAAACTCCAGCCCTGCTTTAGCCGAATAGCCTTCTCGACAAAATAACCATCGGCCTCCTTGACCTGGCGAGTGCCGGGCTCAAGGGCATTATGGGAACGGGTTTCCACCGTCCAGGGTTGGGGCACACCCTTTTGCCAGGCCTCCGGTTCAATCTGGCCATGTTGTAGATAGCTGTTGATCACTTCCCAGGGCAGATAATCAACCGACTGTTTCCCATCCTCATCTGGCTCTAATTTATCTGGAAGCCAGGAGGGCTTAACCAACGGACAGGGTTTGCCTTCGTCGTAGATCATTTGCCCTTTCAACGGATGGTGATCATCCCAAACCAGGGGAAGCAAGGGTTTAACCCCAACATGGTTGAGCGGGCGGGGAAAGTAGAGGGTTTGACCATGACAAAGGAATGGTCCCTTGATTTTGAAGCTATCGCGGCTGCTTAAAAGACCCCGCAACGCACCGGAGATCGTATGACCATTGGGGGGAAAGGTACTACCCGCCCAGGCCCGTTCCCCAGGGGTAAAGGGTTTGGCATCTCGGAACATCAGCACATCCAAGGGGGTAATGGTATACCAGTAAAATTGGGGCGATGAAGTTGTTTCCGTCATAATCAAACACCTCCAATTTGGATCTTCCGTTTCCGCAATACAAAGGCCGCCAGCTTTAGCCAGTTTTGAATCTGGCGATCGCGCTCATCGTCTGTGTCCAGAGTCATCTGCCAAACCTGCTCTAGAAATTTGACCAGGCACTGATTGAAACGTTGCTTGCCCTTGCCCTCGTCGTCTGTCTTGAAAAAGTCACGGCGATCGCAAAAGGCATTAACCCAGGGTTGGATGGCATCTTCAAGGGGTGCAGGATGTTGTTCCCATACCTGGGCAGCCTGTTCAAATAGGGCAGGCTCCAGGTCTTGTACCGAGGTCAGTAGCGATCTCCATTGATTAAAGGTGTCAAACTTCGCTGTGGATTTCAGGATATTGCCATTGCCGTACAGTACTCTCACCTGCACCGCGTCCTTAGTTCTGCCATCAGAAAAACTATATTCCTTGGCACCAGACTTTTCGGCTTCCCAGAGGTTTTCTAGAGCGATCGCCAGGGGCACCGAATGGTGGGCAATCACAACCCCAAAACTAATGCTGGCATTTCGTCCCATGGTAAACAGCGGCCGGGGAGACAGATTTTCAGGAGGATCACCCTTCGCTTCCTTTCTCCAGCGCCAGTAATCTCCTGTGTCATCAAACTCACCCTGGGGATCTTGACTGCCTTTAAAGCACTCACGCACATCCCATAGCCAGGCATCCCATTCCCACAGGTTGGTGTAGGCCAGCACATCATCGCCACCGCTGTAGATCAACCGTCCGGCATAGCGTTGCTCGGTCAGGTAGGGCACCAGTTGATTGGAAAAGTCCAGCAGTGCTCGGGAGAGAGCCGCGTGGGTCGCTGGCCCCATGCGCTTCGTCTGGTTTAGAAATTCCTCAACTCCCTCCCAATTTTTTCTCGCTTCAAAATCAGGGTATCCCTCAGTAACATAAGCTTTATATGCTTGCAGTTTGGTTCCTTGAAGCCATTTGCCCATATCATCTCCGTCACCAACTGCTAGAACATACCAGTCAGAAGGATTGTTATTAGGATAAAAATGGCTAATTTTTTCCTGCAGGTCAAAACGACAGTCTGCTTTCAGCTTTGTAATTTCCTCCATGAGGCTATCAATTCTCTGCCTATATAGAGCAGCAGAGTCTCTATTGTCTTGGTGCTCAAGCAGCTCTCTGTTATGGTTGATCTGGTTTTGCTTGTCTTCAATTTCTTGTGTCGCTACATCCTCTGATAACCAACCAGCATGAATCAAACGAGGATGATATTTCTTAGGTGTTTTTTTATCATCTATATAAGGTATTCCCCACTTACCCCTAATAGGACGAATAGCATCATTAGCCCATTGTATTTTTAAGATATAATCACATGCATTTTCAAAATGTTGGTAGCGAGTTAGGTCAATATTTTTTCTAACATCGAGATGTCCTTGCGTCTTAAGATAGCCAGCTACACCAGCCGTTAAATCAGGATAGGAGGTTATTTCACTATCAATGCCAAGAACATCAGGATCAGCTAGAACTTTTTCTAGCCCACGCTTTAAAATTTCTGTGGGATTAAGTTGTTCCTGCCCGCTAAACCAGCCTTGTTTCTGTTGCCAAAATTGACGAGTCTCTGACTCCGAGACCCAATCTACAGGTTTTCTAGTTTTTAACTCATATTGCTGAGGATGCAAAACAGGTCCTATTCCTGAAATTGTAGACCGTGGACTAAATGTAGATGGAAGCTCCCAAGATCGAGCATTCTTTACTCCAGATAGATTTCGTCGAAGCTGATCAAAAATATAAGCCCACCACAGGCCAACATTGAACTGTTTATAAGTTGTCAGCTCAGCCAGTGTCGGACAAGTTTCTTTATTCTTAAAAGCTGATGCATTCCATGTTGCAGTCAATGGATCAATTGCTTTCTCAGGAATGTTACGGCTATGGTTTATTTGGCAAAACTTATTTTGAGTATTTGCCCAGTCTAAGAATCTTTCCTTAAAATCACGAGTCGTCTTAAGCTTTTCTTTGTTTATTTCTTCAGGCGTTAAGATTTGACCTTGTCCACGGGTTAAAGCATCTGCTCCCTCTGGTTCTGGAGATGTATTGCCCAAAGGTAGAGCTGTCCAATAAGTTTGCCATTGATGCTTCAGCCACTCGTCCCAAAGACGCTCTTTATTAACACTTGACTTCATCTTTTCAGGTAACTGATTCCAGACTTTATTGCCAAGTTCTAGCCATGATTCCCTTAATATCCCTTCCGCACAACCCACTGCACCTTTGCCACTATGAACAACCTCTTCAGGTAACACAGCTACCAAGACATTGGGGAAACCTGCCGTTAAGAGTTTCTTGTGAAAACTTTCTTTCAGAGGCTCATCAACCCAAGTGCGAAAGTCTGGCCAACGTTCTACTAACCACTTGTCAATCAAAGGCTGAGCATACAAGCTTGGGTAAACGAGTGAGTCTGGGCCATACTTTTGTGCCCATTTCCAGCAGACCTTTGCCGAAAGATAATGTAGTAGCCACGATCCCGCCCAAAAGTCTTGCATTTTCCGACTAGACTTAATCATCTCCTGTACCGGAGTCATCGTAAAAATGACCAGGTAGGGACGCGATTTTTGGTTCGCCTGCAGCCCAACTAATGAACCGGCTAAAGACGATACAGAGCTATTGTGGCTCCATACTGAACAATCAGGAATTCGAGTATCAGCAGGCAGTAAAGCAGTACTGTCTCCAAATTGCTGGCTGATAGCTGCAGGTAAACAGCGCCAAAGCCACCAAAAAGCCTTTTGGTGCCGTTCTTCGGCAGGTAATCCGCCTAATAACGGAAACAGCTGTTGGCGAATAATTTCAGCTTCTTGCTCCTTTAATCTTTTATCTTGCTGAAGACTGGCGTCAGTTTTTCCATCAATCGCCACCCGTTGCCAGTTACCTGATAGCAAGTGACTAACATACAATCCATCAGGATCTTTATAGTCCACATAGCCCTTCTGATTCTCCTGGTCCCAAGACGGACGGTCACTGGCAGCGGCGATATAATCAGCGTCTTTAATCAATTCTCTCAGGCTAAACGGATTCGGGTTGCCCAATAGCGTCAGTACTTCCTGCCAGAGCCCCGGTTGCCCTTTATCCTTATACAAACTTTTCAAAAGGGGATCATGCAGTAAGCCCCAAATCTTTGCCTGCCAAAATAGCTCAGCCATAGCCCAGTCCCTTCCTAGACACCCAATCGCTTACTCCAAGCGGCTTAACCCGAGTATCCCCCATCCCTGTTTAGATTAGGGAAAACTCAATGCGAATGACAAAATTTGTATTCCTAATATCCTTATTCAAAGGGTTACCACCTAAACCCGGAAGGAAAACCAGCTTTTATCCAGAATTACCCCGCTGCTTTGTCAGTCGCATTAACCCCCACCTCCCCTGTCCGCCCCCTGCCTAAAATGAAAACACCCCACCCCATCCCTGACCATGGCTTCCCCTCCCCTCTGCCATATGCTGATTGGCCCGCCGGGCAGTGGCAAAACCACCCTGGCCCACCACCTGCACCAGCTCATCCCCCAGAGCTGTCTAGTGTCCACCGATCAGATTCGCCAGCAACTCTACGGCGATCCCGCCATCCAGGGGCCCTGGCCCCAGATTGAAGCGATGGTAGAAGCCCAGGTCCGCCAGGCTCTTGATCAGGGGCAGACTGTCATCTACGACGCCACCAACGCCCGGCGGGTCTGGCGCCAGGCCTTACTCCAGCGTCTGGCCCCGCTGCAGGCGACCTGGGTGGGCTGGTACCTCACCACTCCCCTGGCCACCTGTCTGGAGTGGAATCGTCAGCGCCCCCGGGCCGTCGCCCCCGAGGTGATCGAGGCCCTCTACCAGGCCCTGAAGCAGTTTCCCCCCCAGGCGGCGGAGGGGTTTATCGCCCTCTATGCCCTCGACCCCCGTCAGGGGCTAGATACCCTGGCGGACCGGTTGCAGCAACTGGGCCGCAGCCCCACCAATCGCCGCAATCGCACGGGCCATCGCCAGGTGCAATGGCACCGCTACTCCAGCCTGCTGGCCTTTGACCGCTTGTTGCACCTGATCAGTTTGTTAGTGCAATACCCCGGCCTGGGAGATCTGCACCACCAAGACCCGGACCAGTTGACCGGCTTGCTGGGGCACCCGCCATCCCCTGATCTAGATAGTCTGGCGGAGGTCTGTGGGGTGCTGGCCCAGCAGCGGGGGCAGATCTATGCTAACCCGGTGGCGATCGCCCAGGATCTGGCCTGGCTAGAGGCCAATGGGTTGCTCAGCCCCCGCCCCCAGATCGCACCCCTGACCCTACCGCCCGCCGATCGCCCCAGCCAGGGCCCGGTTAACCCCCATGCCTACTCTGACTGGGAGCCCTTCCAGCGATTGATCGGCCTGATTCGCTTCATTGCCCACCACCCCTTTTGCTGGCAGGCGGAAACCGGCAGCAGCCTCAAGAGTTTGGCAGGGTAATCGCATCTAATTTGGTATAGACAAAAACAGACATATCCAAATCCATATGGGTCAAGAGCTTGAAAATGCCCAAATTCAGAAAAAATTAGACTTAGATCCACAGGAGGCTACAAAAGACAGTATTCTGTGC
>JBEIGU010000088.1:0-16986 GCA_040381765.1 Leptolyngbya sp.
CGCCTGAAAACCGAGACCTCGGTGTTATCAAAACTGTCCGTAAACCGCCGAAAAACCTTGACTTCAGTCCCTATATCTACGCCCTTCCAGCCACCTCTTGACAGAAGGTCTCAGAGTCTAACTTGCTACCCATCGCTATAGGGCAACAACAAATCATCCAGCCAGGTTTCTAGCTGCAGCAGTTGACCCTCGGTTAGCTCCGATCCCATCAGAGTGAGATCGATATCCGATCCAGGGGTATAGTTGCCCTTAGCCCGGGAACCGTAGATGATCGCGGCCTCCACCTGGGGAACTTGAGCCAACACCCCATTAATCTGTTCAATCACAGTTTCTGACAAACCAAATCGAGCCATGGTTAACCCTCTGTCCCCGAGTGCCTGACCAGGGCTTGCATCCGCTGGTTAAAGTCCCTAAACAGCCTCAGGTAACGATTGGCAATCACCGCCGCCAGGGCGTTGGCGGTGGTTTCGTCGTAGGTGTGGGCGGCCTGGTTCCGACTTTTGATCGTATCCATCCAACCCTCCCCATCCTCCACTAACCCCAGGCGAAAGGCGGCCCGGATCGCATCCCGTGAACCGGTAATGGTGGTAATGCCCTGATAGCTCAGGTAATCCTTCATCACCAGCCAGGCTAATTCTTGGGTAAATTCAAAGGCCTGAATTAACCCCTGCTGCTCCAGGGGGCTGAGGGGACGCTGCTGGGCCAGGGCGATCGCCCCCGCCAACTGGGCAAAGGCCCGCTGATAATTACTAAACCGCTGTTGCCAGCGAATATCGGCATCACTCTCCGCCCACTCCCCATTCCCTACTCCCTTTTCTTTCTTCTTTTTTCGTTCTTCCTTCCCCCCTCCCATCCTATGTCAAGATATAAAAGCCTTCCTCCTGACCCTATTCGCCCATGTTTAGCTCCCTTTGGCGCCAGCTCACCTTCTCCTCCTTTGCCCTGGATCAGTGGCGTCAGGTGAGTGTGCTCCACCGCCTGTTGGGGCCGCTACGACGCTGGCGCCAGGGCAGTTGGTTGCTGGCCTGGGGGGATCTGCTGGGGCTACTTCTGGTGATCACCCTCTACGCCCTGGCGCCCTACGTCTCCACCAGTTTGATTGGGGTGTTGTTGCTAGCCTTGGCTGCTTTTTGGCTTTTGCTCACGGTCACCGATGAGGCGGGTGGGGGGCTCACTCCCATCCATCTGGGGGTGACGATCTACTGGGGGGTGATGGGGTTGGCCACGGTGCTGTCGCCGGTGCGGGGGGCAGCCCTGGCGGGGTTGATTAAACTCACCCTAAACCTGTTGCTATTTGCCCTGGTGGCTCGGGTGGCCCGCCATCCCCAGCGCCGTAATGGGCTGGTGTTAGCCTACCTACTCACCACCCTGCCAGTCTCGGTCTACGGCCTGCGGCAATACTTTTTTGGCGCCACCGCCCTGGCCACCTGGGTGGATGTCAATTCCTCCCTGGCGGACGCCACCCGGGTCTATAGCTTTTTGGGGAACCCCAATTTACTGGCGGGGTACCTGATCCCGGCGGTGATGTTGAGCGCCGCTGCCCTGTTTGCCTGGCCCCGCTGGCTGCCTAAGGGTTTGGCCCTGGTGACGGCGGTGATCAGTACCCTCTGCCTGGTGCTGACCCTGAGCCGGGGGGGCTGGATTGGGTTTTTAATCGGTGGTTTTCTGCTGCTGGCCCTGCTGGTGCAGTACTGGAGTGTGACCTTCCCTCCCTTTTGGCGGCGCTGGGCCCTGCCCCTGTTGCTGGGGGGGGCTACTACCGTGGTGGTGCTGGCGGTGCTCTCGGTGGGCTCCCTGCGAGATCGCGTCCTGAGTTTGTTTGCCGGTCGGGCCGATAGTAGCAACAATTTTCGCATGAATGTCTGGGTGGCGGTGTTGCATATGATCCGCGATCGCCCCATCCTGGGTATTGGCCCCGGCAACCAGGCCTTTAACCAGGTCTATCCCCTCTACCAACTGCCTCGCTATACCGCCCTGAGTGCCTACTCGGTGTTTCTGGAGGTGCTGGTGGAGGGGGGGGTTTTCGGTCTACTGAGTTTTCTCTGGGTGCTACTACTGGTGTTTCACCAGGGCTGGCAGCAGTTGCAGCGCCTGCGCCAAAGCCAGGATCCCCATGGCTACTGGCTGATGGCAGCAGTGGCCAGTGTGGCGGGGATTTTAGGCCAGGGCATCGCCGACACGGTGATGTACCGACCCCAGATCAGCACCCTCTGGTGGTTGGCGATCGCCCTGGTGGCCAGCTACTATCCGGTGGGGCGATCTGTCTCAGGCCACCCTACCCCTCAGGATTGATAGGGGTAACACGCCGGACAAGACATTTTATCGGGGCAGTGACCAGAAGTCAGAATTGAGGAGCCTGCTTACCTCCTGACCACTGGCTCTTGAATTTCTTGTTTATCGGTGTGTCCCGGCCTGCGCTGATACCCCAACAGAGCTAAACCTTTATGTTACAAACCAGCAAAAATAAATTCAGAACCAGTTTAGGCCGTTTCAGCCGATTCGCGCCCATCCATGGAGCTTGATCTGAACGAGGTATCAAGGGTTTCAGCCCCTAGAATTTTTGAATTTACAATTGCTGGTTACAAACTATGGACTGCGCCAGTGGTATCAGAATTCGCTAAGATGGAGGAGTCTCCGTCCCCAGGGTGGAGGCTCCTTAAACAGTAATGTTCTGGGAGGTGGGTCAAAGGCCCACTTTTTTATTGTCCCTAAGTCCCATGTCCCATCCGATCATTGCCCCTGTTCTGGATTTAGCCGGTCCCCTGGCCCAGCCCCTGGGTCTGGAGGTGGTAGAGGCCGTTTTCCACACCGATCAGGCTCCGCCGGTGCTGCGGGTGGATGTGCGGCGCCTGGACCAAGCCGACACCAGCCTGGAGGACTGCGAAAAAATGAGTCAGGTCCTGGAGGTGGCCCTCGATCAATCGGGCCTGTTGGCTAATGCCTACGTACTGGAAGTATCTAGCCCTGGGGTGGGCAGTCGGCTGGAGAGCGATCGGGATTTCACCGTGTTTAAGGGGTTCATGGTGGAAGTGCAACTGAACCAGCCCCACCGGGGTAAGCAAACCTGGGTCGGGCAACTGCTGCGCCGTGATCAAGAGGCTGTGGTCCTCAGTCAGCGTGGCAAGTCCGTGAGTTTACCCCGTTCCCTGGTGGAACGGGTGGATCTCAGTAACCAGAGCCCTGATCAGGGGTAGATACCCCTCAGCTTCTGGCAAGTGCCATCTAACGTTTCTAACAATCTCATAGCGTGACAAGGTGAGTGTATGTCCCTGGTGAACCTGCCCAATTTACAGCAAATGATCGATACCATCAGCAGTGAGCGCAACTTGCCCAAGCATGCGGTGGAAAATGCCCTCCGGGAAGCCCTGTTGAAGGGGTACGAACGCTACCGACGCACTCAACAGATGGGTAGTCACTTCGACGAAGATTACTTTGATAACTTTGACATTGAGTTGGATGTCGACGAGTACGGCGAACAGGGGTTTCGGGTACTGGCTACCAAAACCATTGTGGAGGAGATCACCAGCCAGGATCACCAAATTGCCCTGGCGGAGGTGCGGGAGGTAGCCCCCGAAGCCCAGGCCGGGGATACGGTGGTGTTGGATGTCACCCCTGACCAACGAGATTTTGGTCGTATGGCGGCGATTCAAACCAAGCAGGTGCTGGCTCAAAAACTGCGGGATCAGCAGCGCCGCTTGGTCCAGGAGGAATTTCAGGACCTGGAGGGAACGATCCTCACCGCTCGGGTACTGCGGTTCGAACGCCAATCGGTGATTATGGCGGTGAGCAGTGGGTTAGGCCAGCCTGAGGTGGAGGCGGAGTTGCTAAAGCGGGACCAACTTCCCAACGATAACTACCGGGCTAATGCCGCCTTTCGGGTTGCCCTCAAAAAGGTGTCGGAGGGCTCCCACCGGGGTCCTCAGCTCTTGGTCTCTCGGGCCGATGCCGCCCTGGTGGTGGAGCTATTCACCAACGAAGTGCCGGAGATCGAAGACGAAATCGTTCGGATTGTGGCGGTAGCCCGCGAAGCTAACCCCCCCTCTCGCTCCGTCGGGCCCCGCACCAAAATTGCCGTGGATACCCTGGAGCGAGATGTGGACCCAGTGGGGGCCTGTATCGGCGCCCGGGGTTCTCGTATTCAGGTGGTGGTGAATGAACTGCGGGGGGAGAAAATCGATGTGATTCGCTGGTCCCCTGACCCCGCCACCTACATCGCCAACGCCCTCAGCCCCGCCCGGGTGGATGAGGTCCGCCTGGTTAATTCAGAGGAACGCCAGGCCCACGTTCTGGTGGCGGAGGATCAGCTCAGTTTGGCAATTGGTAAAGAGGGGCAAAATGTACGACTGGCAGCCCGCCTGACCGGTTGGAAAATTGACATTAAGGATTCCGCCCGGTATGACCACGCCGAAGAGGATCTCAAACTCAGGGAGTTACAGACCGCTAAACTAGCAGCGGAGGTCGCGGCGGCGGAGGCCGCGGCAGCCTCTGAGGCTGCCCGCCAGGCTAAATTAGCCGCCCTAGCCGCCGCCTCAGAGGAAATCGATGCGGAGGAACGGGCGGCCTATGGTGACACCTGGGAGGAGGAGGAGATCCTGGAGGAGGGCACAACTGGGGAGATCGACGCCGATCAGGAGGAATAACTGCTAGAGTAAGGTCAGGGGCCATCTGCCCCCACCCTCACCTTGGTTCTGGCTAATACCGGCCGTTTAAGTCTGTTTCCCCTTGGCCAGAGAGCCTATGCCCCCCAATTATCGCCGTTGTATTAGTTGTCGCCAGGTCGAGCCCAAATCTTATTTTTGGCGAGTAGTTCGTCGCCATCCTGATGGTACGGTTCACCTCGATCAGGGGATGGGGCGTTCTGCCTACCTATGCCCTAGGGCCGAATGTTTGCGCCGGGCAGAACGGAAAAATCACCTGGGGCGATCGCTGCGGGCCAACATACCGACTCCCCTATTTGCCCAGCTCTGGGATCGGTTAGAGGTTGGCTCCAGACTCAGCCAAAACCCTAGGAAAACCTAGAAATTGCTGGGCTAGCCTTGCTCTTGAAACCAGAGAATCGCTACACTGACTTAACAGTAGAATGGTTCGATGTCGTTTGGTGAGACAAAGCGGGTTGAATCTATGAGATAGACGAGCTAGGGAGAACGGGATGAACAGCGGCAAGGTAAGGATTTACGAGTTGTCAAAGGAACTCAATTTGGACAATAAAGACATTTTGGCGATTTGCGATCGTCTGAGTATTGCCGTGAAAAGCCACAGCAGTACCATTGCTGAGGCCGAGGCTGATCAAATTCGAGCCGCTGCTGAAACTGCTCGCCAGCCATCTCCCTCCCAACGACCGGATCGGCCCCGCCCCCACCTGGCTAAGATAGCGGCCCGGCCAGAACAAAAACAACAAATCTTAGAAATTCGTCGACACCGGGTTACGCCTACCAAACCGGAGCGGCCTGTTGAGCCTGATCTGACTGAGGTTGAGGCTTTATCCCCAACCGTCAACCCAGTCGACAAGCCCCAATTACCGGGCGCAGAAACCGTTTTGCCACCCCCCCGGCGAGGGCCGATCCAGCCTGGTGGGGTAGAGACGCCTAAACCCAAACCAGTCATAGCGGCGACTCGACCGGCCATGGCTGGCCCCTCGGGGGCTACGGAAGTCACTGCGACCTCGGTGGGTCAACGTCCCCGCCTAACTGCCCCCTCCACCCGTAGCTCTTCAGACGCTCCACAGGACCTGGAACCCATTTCCGGAGGAACTTCCACCCTAGAGTTACCTAAGCCAGTACGGCCGGTAATTAAGCGGGTAGAATCCTCAGAGCCGGTTTCCACCGTCGGTGCCCCTCCCCGTCCCACCATCCCCATTCGAGAAGTGGACGTCGAGGAGTCTAGCTTGCTCCTTAAACCAAAGCCCAAACTCCGGCGACCCGAGCCCCCTACCCCAGAGTCTAAGGACGCCACCGCTAAGGGCACAATAGACACCCAGGAAGATTCCATTTCTGTGCTTGGAGTAGCAGATCTTGATCTGGAAGGGCGCTTACGGCGCCCCTCTCCTCCCCGCCATAAGCGCAAGGAACGGGAAGAGGAAGATGATGATCTGGAATTACGAGAGAAATCCGCTAAGGTCAGCAAGACCAAGCGTCGGGGCCAAACCCTCCTGGATGAAGATGAGGACATCGAGTCGATTCTAGTTGAAGAACTGGAGGGCGATGAGGAGCAAGGGGCAGAGGTGAGCAATTTGTCCATCTCCCTGGCTCGTCCCCCCAAGCCCAAGGGCATGCCCGGGGCCAAGCCCACTGGCCCGACGGTAAAAAGCCATCGACCTCCCCAGCGTGATGGCGGCGGTGGTCGAGGTCGCCGCGATCGTCGAGAAGCCGCCCCCAAGCAAGAACGGCCAGAAATCGTTGTGCTCACGGGTGGCTTGACGGTGCACGAGCTGGCGGAAAAAATTATGGTGCCTGAAACTGAGCTGATCAAATCTCTGTTTTTTAAGGGGATTGCCGCCAATATCAATCAAACCCTCGATATTGATACCGCCAAAATGGTGGCGGAAGAGTTTGAGGTGCTGGTGGAAACCAGTGAAGTTGAATCTGAGGCCAAGAAGGTTACAGAGATGCTAGACGCTGAGGACCTGGAAAGCCTTCAGCGGCGTCCGCCGGTGGTCACCATTATGGGACACGTTGACCATGGTAAAACCAGTTTGCTGGATGCTATTCGCAAGACCAAGGTGGCCCAGGGAGAGGCCGGTGGTATTACCCAGCATATTGGCGCCTACCACGTCGATGTGGAACATGCCGGTCAGACCCATCAGGTTGTCTTCTTGGATACTCCTGGCCACGAAGCCTTCACTGCGATGCGGGCCAGGGGGACTCGAGTCACGGACATCGCCATTCTAGTGGTAGCTGCAGATGATGGAGTACGGCCCCAAACCATTGAAGCCATTAGCCATGCCAAGGCTGCCGAGGTGCCCCTAATCGTGGCGATTAACAAGATCGATAAGGAAACCGCCCAACCGGAACGAGTTAAGCAGGAATTGACGGAGTACGGTCTGGTGTCGGAGGAGTGGGGTGGTGACACCATTATGGTGCCGGTTAGTGCTATCACCGGTGAAAACCTGGAGACCCTACTGGAAATGATCGTCCTGGTGGCAGAGGTGGAAGACCTCCAGGCCAACCCCGATCGTCGGGCTCGCGGTACGGTGATTGAGGCTAATTTGGATAAGGCCCGGGGCCCCGTCGCCACCCTGCTAGTGCAAAACGGTACCCTGCATGTGGGTGATTCCCTCGTAGCGGGGGCGGTTTTGGGTAAGGTTAGGGCCATGCTGGATGACCGACTACAACGGGTGGAGGCCGCTACTCCCTCCTTTGCAGTAGAGGTCCTGGGTCTGAACGATGTGCCGGCGGCGGGGGATGAGTTCGAGGTCTACCCCGATGAAAAAACTGCCCGCTCCGTCGCCGACAAGCGTCTGTCCGAACAGCGCATGTCCCGACTGCAGCAAGCCATGGCTTCACGACGAGTCACTCTTAATACTATTTCAGCCCAGGCCCAGGAAGGGGATTTGAAGGATCTCAACCTGTTGCTCAAGGCTGATGTGCAGGGTTCGATTGAGGCTATTCTCGCGGCCCTACAACAACTGCCTCAGAATGAGGTGCAAATTCGGGTGCTGCTGGCGGCCCCAGGGGAAATTAGTGAGACCGACGTCGATCTGGCCGCCGCTAGTGGTGCTGTGATTGTTGGTTTTAACACCACCCTTGCCCCCGGCGCTCGTCAGTCCGCCGATCGCCTGGGGGTAGATGTGCGTGACTACGATGTTATCTACAATCTGCTGGACGATATCCAGGGAGCCATGGAGGGGCTGCTGGAACCGGAAATGGTGGAAGAGGGTCTGGGCCAGGTGGAGGTGCGGGCGGTCTTCCCGGTTCGAAAGGGGGCTGTGGCCGGTTGCTATGTGCTGTCTGGCAAGGTTACCCGCAACTGCAACCTACGGGTGATGCGAGCCGGTCAGGTAGTCTACACCGGCAAGTTGGATTCCTTAAAGCGCATGAAGGAGGATGCCAAGGAAGTAGCCTCTGGCTTTGAGTGCGGCATTGGTATTGACAACTTTAATGATTGGCGGGAGGGAGATATTATCGACGCCTTCCGCATGATGACCAAGCGTCGTACCCTGAGCATGGTCTGATTGCCACGACTAGAGTCCCCCCCTGGTGATAGGGACCGATGGCGGATAATCAGTAATATCCGTAACATCTGTCCTGCGGGCTCAAGGGTTAATCACAGGGCACCTGCTCTAGGTAGGTCTCTGCTATATCGGTTTTCGATAGAGTGAGACACCCCATTGCTCAGTCCTACCCCCCAGCGCCTGGCTGTATGAATTTCACGCTGTATCCCCCCTTGGCAAGTGGGGGCAGGGGGGGTGTTCACATCGCACTTCACCCGAGTGAAATCCGCTATATATCCTCCCTGCGAAGCTGTAACAATAGCCATCGGCCCTAGAGTGGGGCTATCCCGATCTACCTAGAGGAAATTGTACTTTCTATAACAACCGGTTGGAGAGAACTAAGCTATGGTTAAAGTAATTCAATTTGCGTGATGAGCCTCTAAACTACTTGCCAGGTTTTTCCCACCACTTTACCGTCAGAACCCTCTGTTAAGGACTATCTAGGCATCTATGGCACCTTCTCACCCTGCAGACCCTAAGCAATTATCAGATCATGCTCGTATTTGGTACAGCCTCAAGTGTGCTATTGCCAATAGCTCTGGCTTTAAAAGCTGGAAAGGTGAGCTGTCTGACCCTGAAGTTGATACCCTTTCCCTCGATTACCTGGTCAGACGTTACCTGAGGGAAACCCTCGAGACCCTAGCTTATTAATAGTTTTGATGGCCTTTGCCCAAGGTTCTACTGTTTAGTTCCAGGCTGCCAGGTGAACCTAGCTTCTAGTCAATGGCATTGTAGTCTTGCACTAACCGGGCTTGTGACTGCTGTAGTTTGAGAGTTTGAGGACTAGCCCTGGGTAGTAGGCGATCATTAAGATTGGGTTGGGCTAAGACCTATCTGGGTTGGTTACCCACGGTTTTATGCGTCACCTTTGTCACCTATGGCCTATGGCAGCACTGGGGCAAGGTCATTAACCTGGTGAGCCACCCTCCGAGCTTTGTCTTAGTGGTGCTGGCGGGGGCCATTACCCTGGTAGCCCATAGTTGGTCTGGTTGGGTTTGGGGTTGGTTGATCCGGTGGTTGGGGCAGCCGGTTCCAGGTGCTTGGATCACCCTGGTCTATCTCCGTACCAATATCTGGAAATACCTGCCAGGCAACATCTGGCACTTTTATGGTCGGCTCCAGGCCCTACGGCAATCCGGTTTAGATATTACCCATGCCGGCCTGGCGGTAGGACTTGAACCCCTGATCATGGCTGCTGCTGCCCTAATTGTAGGGTTGGCCTACCCTGGTACTTACTGGCCGTGGCGTTTGCTAATCCTATTGGGGGTGATGGTGGGGCTTCAACCCAGGTGGATTAATGCTTTGCTCTTGCGACTTAAGACCAAAGTACAGATCAACCCTGGAGTAAGATTACAACGCTATCCCCTACAACCCCTGGGGGGGGAGGTTGTCTTTGTACTCCTGCGGGGGCTGGGCTTTATCCTGGTGATTCGGTCTTTGCACCCTCTGGACCTGGACAGTTACTCCCTGCTGATGAGTCGCTTTAGCCTGGCCTGGCTAGCTGGTTTAGTCGTACCAGGAGCCCCCGGCGGTGTCGGGGTGTTTGAAGCTGTGGCCCTTGGGCTGCTGCCCGTTGGGCTACCCTCTGAAGTGAAGTTAGCGGGTCTGGCCCTCTATCGCCTGGTGGGCACTCTGACGGAAGTCCTGGCCGCCCTCCTGGCCCTACTGCTCCAGCGTTGCGGCATCGGCTCTGTGCCCCCTACTTGCCCACCCTAGTAATGACCTCTCCCTGCGATCGCCCCCTGTCCTCCACAGCCGCCGACCCCAGCCTTGATCTCTCGGTGGTGATGCCGGTGCTGAACGAGGAGGAAAGCTTGTCGCCCCTATTGACGGGTCTTACCCAGGCGATCGCTCCCTTGGGCTACCGTTACGAAATTCTCTGCATTGATGACGGTTCCACCGATGGCTCAGAGATGGAGCTAGAGCGGTTAGCCCGCACCTACCCCAGCCTCCGGGTGATCATTTTGCGCCGTAACTACGGCCAAAGCGCTGCCCTGGCCGCCGGTTTTGACCATGCCCGGGGGCGGGTGATTGTCACCATCGATGGGGATCTGCAGAATGACCCCCAGGATATTCCTCGCCTCCTGGGGGTGCTAGACCAGGGCTTTGATCTGGTCAGCGGCTGGCGCCAACACCGGCAGGATAGGGCCCTGACTCGACGCCTCCCTTCCCAGCTCGCTAATCGCTTGATTGGTTGGGTCACGGGGGTGCACCTGCACGACTACGGCTGTGGCCTCAAGGTCTACCGGGCCGAGGTACTGCGGGATATGAATTTGTATGGCGAACTGCACCGTTTTCTGCCCGCCCTGGCCTTTATTGAGGGAGCTCGCATCACCGAGGTAAGAGTGCGGCACCACCGTCGTCAGTTTGGCCGCAGTAAATATGGCCTGGGGCGCAGTCTACGGGTCTGTTTAGACTTGTTGACGGTGTATTTTATGAAGAAATTCCTGACCCAACCCATGCAGATCTTCGGTGGCCTGGGGTTAGGATCCATGGGGCTAGGGCTGGGGCTAGCGATCTATCTAGCGGTGGTCAAGTTTGGTGGACGCCAGGACATTGGCGATCGCCCCCTGTTAGTGTTGGCGGTGGTGCTGTTTCTGGCGGGCATCCAACTGTTTAGTGTGGGCCTGCTGGCGGAATTGCTGATGCGCACCTACCACGAGTCCCAGCAGCGGCCAATTTATCGAGTCCGGACCCGGGTGAACTTTCGCTCAGACCCGGAGTTAGGAGATTCCCGATGAGCTCGCCGGCAATAACCCGGATGGGAAGTTTGCAGCATAAATCTGGCCTAAGAGACCCCCGATGAGGGATAGAAAGTGCTAACCTGCGATGAAAGCATGGCGAGGGACTGGGCGATGGGCAAGGTAGGCGGTGGTTCGGCGGTACTGTGGATTTGCAGTTTCCTGATCGTGGCTGGATTCAATCCCCCGGTGGTCAGGGCGGAAACGGGAGTAAAACCCCTGGTGGAGGACGTCGGAACGATCGCTCCGGCGGAGGCCGTCCACAGGTTTAGCGGTCAAGCCGGGGACACCGTTACCATCCAGCTAGACAGTCAAAGCTTTGATCCAATACTTTCCCTGCGTAATTCTGCCCAGGAGGAGATTGCCACTAACGATGATTTTGGCGGTAGCCTAAGTGCCACGATTATTATCAAATTGCCGGCCACCGATACCTATACCGTGGTCAGCCGATCCTTCGCCGGCAATGGGGGCGACTATCGCCTGCTGGTAAGGCCCGCCACTGACTATGAGGTGCTTTACGCCCAGGCCGAAGCCCTTACCACTAACCAACAGTACCCAGAGGCGATCTCCACCTACACCGAGGCAATCAACCGTGACCCCGAAAAGATTCCTGCCTACCTGGGTCGAATCGAGGCCCAACTGACCCAGGTATCGAACGATCCATCCCTACGGATTAATCAACCGACGGATATTCCTCTGGCGGTGCGGCAGGCGGTGATCGCCGATCTGGAAAAGGTTGCTAGCCTGATAGAGGTGAAGGGATCCACTGAGTGGGCAGCTTCCCTCCGACAACAGGCCGAGGTGCTGCGTAATGGGAACCCCTAGTACGACGCAGCATAGCCGTACTAGATCCAGTTCTATAGCTTTGGCCCCTTAACCAGACCCCTGAGCAGGGATGGCTTTGACCAGAAGACGTAGGCCAAGGTTAATTTGGTCAAGCCCGTCTCCTACATCACCTCCCCTAATGCAACAACCAAGCCAGGGCGAAGCATCTCCCCCTGGCTTGGTTGGCTGTTAGGACTGGCCTTAGCGGTTGGACATCTACACCTGACGGTAGGGTACGGCGGTGGCAATGTTGATATTGCTAATCGACACCCGGGCTGGAGCGGCACTGCTGGGGCCAATGCTGCGGGCCATATCCAGGAACATCCGAGGATTGCCAGGGGTGACCTTCTGCTCCTGGGGAACAAACCGCTTCACCTGGGATTGCCAGATAATTTGGGGGAAGCCCAGCAGGTTACGGTGGTAGGCATCGTAACGGGGGTTCTTAATATGGATGGGGCGCTCACCCTCCACCCGACCGGGCAGCACCCGACGTCGTTGGTAGGGCACGGTGTTATAGCCAAAATTAGAGAGATACTCCTCGCTGTCTAGCAGGGCATCGATAAACCCCTGCAGACCTTTGGTGGCAATCACAATAGACCAGGCGATCTTTTCGCGCTCGCTGTACACCTCTCGACCCAGAATTTTCTGGACACAGTGCTCAACAAACTTGTAGTTACTGTTCTTTTCGTAAAAGCTGTTGTAAAAGGTAGTAGAAAGGGCCAAACCGCGAATGAAGTCGCGAACGGTAATTTGACCATTACGTAACTGTGACTCCAGGAAAGGCTCCCGGTCCCACTTGAAGGCATGAAAAAACAGCTGTCGATAGGCCGCTTCGATCAGAGCATCCATGTCGGATTTATCAAATAGGTCATCGGTGGAGAAGACCCTTGGCTGCTCGTCACCGCCAACTTCGTAGGCCGCAACGCGTTGATTTTGACTGGACGGAGAATAGCTTAATAACGGAAGAGACACGTTTGAATCTCCAGAATCTTAGCAAAATTTACAAACTTTACGGATGATCATACGGGACAGCCTGCCCCGAACCAAAATCGGAGGAAAAAATCAACACAGTCCTTAACATTCTGGCGCCTCCCTCCCCTCCAGGTAGGCCCCCCGGGCCGCCTGGGCCTGCTTCAGATATTGGTAGAGGCCAGGCCAGTCGCTGGCTTCGATACAGGCGGTGAGTTGGCTCAGCTGCTGTTGGTACTCAGCCAGGGCGGTGAGCAGGGCCGAGCGATTGTAACGGGCCATCAGGGTCCCCAGTTCGGGGACGCCGCCCCCCACCCGACTGGTGTCCCGAAAGCCAGAACTGGCCAGGGCCTGAGTTAGTTTGCCGATGGCGGGGTCAGGCTCCTGGCCACAGGTCTGGATCAGGCCGGCGCTGACCATTACCGGCAGGTGGGATATCCAGGCGACGGCGCGATCGTGGGCCTGGGGCGAGCAGCGGTAGATCTGGGCCCCCAGTTGCTGCACCAGGTCCATCACCTGATCTAGGGCCCAGGGGGGGGTCAGGGGGGTGGGGGTCAAGACGTAGGGACGCTGCCGAAATAGATCGGTCTGGGCCACCCCCAGCCCCGCTTCCGCCTTGCCCGCCATGGGATGGCCACCCACAAAGTTGGGGCACAGACTCTCCATTTGCTTAACGATCGCCGTTTTCACCGAGCCCACATCGGTCACCACGCTTTCCTGCCCCAGGTAGGGAGACAGGGCCTGGGCGGTCGGCCCTAGTTGGTCCAGGGGGGTACAAAGGAACACTACGCTTGCCGATCGCACCAGGGCCAGGTCGGTACCCCCCTGCCGCACCGCCCCCATGGCCAGTGCTGCTTCAGCAGTGGCCGATCGGCGGGCAATACCGATGACCCGATGACCCAGGCGACTGAAATCCAGCCCCAGGGAACCGCCAATCAGGCCCAGACCGACAATGGCAATGGTTGACATGGCACCTTATCCTCAGGGCAGATGATCAGGGAAGCAGGGCCCATCGATCAGGGCCGATCCCCTACCAGGAAAGGTCGGTTGCCCCGGCTAGATGGGTGGGCAGAATATCTATGCGACAATAAAAGCTTAACTTCTCACCATCGCTCTGACGTTGTGATTGAGGCCGAGGTACACCAGCAGCTACGGGAATTTTTGCGTCATTGTGGCGAGGCCAGTTGGCCCCACCATCTTACCTTAGCGCGGCTGGTGGCCCGGGCCCTGCGCCTGGAGCGCAGCGCCCTGCTGCAGGTGGGAGGGCTGTCGGCCTACCAGGGAGACTATCGCCTGAGTTACCTGGTGGCCCTGTTACTATGGCCAGAACCGGCTATTTTGGTAGCCCCCCCGGGGATTCAGCAGCGCCTTTTGCTGAGTGACCTGCCCCGACTCCAGGAAACCTTGAATTTACCTAAACCCATCCAGGTGGGGGCTAGGTGGCCCCATCCTGACTTTAGGGGTTTACTGATCACCAGTCCTGAGCTGTGGCTCGCCGATCGCCTGGGGGAGGGAGATCGCTTTCCTCCTGGTATTCCCACCCTGGTAGACGATGCCGATAATTTGGAGCTGTGGTTAGCGGATCAGCTCACCACTACCCTGACTCCCCAGGACTGGCACCAGCTGGGACTGGCCTACCCTCACCACCGTCAACGGCTGGGGGATATCCAGGTGGCCCTCACCTACGCCGCCTTTCAGCATCCCCCCAATCCCTACCACTGTCACCTGCTGGAGCCAGGGGAGTGTCAACTGTTGCAGGACCTGCTCACGGCCCTGGAGGTTGATCCTGGCCAGGGAATCATGCCAGTCACCTGGCAACGGTTCTGGCATCATTTCACTCCCCCCGATCATTTACTCTGGTTCGCCCTGGACCGCCCCTCTGGCCGCATCACCCTCCACTGCGCCCCGGTGGATTGCGCCCTCCGTCTGGCCCGGGTGTGGCAACAGCAACCGGTGGTGTTGATTGGGGCGGCCCTTGATCAACAGAGCAATGCCGATATCTTTCGTCAACGGCTGGGCCTGCATGACCTGACCTGTCTGAAATTCTCCCCCCCCCGCCAGTACGAAGCCCTGAGACTCTACCTGCCAGATCACCTCCCCCTACCCAATACTCCCCAATTCCAAGAGCACCTCCAGGCTGAAATTCGTCGCCTGTTAGTTTGTGTTAAACCATCCCGCCAGGGACCGACGGTGATTTTAGTCAACGATCTGCCCCTGAAGGAGCAACTAGCCACCGCCCTGGCGGCGGAGTTTGGCTCTCGGGTACAGCTGGAGCAACCATTTCTGGAGGCTAATACAATCCTGGTTAGCAGTTGGTGCTTCTGGCAGCAACATCGACTGGCCCTACCGGTGCCCGATCTATTGATCGTGGCCACCCTGCCCCTACCCTCCCTGGAAAATCCCCTGGTGGCGGGACGGGTTGCTTTCCATAAACGTCACCGTCAGGATTGGTTCCGCCTCTACCTATTTCCCACCGCCATGGCGGAGTTGGAGCGGGCGATCGGGCCAGTGCGACTCAACCAGGGGATGGTGGCCCTGCTGGATAGCCGCATCCATCATCGCAGCTACGGTCGACAGATCCTGGCGGCCCTCAGCCCCTCCGCCTCTACCCGTTCCCTTAACCTTAACTGGTAATCATTTCCTCTGACCAACGCACCTGGGGTGGCTGGGTCTCCACCAACATCCGACCTCGAGAAATCACATGGGTAACGGTGGCGGTGCGGCGCAGGGCATCGTAGGGGCTATCGGCGTCTAAAACAATCAGGTTGGCGGGTTGACCCACGGCGATGCCGTACTGATCCGCCAGGTTGAGGGTCAGGGCACCGTTATCAGTGACCATGGCGTAGCAGGCCGCGGTTTCCTCCCGGCCAGTCATTTGGCAGAGGTGGAGGGCCATGGCCGCCACCGTCAGCATATTGCCCGTGCCCAGGCTATACCAGGGGTCTTGGATGCAGTCGTGGCCAAGGCTGACATTTAAGCCCCGCTGCCATAGCTCCTTGACGCGGGTCAGGCCCCGGCGCTTGGGGTAGCTATCGGTGCGGCCCTGTAGGGTGATATTAATCAGGGGGTTGGCGACCAGGTTAATCTGGGCCCGCTCCAGCAGACCCATCAGCTTTAGGGCATAGGCATTATTGTAGGAGCCAAAGGCAGTGGTGTGGCTGGCGGTGACCCGAGGGCCCAGCCCCGATCGCAGGGCCAGGGCCGCCACCACCTCTAAAAACCGGGATTGGTCATCATCAATTTCGTCGCAATGGATGTCGATCAGGCGGCCATAACGCTGGGCCAGATCGAAGATGTACTCCACGGAACGGACCCCATCTTCCCGGGTAAACTCGTAATGGGGAATACCACCAACGGCATCGGCCCCGAGGCGGAGGGCCTCCTCTAGCCGTTCGGCATTGCCAGCACTGCTGTAGATGCCATCCTGGGGAAAGGCCACCACCTGCACCGTGATCCAATCCTGCACCGCCTGGCGCAGATCCAGCAGGGCCCTCAGGGCGACCAGGTTAGCCTCGCTGACATCGGCATGGGTGCGGACGAATAACACCCCCTGCTCTGCCTGCAGGCGTAGGGCAGCCAGGGCGCGGGCCTGGACATCGGCAGCGGTGAGACTTGCCTTGCGATCTCGCCAGATATCGATACCCTCAAACAGGGTGCCACTCTGGTTCCAACGGGGTTGGCCCGCCGTCAACACCGAATCTAGATGAATGTGGGACTCCACGAAGGGCGGGCTAACTAATTTGCCACCAATTGCCAGAACCTGCACCTCAGGATCATCCCAACCAGATAGATCGGTGGCGATGGCCGCAATCTGCCCCTCCGCTAACCCGATATCTACTAGACTGGGCGCCCCCGGTAGCAAACACTGCCGCAAAATTAATCGGTTTCCCTGGATCGCCATCTAGGAGGCTGAGCCTACGAACAATCCCGGAGCATAGGCCTCAATCACCCTGCCCGTCAGGGAACAGCTAATCAGAAGATAGTCACAGGCAGAGCATTGGGTGCGCACCAGGCGGTCAGCCTGGAGGTGATAGCGTTCGGCCCAGTGGCCGCAGTTGGGGCAATGTACTTGTTGAGAAAAATTGGTCATCTGGCTACTCCGGCAGGGTAATCGCATCTTAATTGGCTAATTACGATACAGACAGATTGCTCACTTTCTGAAGCAAGAGCAGATTTACTGGTTCTTCATCCGTGATCACGGCTAATCTCATACTGATACTGCATTTTGGGTTATATGAGACA